>NZ_JBHIPV010000119.1:0-538 GCF_042196165.1 Bartonella sp. AP20NXHL | reverse complement strand
ATGACCTTTAAGCCCCGCGGTAAAAACACACCATATTTGGCAATCTCTGGATTAGCTTCCAGTGTGGCTTCTAAATAACCGTTTAGTGCCCCAACTTGCCTCCGGTCTCTGAACACTGCCATGACATGGTGAAAGCAAAGGAGATCGAGGCTCATATCCTCTAGCTCTACAATAACATGCTTTTCTGGTATCTTCATAGAGTTTGTCCCACTTGGATTTGTCCCTCTTGGTATTGTCCTTGTGGTTTTCCGCCATTAAAAAAGGGAAAGAGCGTAATGGAATAGCGGATGCGTTGGGATTGACCAGAACGACTGATATAGTCATGGTCTTTATTGATCGTGGTGATTACTACGGGTCCATGGAGAAGGACACTATAGGTGGTATCATTGATCCAATGAAGCATCTGGACCGGCTTTGCTCTTCGGATAGTTGTAGTGATGGCATCAATGGCTACACGGTCACCAAATTCTTCTGGAAACCAAACTCCATGAATGGTCTTTGCATCATTGCCATAGCCGGTAAATTGCAAACTGGGGGA
>NZ_JBHIPV010000118.1:0-551 GCF_042196165.1 Bartonella sp. AP20NXHL | reverse complement strand
TTTTCCATGGTTTTACTCCTTTAAGTTAGATTCTGCCTTTGTCGTTCTTGCAAAAGAACGGCATTGCATTGTGTGGTGAATTTTTTGAAAAGGTGGCGTCTTTTAAAAACGCCTTTAGCTTTTAAAGCACATCACAAGGACGCAAACGGTGTTGTTGTTCGTAAGAACCATACATTGCATCATCATATTCGCGCTGTTTTATATCATCTAAAAAAAAACCGTATGCTGTGCTGTGTAGAATAAAATCGTGAGGAATGTTTCCGTTGAAACACTGCTCTTCACATTCTTTAAGATAGAATTCGGCAATATCTTCAGAGATATCTTCGCAACGATTAGTCGTTGGTTCAATACGCAAAATTTGGACAGCATTATCGGCTTGGTCGATAAATTTGATCATGTCACTTTCTTCTAAGAAAGGACCAGATTTAGCGAGATTTTGCTCTTCATTTTCGCACATCACTAAGAGAATTTCATCAGAATTTATAAACACTGGTTTATTCACAAATGCCTCCATACTGCCTATTGGCAAAAGTTATTTTCTAAGATATGGA
>NZ_JBHIPV010000117.1:0-562 GCF_042196165.1 Bartonella sp. AP20NXHL | reverse complement strand
AGAGTCAGAAAACTGGACCTCAGAAAATAGACTTTTCTAGTTTTTTTCTCAAAGAGCCAGAAGCGCTCTATAAGAGTAATCAGCATTCAAGGGAATCATATCAAAAGCTATTGGAGGACGAAAACAAAATTTCTGGATCTCTTGATCAAATGGGCAAAAATCTTTTTGCGCGTTTACAATTTTTCTCGGTGCTAGATAAAGCTATAACTTTGAAAACTTTTGAAAACGTAGAAAATCGTTTTAAATACCTCAGAAATCTATTTGATGAACTTCAAACAAAAGAAAACCTGAAAGATATTGCAGACCTTCAAGCACATATCGATGGTTCATTAGCCATGATCCACAATGAATCTATAAAGATGCAAATGATAACGCATTTACGTAAAGCTGAGCAATCACTTATCAAAAAGAAAAGACGCGAACTTGATATGAAATTTTTTAACCATGAAGCAAAAGGGATGCCTATCATACGATAAAAACAAAATCCACTGTAGAAGGTTCAGTACTATCCGAACAATTCAGAGGGGCAGAAAGCTTTTATCAAAGTCAAGATATCGTAATG
>NZ_JBHIPV010000116.1:0-563 GCF_042196165.1 Bartonella sp. AP20NXHL | reverse complement strand
AGCGATCCAAATAAACGATTAAAATAACCAATCGAAATATAAAAGAACATCTCTTTATTGCACAAAACGTATCAAAATGCAAGCTGTTAAGTAAAATAAAAATGGGATTCATACTGTAGATTCAGTGTGTTATGATAAATTCTGTTTGTAAAAATACACCATAATGTGTTATACTACCATCAGTTGTGAGTTATGTTTTGTTCTAAGTACTATTTTCCATTAAAGGACAGAAAGCAAATGCTTAATAAAGTGATGTTAATTGGCTATTTAGGTGCTGATCCCGAAAGCAAAACAATGTCATCTGGCGCCGAGGTGGTCAATTTTCGAATGGCAACGTCTGAGAGCTATACAGACAAGGCAACCAATAATAGAATAGACAAAACCGAATGGCATTCCATTGTGGTGTTTAATCCACACTTGGCAAAAATAGCGCTTCAGTATCTGAATAAGGGCAGCAAAGTTTATATCGAGGGGCGACTACAAACTCGTAAATGGCAAGATAAAAACGGTGTTGATCGCTATGTAACAGAAGTCATATTGCCTCAGTACAAAGGCGAGTTAAA
>NZ_JBHIPV010000115.1:0-566 GCF_042196165.1 Bartonella sp. AP20NXHL | reverse complement strand
ACGATAAAGCCATTGAGCACCACCATCTTTACGCTTATGGAGAAGCAAGCCGGCACCATCATTATATTTGCCAGCTCCCAATGTTGCGACAGCCCTTGCATTAAGACGATTCATAAGAACCATTTTTACTCCTTTCTGCTATAGTTTTTACCCACACATCAACCCCGCTTGTGACGTGCAAGCAAGTGATTTTGATTGATTCAAGATACACAGATTTAAGATGAGAGAATCTTACGTTATTCAGGGTTCTCATTCAATATGAATAACGCTAGATTATGATTATAAATCAATGCCTTGAACACTTGTTGAATGCCGTTGGTTTGAAAGCGAGAGGTATTACAAAGCGCCCGATTTAAGCACTGGAGAACTTCGTGATTATAGCGAGGAAGAATTTAAGCAGCTACAGTGCATGATGCCCGATATCCAAGGGGCAGCTTTCAATAAAAAGGTTGTAAGACGTGCTTTTTTAGGGAGAAAATTGCTTGAATCCCCCGATCAACCCATGGTTCCAGCGGGTCAATTGGGTTGGGAGTGTATAACGGGGTATTTTGACAAGATAGAACGGC
>NZ_JBHIPV010000114.1:0-566 GCF_042196165.1 Bartonella sp. AP20NXHL | reverse complement strand
GTTGGCTCTTCGATAAAATCGGGAGGTGATACCACTGTCATTGCAGGGCAGGATGGCAAACCGCATGATCTTAGCATCACAGGCAGTTCCATTGCGGCTGATGGCAAGGTGGGGCTGAAAGCCAGCAACGATGTCCTGATCAATAATGCAGAGGATAGCTTACATTATGAGATGTCGTACCATAAAGACGGTGGGGTGTTTAGTAGCAGTAAATCTGAGCATAACAAGATGGATGTGCGCCAAGTTGTGGGGTCAAGCATAACAGGGGGTGAAGGCATTGCCATTGACTCAGTAAACAACACGGAAGTTGTAGCCTCGACGCTCGTAGCCGGTAAGGCAGAGGAAACGTCAGGAGAGAAAGCACCAGGAGATCAGAAACAAGTGGATATTACCATTCACTCTGGGGGAAAGATTACTATCAAAAGCGCCCAAGAACACTTGGATCAGCAAGCACAATCGTCATCAAGTGGCTTTTTGCATGAGAAATCTTCCGATACATCTCAATCGCATACCACAACGGTCTCCTCTATCCTTGGGGCAACGGGCAACATCGTGTTAGACGCACA
>NZ_JBHIPV010000113.1:0-587 GCF_042196165.1 Bartonella sp. AP20NXHL | reverse complement strand
TTTTTTGCAAAAAACTTTTCAAGACTTTCGCTGTTTAAGTTTGCAAGTATGGGGGAAATATTGTTTTTGAGGCTGTCCACGGTTTGTTGGACCATGGAGCTGTTTTCTAGAGCCGTTTTAGCTCCTATCTTTGCTGTACTAGAAACCACGTGGATGGCTTGGAGGGTCATCAGCAATGTTATGAGAGCCCAAGTGAGAAAGCCATGAAGAGTCCCTGAGGTTTCAGCAAAACGTCCAGCTACAAAGCCTCCCAAGGCTAGGCTAATCAGTGTAACGATAACAGAGCCCACGCCAAAGGAGAGGAAAGAGCCTTCAAATGGGGTTGAAGAAGTAAAATCCATTTGGCTTAAGCCTAAAGCGGCGACCAGAAAAGAAAGGCAGATTGAGGTGGCAAGAGCTGTCACCAGTCCCGCAAAGATTGCGGACCATGAAATGGGTGTGTGAAAGAGTGAATATTTTTCTTCTAGAGATGTTTCTCCTAGAAAATTCGTCTCGAATGGTGTGTTTTCAGGAATGCGAGTTTCCATGTTTTATCTCCTTGAATATGCTGGAGATACAATGCCTTTTTGCAAATTATGTTCCAAAAG
>NZ_JBHIPV010000112.1:354-601 GCF_042196165.1 Bartonella sp. AP20NXHL | reverse complement strand
TTCTCCATGCCTCGTTCCCAGGACTACTCCCTGAAGGGATCTTATCAAAAGTAGCAGGATTTCCACCAAACTTTATACCAACAAAGTCATATGCGTGGTTTTCTAAACCGACAGAGGTTTGCTTGCCATCACTTAAATAATCGAGTGTATTAGCCATCGATTGAGCGTTGTAAGCTGGACCAAAAAGATTGATACTCGTGTTGCCTGCTATACCGTGAATACCACGCTTTTCAAAGTCATGCATCCC
>NZ_JBHIPV010000112.1:0-344 GCF_042196165.1 Bartonella sp. AP20NXHL | reverse complement strand
ACTGTTAGGGTACCTCGACTATGCGCACTTACAATAGCCTTGTCATTGCCATAATGAGTGATAAAATCTTGGAACTTCTTCGTCGAATTACTCACCCCCCAAGTGCTGCCTTCAAAAAACTTCTGAAAAACCGCTATACCTGCCTCTACTAGCATGTCTTTAGCTTGCGGAAAATATGTAAAATAAAGATGATCATGATCGTTGTCAGCAAATTGGACGGCATAACGCGCGGCATCATCGGGGGAGGTAAAAATACCATTATAAAACATATGAACCTCGCCATCAGAACCTTTTTGTAAATGATTTTCTTCCTCTGGTTTTAAATAGCGATATAGAGGTATTTT
>NZ_JBHIPV010000111.1:0-615 GCF_042196165.1 Bartonella sp. AP20NXHL | reverse complement strand
ATCCAATGGGCTTTGGCCACCATTATGATTTTAGCCGCATGTGCTGGTATTTTCTTTGTTGCTAAACGCTTTCAGGAGCATCGTCTATGATCTTATGGATGAAAAGAAATCTGATGATAACAGGCGCGGCTTTAGTCGCTTTTTTTATTGCATTAGCAAGAGCTTTTACTCTTGGGAAAAAAGCAGAGCAACAAAAGCAAACAGAAAAAGCTTTAAAAGCAGCCACAACACGTCTGGAGGTGGAAAGTGAAGTTAATCAAAAAAGTGATGCTGATGTGCGTGCTGCTCTCTCTGACTGGTTGCACGACAAATAAATATGCTTCTTCTTGTGTTGGCTGGTTGCCAATTTATTTAGATAAGCAAGATCTGAACGCCATCAGTTCAAACTTAGCAAGAGAGATCTTAAAGCACAATAATCTAGGTGAACGCGTGTGTGGGTGGAAACATGGCTAGAAAAAAAACGCAAGACGATACAGAGCTTACGGAAGCAGAAAAAGAAATACTTCAAGAAATCATCATGACCTACAAAAGTGTAAAAGTGATGTCGCGTTATACGAAATGGATTGTACTCATTATACTCTTATTAGCGCTTGATTTTTCACGTATTATGGATGC
>NZ_JBHIPV010000110.1:0-622 GCF_042196165.1 Bartonella sp. AP20NXHL | reverse complement strand
TTGTTGATTTCATCTATGAACGTTGAGAAGAGACAACGCCATTTAATCTAAACAGTTTTATAAAATCGGAAATTTTACTATAGCTTTTTAACTGAGCACTGTAGTGTGTAAATAGATATGTTTATTAAACTGCGTGTACGTAACATAAGAAACAATACACAAACTAAAAAAGAATACCAAAGAGCAATATCTGAGTACCAAAGTACAGTATCCAATGGAAAAGAAAGCTTGTACTCCACGTACTTAGAAATGAAAGGTAAAGAAACAGTTTCTTTATAACTATTTGGGAAAATTAAAACGACAAGCGCTAAACTTATTAGCTTTAAAAGTCTGTGCATATACTGTTGTAAATCACGTGTTAATGTCTTCCAACCTGTTGTATTGCCGCGTTTGTATTTTGGATTGTTCTGCAACTCAAAAGGAATATGAGAATTGCATAAAATTGCAAAAACCGCTGTGACTATTACCAAAGAAACAGATGCGAATGTCAAAATACTTTGAATAAAGTAGGGATTTTTTTTAATTCCTAAAAAACATAAAAATATAAAAGTTATAATGCCAAACAAGGCTCTTAGCTGCTTATCTGTAAACATATTTATTTCCTGCGGTTTTCGATAATTTT
>NZ_JBHIPV010000109.1:0-637 GCF_042196165.1 Bartonella sp. AP20NXHL | reverse complement strand
CTTCTTTCACGGATTTACATAAAGAGATTACCAATGAAATTAGCACTGCTCAGGCTGATGCGTTGTTGTGGGATAAGTCCAAGGGTGCGTTTGTAGCGACGCATGGTGAAGAGAATGCAAGCAGCAAGATAACATCGCTTTCCAATGGGTCTATAACTAAAGACTCAAGTGATGCTGTAGCGGGTAATCAGCTATATGCTCTAGGTGATAAAGTTGCGCAGTCTTTAGGTGGTGGCGCTAGTTATGAGAATGGAACTTGGAGTGCGCCTACATTCACGGTTAAGAGCTTTAAAGCGGATGGGGTAACAGAAGATAAAGAATATAGTACTGTTGCGTCTGCCTTTGCTGGTGTTGGAGATTCATTCGATAAAGTTAAAGATAAGTTCAGTAATATTAAGGATGAAATTACCAAAGAGATTGAAAAGGACATCACCACTGTTCAAGGCGATGCGTTGTTTTGGGATAAGTCCAAAGGTGCGTTTGTAGCGACGCATGGTGAAGAGAAGACAAACAGCAAGATAACATCGCTTACCAATGGAGACATTAGTGCTACTTCAAGCGATGCTGTAGCGGGTAACCAGCTATATGCTCTAGGGAGCGGTGTTGCGCAATCTTTAGGTGGTAAAGCTAAGTATGA
>NZ_JBHIPV010000108.1:0-650 GCF_042196165.1 Bartonella sp. AP20NXHL | reverse complement strand
ACCTTCAAGGTTTCTCTTTCAACACTTGGTTTTTCTACAGCTTATCGATCTATTTTCATCAATACTCCCCAATATACCGTTCTTAAAGAATCAGAAGAAGTTTATGCAGTTTCTAGTACTGAATTGGATGAAGGCAAGCTGAAACAGATCAGTGCGGATATTTTGTGCTGGGCTGATCGACAAAATGTGAATCAAATCATCTATGATTATGCGGCTTTGTCCCCAGACAGTGAATATGATTTTGCGAAGTTGCACCTTATTGCACTTATTCTTATTGGGGATGTTGAAAAACTCAAATTTTATAAGGAAAGTTTGAAGGATAAAAACTTTTCAGCTTTGATAAGGGAAAACATAGCACATATTATTGATAACGTCCTTGCTCTTGCACGCCGTTATCGGACTGGTTTTCCTAAAAACGCTCCGATTTTGAGCTTGGATCCGCAAACAGCATCTGTTGCTTCTAAAACAACTGCTGTTGAAGCGGCAGAGGAAGTGGATGAAGCGGATGACACTGATGATCGTCTCACCATGGAAAGTGCTCATGCACTTTTAAAAAGCCTAGGCTGGTCAACTGAGAAAATCAATGAGAATGACCATATGGCAAGCTATCAATTGGCTGATCGTGAAGTAGACATTCTTTATAACGACGA
>NZ_JBHIPV010000107.1:0-660 GCF_042196165.1 Bartonella sp. AP20NXHL | reverse complement strand
CGTAAATGGCAAGATAAAAACGGTGTTGATCGCTATGTAACAGAAGTCATATTGCCTCAGTACAAAGGCGAGTTAAAGCTTTTAGATGGCAAAAATGATGATAATCAAGATCAGTCATCTGCTTATGACAGAAGCATTTACAGACCTCTTGATACGCCCCATACCGTTATGAATGACAGTGTTCCT
Source organism: Bartonella sp. AP20NXHL (assembly GCF_042196165.1). Lineage (NCBI taxonomy): Bacteria > Pseudomonadati > Pseudomonadota > Alphaproteobacteria > Hyphomicrobiales > Bartonellaceae > Bartonella > Bartonella sp. AP20NXHL. The sequence continues at coordinate 474 of NZ_JBHIPV010000107.1, read as the reverse complement.
TTTTAATAGAGGGTATTTAAATGTCTGATAAGCCGCCGCTCCATACCTTTAGTGCAATCTGTAAATCTAAGCCAGTTTATAACTATACTATTACAGATCAGGAGATAACATCATTACAACATAATAATAAGATTGAGACATTCTGTAATATAACAGCAGGCTTTCTAATTGTAATGATTGTCATTATCTTCGTGTGGATGATGGGTGATGATGATGATTGGAAAAAAATACCAGCCCTTTGTATATCAATAGCGTTACTGTTATTTGTAGTGACTTTGGGTGGAGAGACATGGTCAAACTCAGAGGAAATTTGGGAAAACGTTAAACAGGTGTCTGAGGTTATCTGTGAAAAAAAATAAAAAGAGGGGACGCCCTAAAATAGCAGGGCAGGTAAGAGAACCAAACGGACGTATATCACGTGCAAAAGCACCGCGTGAAGCCGTTGATAAATTGGCAATAGAAATGCGTGCAAAG
>NZ_JBHIPV010000106.1:0-666 GCF_042196165.1 Bartonella sp. AP20NXHL | reverse complement strand
AGACCGCGCATATATCATTATATGATATATTAAAAAGAAAAAATCCAACTAAAAAGCCAGTTATCCAAGGAAAACTATATTCCAGACATATTACAATTTCTTTTTACTTTACTTATTATTAACAAAACCATGCTTTCTAATAAAAATAAAGTCTATAATTAGGAAAATAAATACTAAAACCTAGTACAAAGGATTTTATAGTAACCACTACCAAGTAAAATGTAATATTAAATATAAAGACCCCTTTTTAGTTAGAAAAAACAGCACACTAAAAAACTTAGACTCTAAATATGTCATCTTTATGTCCACAAAACATAATCAAAAAGACAAACATTTAGGTCTCAATACAGAGAGCACAAACAAAACTAAAGACTCAAAACGTTCATACCCTAAGCAATGATCGTCTACTCTGAATTCCAAAGACATCAATAATGCTAAAATGTGTCTTTTTTATGTTTTGGAGGTGTTTCTAAGTTTTTTCATTGGAGAGTTTGTTATGAAAAAATTATATGCCCCACAAGCTGCGAGTGAATTAAAACGTTCTCGTTTTTCTTTTGTTAAAGTTCTTTCGTTGGCTATAGCGGCTACATTCTTATCGAATGTTACGCCTGTTTTTTCAGCAAATCCTGATTTTAGAAACACATTTCTTGAAGGTGTAAAAAGTGC
>NZ_JBHIPV010000105.1:0-670 GCF_042196165.1 Bartonella sp. AP20NXHL | reverse complement strand
ACTGTAACAAGTGATCTCAAAACAGCATCTGAGAATGTAGTCAAATATTTTGGTGGTGGTGCTAGTTATAAAGATGGCGCTTGGACAGCCCCTACATTCAAGCTTAAAACCTTCACAGCTGATGGTAAAGAAGATGGTTCAAAAGACTATCGCGATGTAGGCTCTGCTTTTGCAGGAATTGATACGAACTTCATAAATGTAAACAAACATCTGAATACTGTTGTTAATAATTTTAATGACAAATTAAACGATATTAATAAAGAATTTCAAGGCGATGCCTTATTGTGGAGCAAAACTGATAAAGCCTTTAGTGCTATGCGCGGAGAGGGGAAAGACAGAAGTTCAGGTAAAATTAAAAATCTTGCACCAGGTGATTTAACACAAAACTCAGAAGAAGCCGTGAATGGTGGACAGCTGTATATAGTGGGTACCCATTTAGCTAATTATCTTGGTGGCGGTGCTGACTTTGGAAATGGAAACTCAGAAGGTCCTACTTTTAAGATTAAAACTTTCGATACTGATGGAGAGGAAAAAAGTGAGACTTATCAGAATGTAGCTGATGCGTTTGAGGGTGTTAATACGGCTCTCACGACTGTTCAGAATAAATTGACTGAACAGGTTAATAATGTGATTACCAAAGTGGAAAGCGAGAGCTTTGTTCAGCAAGATA
>NZ_JBHIPV010000104.1:0-690 GCF_042196165.1 Bartonella sp. AP20NXHL | reverse complement strand
TCGTCGAAGTAACGTAGGTTGGATACTGCTAGACCAACGGCGGCTGCTTGCCTTGCCTCTTTCCGTACGCTCTTAATATCATAACTAAACGTTTCAAATTTTATATCGGTTTAGGATTTCGACTCGTTAACACCATTACTCATCGCATTATCCTTGGATTCAGAAAAATATTTATCTACATATTTTTTCGCATCATCAAAAACTGTCTTAATCTGCTGCTCACTCTCATCTAACAACCACCAACCAGCCCCCTCCACGACTTCTGTCAAATTTGCGTAAAACACACCACTCTTCACACCTTTTCTCTTTCTTTATTTTCAACATTAATGCTGGCACTGTTATTTGTGGGAGCCGTTCTTTTAATCGTACAACCCTTTTCGCCCCTGTCTTGTATAGACAGGAGCATTTTTGAAAATAATCGTAGTGAATTTTATTAATTTAGAGTTAAGCTTAATCCTACACCTACACCCCAGCGCCCTCCGGCACTTGTCACAGATAGACTAGAGCGAATATTTCCATCTTCAGATGTATAACCAGCACCAAGAGCAAATGCGGACTGATTGAGCCATATACCACTACCAAGTGCAACACTTAACTTTCCTGGTGCATCATTGTAACGTAAGTTGGACACCGCTAGACCAATAGCAGCAGCTTGTCTTGCTTCTTTCCGAACATCCTGAATAGCATAAT
>NZ_JBHIPV010000103.1:337-691 GCF_042196165.1 Bartonella sp. AP20NXHL | reverse complement strand
AGCTTATCAACTCTCGTCATCCAGTGTTCAACATATCTGGACACGGTCTAACGAGAAAGCCGAACGCGCTATTGCCGATTTTATCGGTTTGCCCGTCGAGCAGGTTTTTAGCGACCGCTACCCCAAAAGTCGCCGTCGCATTTTTAAAGCAGCAAGACATGCCAATACGGATTCGCGTACACAGTCCGCATTGCGTGGGAATGCTGCTTGAACTTCGTTACACGGCTTTGCGTTTTTGCGCATTTGCCATGCATTTAAATACCATAAGATGAAAAGGTTTATCAATGTCTAAAGATCAATACGAAATAGGCAAGATAAATTGCATAGAGTTGAATGATGGAGGAGGCGATTGGA
>NZ_JBHIPV010000103.1:0-327 GCF_042196165.1 Bartonella sp. AP20NXHL | reverse complement strand
GTTGCATCATAGAACAGCCGTTTGCATGGGTTGGTTCTGGCGATTAAATGGTGGTCATATTGTTTTTATAGGGGGTGGTTATGGTTGCTGCTTATAATTTATGGACGCCCGAGGCAAAAAGAGAAATTTTTAATCCGTATTCGGAAGCTGAACGTTTGGAAGCCATGCTTTCCTGTTCTTTTAAGGCAGTAAGTGGTGGATTTCGGCATGTACCGATCCGATATATTATTGACCCTCCGCATGGCTTATTTGATGCGATATTAGCACGACAAATTGCCATTCATATTTTGCATTATCAGTTTGAGGTACCGCGGCGGCGTATTGTTG
>NZ_JBHIPV010000102.1:0-701 GCF_042196165.1 Bartonella sp. AP20NXHL | reverse complement strand
GCTTGATGATCCACAAGAGGTTACCAGCAAGGAGCAACCCCGCTCGTGGAAAGAGAAAATAGTCAATTTTATCGGAAGAAAAGACAAGAAATAGCACCTAAAAAATATCGAAAAGATCTCAGAAATTTAGAAAATAAGGTGCGGTCCAAAGCCTTGATCACTAGTTGAAAAACTCAACAGTGGTGTGGCTCTGATCATGGTTTTGGTGCAAGATTTAAAGGAAATAACCTATTATTTCATAGATTATCAAAATCTCTTTTAATGGGCTTTTGTCTATTTTATCGGTTATGTCAGTTTATTTAACAGACGAATCTTATGATTTTAGTAAATGATTAAAATGTGCTTTATGAAAAGCATATGATCCTTTAAGCCTTTCAAAAGAAACGGTTTATAATCATAAAAATGCTATTAAGACGTATTTATAGATTTAAAGGTTGGTACTTAAAAAAATAATAAGAGTAAAAAGTTATTTTAAACATATTAAGTGAATTTTCAAAAGACAGTTTATAATGATAAGAAATCCTATTAAGACTATTGTGGTTATGAGTTTAGGGGGTTATGGGGGTTATGGGTGTTCTTTTTACCCCCCCTTTATATATATTTTTTTAGTCAAAAATAAAAGTTATTATATTTCAATAAGTTAATCTTTCAAATAAACAACCTATATTAAACACAAAACATAAATACAATCTTTAATATAT
>NZ_JBHIPV010000101.1:0-719 GCF_042196165.1 Bartonella sp. AP20NXHL | reverse complement strand
GTATTTTCCCCCGCATCTTCCTTTAACCAGTCAAGTTGTTTTGTACGCTCTTTAGCACTAAAGGTTCCATCAATATGGGCAAGGGTACAGTTAAGAGGAGGAGTATCTTTATAGTTTTTATGAAGAGCGCGTAAAGATTCTTGCACTTTTTCTTTTTTGAATCTTTTGCATATGCGTTTAGAAGTATCAATATCTTTGCAAAAAGCTAAAGCTCTACGCATGGGCTTGGGGTCATCTTCAAGATCAAGTTTCAGATCCATTTTGGTAAGGGCTCTATAACAGCCATTAATCTTGGTCCTATCGTCAAGAATAAGTTCATAATTCTTATCGGTAATAAGATGTTGAATGGATTGGCTTACTTCTTTTTCATTGACAACTAATATGATAACTTTACAAGGTGATAACAGTTTATGTTCTAGAGCTTCCGCAAATGTATAATGATGCAGTTCTTTGCCATAAATTTTTTCGTCATCCATAGAGGCAAGAACAGTATCAGATAGGTCAGCTTTCCTTTTTATCTTATCTGTAAAGATTTTGGGGGTTGCTGTCATATATAGACGTTTTTTACCCCGAATGATTCTGTTATCATGAACCTTGATAAATTCAGATTCACGCTTGTCTGTTCCTAACACAGCCCCAGTTGTTCTATGTGCTTCATCGCAAATGATTAGATCAAATTCGGGTAAACCATGCTCTTTTTGCGCATCTGAAATCACTTG
>NZ_JBHIPV010000100.1:0-741 GCF_042196165.1 Bartonella sp. AP20NXHL | reverse complement strand
TTTTTTACCGAGGTAGGAAATAAAGGTCATGAAATTCAAAATGCTATATCTTATGAAATGAAAAGCCTTTTAATGAATAGATTGCAGGCTAGTCTTTAAGAATGGAACTATTCGCTTCCACAAAAAAATGGAGGCAAATAATGCCATGGCAGTAGAATAACTATCTACTTTAGATTTGGTACTAAAAACGTTTTAAAAGTTATAGTTTAAAAATACGAAACCAAATGAGCTCTTTCCAAATTTGGGGGCAGCTATTTAGACAAGATAAGCAAACAAACTTCAAAACCATTGTAACATCATAAGGTATGGGTTTTTACTCAATTTTGAGTCAAAAGCTGTAATATTTAAGAATGCTCTATTCTAAGATAACATCCCCAAAATGGACCGGCTAATATTTAAAGAAATTAGGTTTTAATGAAAAGTACAAATACGCTTATGAGAACCTCTTTAAATGCACGTTTAAACGTTTGAAACATAAAATGAGATCTTTATAAGAAACGTTAAAACTTTTTTTTATTACAGTTATAACTTAGTTATCATTTGCTCTTAAGAACGTTTCATTTATGAAAAATGAAGATCTAGATTTCACAGCAAAGCAAAATCTTGAAAACCTTACATTTTATAAAAGCGTTTGTTTATTTTTCTTATAAAAAGCTGCTTTGAAAACCAATGCTCGTAAATGTAAAAAACCGTTTTGTTATAAGATATTCACTTAATATGCATTTGCTTTTGATTGGATTG
>NZ_JBHIPV010000099.1:0-747 GCF_042196165.1 Bartonella sp. AP20NXHL | reverse complement strand
TGTCACACCAGCAAAAGACTTTTCATGCTTTTCTTTTGCGTTAGAGGTATCATAGCTTTCTGATAGGGTGATATTATTGCCGGCATCAATGTTGACATCACGATCCGCCGAAACAATGGCTGCTTGCATATTTACATCATTGTCAGCAGTAATCTGCACATCTTGGCGTGCCGTGATGTGTGATTGTGTGGAAGTGGTTTCCCATTGATCGCCCGTATCTTTGGCGCTTGCAACCCCAACACCCACAGAAGCACCGCTGTTGCTCTTTTCAAACTGAATGCCAAAGCCTGTACGTTCTTCCTTTGAGCTTGAGGAATGGCTATTATGACCAACAAGCACATTCACATCACGAGCTGCGGTAAGATTAACATTTTCCCCTGCAAGGTCAGAGCCAACAATTTTCACATCTTTTTTCTTGGCAGTGATGTTGATCGTACCATCCGCATTGAGAGAAGAACCTTGATGCTCAAAACTCTCTTCATTTTCTGTCTTTCCCTCACTCCCATATATCGACACAAAACCCTTTCCTGATCCCACACCAAAACCTGTTTCATGCTCCTCTGAATGGCTTTTATGGTGATCTGTCATGCCATCAATCGTCACACTTTCTCCGCTCACATTGATATCTTGACCGGAAAGCAGATGAGAAGCAGAAATCTTGGCTTCTCCTTGTGCGTCTAACACGATGTTGCCCGTTGCCCCAAGGATAGAGGAGACCGTTGTGGTATGCGATTGAGATGTATCGGA
>NZ_JBHIPV010000098.1:0-778 GCF_042196165.1 Bartonella sp. AP20NXHL | reverse complement strand
AAACAACGGTGAACAATATTGAGATGATTGGTTGAGGAAACAATCCCGCCATTCCAAGCGAAGGCAAAGAGGGGGATTGTTGATCATCACCAATAGAAACACTTAAGGTTTGCATTCAGGTGCATTTTTATATTTTTTACAATAAGGGCTATTTAAGCGCTTCTTGACACTGGGCCTCGGGATCACAGCACCTGGACGACAAATGGGCAAGTTTTCCGCTTTATAATTTCCACACCAGCCTCCCCCCACATCATATTTATAGCGAAATCCCGCTTGGAGCATGCAAGCATCAATGGTTGCATTTGCATTGTAGCTGAGCTTTCTATTTTCTGTATCAGCATTAATAAGGCTTGGCAGACCGCATTCTAACAAGGCTTTTCCTACCTCTGTAAAACCTGCTCCTGGCTTTTTCCACGCAGCCACATCTCCTGGGGGAGTTTTATTAAACTGACATCCAGCTATACTTAATAGAGTTATCGCACTTAATAATTTTAAGGTTTGTTTCATTTTTTCCTCCATGATCTAATTCAAGGTTTTTGTTCACGATGAGAAGGGCCGTAAAGTATGCTGCACATACGCCCCGCATCTCCAAGGCAAGTATGAGGATTATAAGGATTTGTGAACATATTCCATGTTTCTTTCCACCAGTTACTGCCAGCAGGTATTGTCTCATAAGTATAGCCATTGCCGCCAATCCATCGGCTTACAAAGTCATATCTATTCCCATCAAAGCCAACAGTGGTTTGTTTGCCGTCACTCACATAACCTAACAGACCGG
>NZ_JBHIPV010000097.1:0-798 GCF_042196165.1 Bartonella sp. AP20NXHL | reverse complement strand
GCTAGACCAATAGCAGCAGCTTGTCTTGCTTCTTTCCGAACATCCTGAATAGCATAATTCAACGTCTCAAATTTCATATCCGTATAGGATTTCGACTCGTTAACAGCATCATTGACAAGACCACTAACTTTCTCATCCGTATACTTATTGGCATCTTCAAGAACTATCTTCATCTGCTCTTCAGTATAATCATGCAACTGACCGCCATTAACAGCTTGCTGAGAACCTGTTTCAATCTTGCCTGCCGCTACATTGTCTATCATAACAGGTTCGCTGTCATTGCCTCCTACTAACGTAATGCTATTGGTCTTTTTCCCATCACTATCTTTATCATAGTTAACAACGCCATCTGTTACGGCTACTTCAATATCTTTCACATGTTGATCTATCGTATCTACTTTGTCTTCAACCTCTTTTACCCTCTCATTCGTGCTCCAAAGCTGACCACCATTAACAACTTCTTGCGAACCTTCTGCTATCTTACCATCCAATACATTCGTAATCTTACTCGAATTACCATCATGCTTCGCATCATACGCGCCTTCTTCTTCATTCCAATTCAAACCATTGCTCGCCACACTCTTCTCAACATCATGAATACGGTCGTTGATACTCGTCATACCATCACTGACACCATCAAAAGCTCCTGCTACATCATGATAAATCTTCTTTTCTGACGAACTACCATCAGAATTGAATTGTGCAACCTTGAATTCCGGAGCCCTCCATTCGCCACCTTCATAGCTAGCTCCTCCTCCTAAATACATCGCTAGCGTCTGATGCAAGGAATAAAGCTGA
>NZ_JBHIPV010000096.1:0-807 GCF_042196165.1 Bartonella sp. AP20NXHL | reverse complement strand
CATTGATGAAATTTTCCTAAATCAACATCAAGATTATCAATATCACGCGCCTGATTAAACTGAAGATGCTGATAAACAATCTGAATCTGCGGATCAAAAACAACACCTTTATACCCTGTTGAAAACGTTCTGCCACTCGTTAAAGAACCGCTAAACTGTTTACCCTTTAATGCCACAACCTTGCCCCGTGCAAGGGTCAAAACATCTCCCTTAAAAAGTCCATACGATACCACCCCATCTATATAAAAACCCGTATCATGCTTCAGACTTCCATAGGCAGAAACAGACCATTTATCAAATGCACTCTTTTTGCTTTGTTCAACATCCTGAGGGGTTAGAGAAAGATTTCCGTAAGACCCCATAACCCCAAAGAATGTACGACCATATAAACTCTCAATCTCGTTTAACAAAACACCTGCTTCGAATGCATTATAATCGAGCTCAGCACCATAGCCATATTCAAAAGCAGATAAGTTGGAAGCATAATGATGGCTACCACCATAAGCATGCAGAAAAAAGGCTGTCTTTTCATCATCCTTCTCAAAGGAATGAAAAGCATTCCGCATTGTCTCTAATGTCTTATTTTGCGCGGTCATATCCACTAAACCAGCATGAAATAAGGCATTTGGCAAAAGAAGGTAAGTTGGAACCTGTGGAACAACAGCTCTAATTTGGAGATTAGACGAGGAATCCAAAGGGTCAGAAGACCCAGAAGGCTTTGGTTCAACAGGGGCAGAAGGAGGAGAAACAGAATCTGGAGATGAAGTGTCCTCCGGAACAGAGAGCTCAGATGGACGAACCTCATCA
>NZ_JBHIPV010000095.1:0-852 GCF_042196165.1 Bartonella sp. AP20NXHL | reverse complement strand
TTTAAGATTTTCTTCATTATTCCCCTCTTTCAATGGATTTATTTACAATAAAAAAGCTCATAAGCCTGTTGATATTTCCTGTCACCGCTGCTTAAAACAACGGTGAACAATATTGAGATGTTAGATTGAGAAAACAATCGCGCCATTCCAAGCGAAGGCAAGGATGGCGGATTGTTGATCATCACTTAAGATTGGCATTCATCCGCATTTTTATATTTTTTACAAAAAGGGCTGTTTAAGCGCTTTTCAACACTTCGTTTCGGAATGACCGCGCCTGGTCGACAAATGGGAAGGTTTTCCCTCCAATGATTCACACACCAAGATGGACCGCCATATCTGTCACGGAATCCTGCTTGAATCATACAAGCATAAATTGTTGCATTATCATTATTGCTGAGCTTTTGATTTTCAGCCTCAAGATAATTAAGATGTGGCATGCCACATTCTAATAAGGCTTTTCCTACCTCGGTAAAGTCTGCTCCTGGCTTGATCCACCCATATACTTCCCCTGGAGGAGATTTGTCCATATCACATCCAGTAATACTTAATAGAATGAGCAGGCTCAATAAGTTAAATCGTATTTTCATTTTTTGTTCCCTGTTCTCGTGGAATAAAATTTTATAAAATCAAATGAACCGTAATCATTTTTACACTTAGCACTTGCATCAGCATAACAATTATGGGTACTAGGATTATAGCCGATGATCGCTCCCCCCATCTCTCTGAGGGGTAGAATTAACGGATGTAATGAATCATATGGTTTGGAACGTACCCCATAAGCCGTAGGCCAATTGTAACCAATCACTGTACTAATGGGGTCTAACATATGACCTTGTATGTAGATATAATTTT
>NZ_JBHIPV010000094.1:0-887 GCF_042196165.1 Bartonella sp. AP20NXHL | reverse complement strand
TAAACCTTAGCATCATCATAAACCTTGGCATAACCCCCAACCCAGCAATTGCCATCATGACTTAGATTGTCTTCTTTTTGTATATAGCCACCTAAATCACCTTTCTCGACGTTTCCAAAGTCTCGTAATGCGCGAATGCGGTGGAGAGTTTTGCCCCCAACTTCGATTGTTTCATCAGTAAGTTCGTATTTTTTTTCCATGGTTTATTGCCTCATGCCCGTTGTGATGATTTCATCATTGATGATCTCTGCGTTTCCATGAATAAATGCATCACCACAGATTTTGGCATTTCCCCCAACTTTTGCTCTGATGGAAATCAATGGACTGCCATAGATTTTAGCATTTCCATAAATTTCAGCTTTTCCACTAATAAATGCACCACCGGAAACTTGTGCATTTTCGTAGATTTGTGCACTGGCAAAAACACGAGCATGTTCAAAAATCTGCGCATTACCAAAAATATTAGTTTCTCCGGTAACAGATGCACTACCAAAAACACATGCATTTTCGTAAATATCAGCAATGTTATAAATATAAGCATCACCATAAACCTTGGCTTTGTCATAAACTCTTGCATGACCATCTACACGAGCGTTTCCATAAACATGTGCATCACCAAAAACCTTGGCATAACCATAGACTTTTGCATCATCACCTACCCAGCAATTACCATCATGACTTAGATTGTCTTCTTTCTCGATATAGCCGCCTAGGTCGTCTGCTTTAACATCATCAAAATCCCTTAAAGCACGAATGCGGTGGAGAGTTTTTCTATCAAACTCAATTGTTTCATCAGTAAGTTCGTATTTTTTTTCCATGGTTTTACTCCTTTAAGTTAGATTCTGCCTTTGTCGTTCTTGCAAAAGAACGGCATTGCATTGTGTGGT
>NZ_JBHIPV010000093.1:0-888 GCF_042196165.1 Bartonella sp. AP20NXHL | reverse complement strand
CAAACCCTTGGCAGTATTGTTCAAGAGATAGCAGAGCGTAATGGCTATACGCCAAAGGTTGATCCTTCTCTTGCAAAAATCGTTGTGCGTCACATTGACCAAACAGCTGAAAGCGATATGGCTTTTGCCGCACGCCTTGCAGAAGAATATGATGCGGTAGCAAAGCCCGTTGATGGCAAACTGGTGCTCGCCAAACGGGGTGAAGGCAAAGCCATCACCGGTGAAACACTCCCCATAGTTGTTATCCATGAAAAACATTGCACCTCTTGGGATTTTAAATACAGCGCACGGGATGAAGCAGGAGCAGCAAATGGCTTAGAAACAGATGTGGGAGACGACCAAAAAGCCGCTGCTGATGCACGAGAACCAGAAGAGATTGATGATGATGAAAACTTTATCCATATGGATGACAGTGGCAGAACAGCACCATTATCATCTGAATCGGAAAAAGCAGAAAAAGAATCTGAGAAAAAAGAAGAAGACAAAGAGAAGAAAGGCGGTGTTCTCGCAACCTATCATGATATCCGCAGTGGTGAAAAAAAAGAAGTCAAAGTTGGCAAAGCACCGTTTCATGAACTCAAATACACCTACCATAACCAATCAGAGACTGTTGCAGCCATTGCTGCTTATCGCAATAAATCATCACGCGGTAAGTCTTCTTTCTCATGTGATATCGGTGGTGATCCCTTTGTACAAGCAGAAGCAAAGCTTGTTCAGGAGCCCTCTTTCCGCCCCTATATTCCAGCAGAATGGCGCATCAAAAGCGTTAAACACAAGCTTGATAAAACAGGTGGTTATACCACAAAAATAGATTGCGAGCTTTTTGATGAAACCCAAGAAGATGCGGCTGGAAACGTTGCAAACACCACACCAGACAAGGATGATACC
>NZ_JBHIPV010000092.1:0-891 GCF_042196165.1 Bartonella sp. AP20NXHL | reverse complement strand
TTAAAGAGGAATTCCATGAACTTTACAGTGTTCACGCAACTTTTCAATAAAATTGATCAGATAACAAAAACATATGTCACGGATATTTCCTCAAAAACAATAGCTACAATTACACCCTTTGTTTCAATCGGTATCACAATTGCTTTCATCATCTATGGTTGGCTCATCATTCGGGGCGCTATAGATATGCCTCTCTCCGGATTTGTAAATCGTTTCCTACGGATAAGTATTATTACTTCAATAGCTCTTACCACAGGACTTTATCAGAATGAAATTGCGAGTTTGATAACACAAATGCCCTATGAGTTATCAAAAGCGCTCATAACAAATCCACTCGATAATACACAATTAATGAATTTACTGGACACAACAGCAACCAAAGGATTTCAATATGCAGGCCGTCTTTTCGAAGAAACCGTCTTCTTCGAAGCCAATGGACTGCTTTACAGTCTCTTAGGCATCATCATCTTGTTGGCAACAAGCCTCGTAGTAGCAATCGGTGGTGGTCTCGTGCTCCTAACAAAAATCGCTATTACACTTCTCGTAGGATGGGGACCACTCTTCATCATTGCTTTGCTCTGGCAACCAACTCATCGCCTTTTCGAGCAATGGATAATCCAAGTCGTCAATTATATAATCCTCTTTCTACTCTTAGCCACTGTATTTAATCTGGTGATGAATATCTTTGCAAACTATTTGAGCGATATGAAATTCGATCAAAACCAGAATATAAGCTCCATGTTTGGGGGAGCTCTCGTCTTGTCCATTATATCCATCATGCTATTACTCAAACTATCAAGCGTTGCCAATTCTCTCGCAAAAGGAATCACATTTGGACATCTATGGAGACATAGAAACTAGATGAGATAAAAAGAAATAGTTCCCGTAACA
>NZ_JBHIPV010000091.1:0-914 GCF_042196165.1 Bartonella sp. AP20NXHL | reverse complement strand
CACTACCCTCTTTTTCACCACCTATCTTGATTACCTTCGTAGCATCATCCTGCTTAACAAGACTATCTCCTACAACTTTATTAATCTCATTCTGAAGCTCTTTATGAATATTCATGAATGAATCACCAACACCAGCAAAGGCAGACGCAACATCATCATAGCTCTGCTCTTCAACGGCACTGCCATCTTCTTTGACGATCTTAACTTTGAAGCTTGGAGCACTCCATTGACCTCCCTTATATTCAGCGCCACCACCTAAATAAGTTGCAACAGTCTTATTCGTCTCAAAAAGCTGTGAACCATTCACTGCATCACTTGAATCCGCAGAGATTGCACCATCTTCAAGAAACTTAATTTTGCTATTTTTTCTTTCCGATCCATCTCCATGCTTTGCTACAAAGGCTTTTTCCTTATCACTCCAAGATAAAGAATCCTGCGCTACTCCTTCAGAAACCTCTTTAATCCGTGCATTAACATTCTGAATATTCTCATCAAGCCCTGTAAACGCTGTATCTACACCACTAAAGGAAGCTTCTGTTACCTCACCTTCTGTAGAAACTTTAGATAATTTATAAGTCGGTCCTGTAAACGCACCATTATTAAACGCTGCATCACCGCCAAGAAACTTGGCTACATCTTGTGAGATCTTATTAAGCTGACCACCATTGATAACATCATGCGACTTTTCAGAAATTACACCATCTTTTACATTATGAAGTGCAACTGGTCCTTCATCCTTACCTTTACCTAAAGTCACACTCGTGTAATCAATGTCGCCATTATCACCATCTTTTTTATCGTAATGAACAACAGCTGAATCATCAGACTGAAGGCTGGTAGAAAGTTCCTTCAGACTTGCATCAAGCTGACCCTTGTTAACGGCATCATTATTATCTTTTGCATCCTCTACACCA
>NZ_JBHIPV010000090.1:0-918 GCF_042196165.1 Bartonella sp. AP20NXHL | reverse complement strand
ACGATCATCAGTGTCATCTGCTTCATCCACTTCCTCTGCCACTTCAACAGAAGTTGTTTTAGAAGCAACAGATGCTGCTTGTGGATCCAAGCTTAAAATCGGAGCGTTTTTTGGAAAACCAGTCCGATAATGCCGTGCAAGAGTAAGAGAGTTGTCGATTGTATATTTCGTGATACCTTTCACAAAACCTAAAGAATTTCCCTTTCTAAAATTCTCTTTATAAAACTTAAGCCTCTCAACATCTCCAATCAGAATAAGCGCAATAAAATGGCGTATTATAAGATCATATTCACTGTCTGGGGGAAAAGCCGCATAATCACAGATGATTTGATTCACATTTTGTCGATCAGCCCAGCACAAAATATCCGCACAGATCTGCTTCAGTTTACCTTCATCCAATTCAGTACTAGAAACTGCATAAACTTCTTCTGATTCTTTAAGAACTGTATATTGGGGAGTATTGATGAAAATAGATCGATAAGCTGTAGAAAAACCAAGTGTTGAAAGAGAAACCTTGAAGGTAACAAATGGTGTCTCTCCTTTTTTATCAAGGTCGTACACTATATTAATGATACGATCTTTCTTTATAAAATAAGCATTGCAATTGTAATTTTTATCACGATAAACTGTCCAGTCTATCCTTTTTAAGTCTTCAGAAACTGTATTAAGAAAAGACAAATCTTGTAAACTAAGACGATCATCTATGGCTTTTCGCTCATTAAGGATTTTCAGATATTCTTCAGCAAATTGAACAGCGTGATTAACATATTTTTCCACATCATCGTCATCCAAGATCTCAGAAATTGTACCTGCTTCTAAAAAACTTTGATAAGATTTCAGGACATCAATTTGACCTGTCAATGCTAAACAAGCCAAATGCCAGACTATACGTATATTGTAGCTATACTTTTGAACACG
>NZ_JBHIPV010000089.1:0-956 GCF_042196165.1 Bartonella sp. AP20NXHL | reverse complement strand
CAAACATCCCCATTGCAAGAACAGCAGAAATAAAAGAACCGCCCTTTTTCAATATTTTTCTTTTCACGTTCATAGAATTTTCCTTTTAAGGTTTAAGGTTATTGTATAACTTCCCCATGTGACAACATGCAAAAATGATAAGATCATGCTTAGAAAACACGCCTCCTAGAGGTAAAACATCAAAACTTCCAAGAGCAGCAACCACTTTTCAAAAGCACATCCCCCGAACACGTATAGGACAAATGAACATATGCAACGCAAAACGATCTGATTAAAATAAAGCTATCACGCACGATAGCACGCGACATCACGGCACTTACAATTCAGAGCATATCAGGCCAAAATTCTTCTTTGCTTCATCAAAAAGATTTCTTCTTCAAGTTTCTTCTTGCTATTTTCTAAAAAGTATCATCAAAGCGCTACTCTAATTGCTTCAAAAACCTCAAGACAATTTAATATTTTGATGATTCTGAATAAATTTTTTAGTAACCACTTTCACCCTTTTTCAGAAGAAAATTCGAACTTTATTATAACTCCGTATCAAATAACAGCTTCGAACCTATAGATTATCATATTTTAAGTCATAAGGAGTGTACTGAGGTATAAGAAGAGTAGCGTGATGTTTCCCCACATATCTGCATAAAATAGTTTTTTCACTAAAACATTTTAAAGTCCCCCATTTTTTCAGAAACACTAAATTTTGCTTTATTCGTTACACCTGTCTTTTGCAACAAACAAAGTTATTACTTTTTTATACACATAAATTGAAATATAAAATATTAATATCTATACACGTAGAATTTATCGAGATAAATAACCTTTCTTCCCAATAGAATGTTTTGAAATAAAATTCTCTACACAACATAGAAATCCATTCCCGATAAAATTCAACGTATTGCAAAGTGTTAAAGAGCTTTGCAATACATCAAATATATCATGATCATGTTTTTTATATT
>NZ_JBHIPV010000088.1:0-961 GCF_042196165.1 Bartonella sp. AP20NXHL | reverse complement strand
ACGATTATGAAACACGAAAAAGATGGTGATTTGGGAAATCAGTATTTGAAGAGTCATGCTGCTTGTGTTGGTCCTTATCAGTTAAAAAGTTGGCGCCCTGGAGAAGCTCTTTTGTTGCGTGCAAGCTCTCACTATTGGGGACAAGCGCCTAAACTGAAGCAGATTTTAATTCGCCATGTTGCAGAGCCCGGAACACAACGCTTGTTGTTGCAAAAACATGATATTGATGTTGCTCGTAATTTGACACCTGAAGATCTTGCAGATCTGCAAAAAACAACAGATGTTAAAATCAAGGAAGTGTTAGAACCATCCATGATGTACTGGGGATTCAATATGACAAATCCCATTTTTGCTAAGGAAAAAGTACGCTTGGCGATGCGTTATCTTATAGATTATGAAGGTCTTGGCAAGAAGCTTCTTAAAGGGATTGGTGTTCCACGGGCCAGTTTTATTCCTCTTGGTAATCTTGGAGCTTTGGATGAAAAAGAGGGGCAACCCTTTAAGCTTGATATTCAAAAAGCAAAACAGCTTTTAGCAGAGGCCGGTTATCCGAACGGATTTGAAGCAAATTTTATTGTCTCAAATGCTCCTTATACTTTGTTACTTGCTCAGTCACTTCAAGATAGTGCTGCACAGGCGGGCGTGCGTCTTAAAATTGAACGTGTAGCAGGTACACAGTTGTTTTCAAAAGTGAATGCACGGGCTTTTGATACGGCTTTTATCGGATGGAATAATGATTCTGCGGATCCTCATACAATGGCTTCACGTCTTGTTTATAATCCAGATAATCGGCTTGAGGCAAAAAATACAGCCTATCCTAGTTGGCAGCATGGGTATTTTGATGCCAAAATGAATAAAAAAGTTGAAGAGGCGTTGTTTCAAAAAGATCCGCAAAAACGGGCACAAATATATGCTGATTTACAACGTGAACTTATGCAAAAAGGACCTTATGCGTTTATCT
>NZ_JBHIPV010000087.1:0-963 GCF_042196165.1 Bartonella sp. AP20NXHL | reverse complement strand
TCATTAATCACGGGCATGAAACGCGCGCCAATAAAGCTCGCGATACCGCCTATTTTTTTCTTAAAAGCACCAAGCTTATCACTCAAATCTGCTGCATAGCGTGCAACATCGGCACCTATCAGCCATTTTCCTTTTCGCGCCTTTGCAAATAGTTCTTTGATAGGCGCCATGCCTTGTGCAAGCATGGCGGCCATTTCTTTACCATCCCCACCAAACAGCAGAGAAGCAATATGCTCTCTTTGTGCTTGATTTTTCATCTTACTCATCTTGTCAGTAATTTCTTCTAACAAGACAGAAGTGGATTTGAGTTTTCCAGAAGTGTTTTTGACAGAAATGCCAAGCGCTTCAAAGCCCATCATGCCTCTTTTTTGTCCAGCATATGCTTGTGCTGAACGCCTATTTAAAACCGCTAAGGATTGTTGAAAAAGCTCGGCAGAAGTGCCTGAATTATCGGCTGCATCCCCCCATAATTGAAGTGATGCAACACTCATTCCCAAATGCTGTGATGCATGGTGAAGACTATCCCCAAGATGCATGGTTTGCATGGTAACGGAGATCAAGCTTGCCACAAGACCATCACCAGTAAGCCCTAAAGCACCGGTAAATACCGAAGCACGACTTGCCGCTGTACCAAGGGCTCTTTGAACGCCTTTAAGGCATGCTGTCATATTTTTTAGTGCAGCAGAAAAGTGGGGAATATTTAATGTATGCGACAAATTATTAAAAGATTCTTGTATACGTTTGAGAGGTGCGGTGAGTTTGTCCTCAAGAGTCAATTTTACCTTTGCATCGGCACCCTTAGTTGTTTTACTCATTTTGTCTTATACCTTTCTGCTGCTTGTTTTCGCCAGAATATTAATTCTTGTGGTTCCATTTCCATCATGTCTGAAAGGGACCAATGGAACACAATGGTAATATCGGCTATGAGTTTAGCGGCGGTTTCCCAGTCGAGGTATCCCGCCG
>NZ_JBHIPV010000086.1:0-969 GCF_042196165.1 Bartonella sp. AP20NXHL | reverse complement strand
TCATTAATCACGGGCATGAAACGCGCGCCAATAAAGCTCGCGATACCGCCTATTTTTTTCTTAAAAGCACCAAGCTTGTCACTTAAATCTGCTGCATAGCGTGCAACATCGGCACCTATCAGCCATTTTCCTTTTCGCGCCTTTGCAAACAGCTCTTTAATGGGTGCCATGCCTTGTGCAAGCATGGTCGCCATTTCTTTACCATCGCCCCCAAACAGCAGAGCGGCAATATGCTGTCTTTGTGCTTGGCTTTTCATCTTACTCATCTTGTCGGTAATTTCTTCTAACAAGACAGAAGTGGATTTGAGTTTTCCAGAAGTGTTTTTGACAGAAATGCCAAGTGCTTCAAAGCCCATCATGCCTCTTTTTTGTCCGGCATATGCTTGTGCTGAACGCCTATTTAAAACCGCTAAGGATTGTTGAAAAAGTTCGGCAGAAGTGCCTGAATTATCGGCTGCATCACCCCATAATTGAAGTGATGCAACACTCATATTTAAATGGTGTGATGCGTGATAAAGACTATCGCCCAGATGCATGGTTTTCATGGTGAGGGCGGCTACACTTGCCACAAGACCACCACCAGCAAGCCCCAAGACACCAGTAAAGACCGAAGCACGGCTTGCCGCCACTCCAAGAGCACTTTGAACGCCATGAAGGCTTTTTGTCATGTTTTTGACAGCAGCAGAAAAGCGCGGAATACCCAAACTATGTGAGAGTGTTTTTGACAATGTATCGAATTTTTTTTGAAGATGTTTGAGAGGTGCGGTGAGTTTGTCTTCAAGAGACAATTTCACCTTTGCATCAGCAACTTTTTCACTCATTTTGTCTTATACCTTTCTGCTGCTTGATTTCGCCAGAATATGAGTTCTTGCGGTTCCATTTCCATCATCTTTGAAAGGGACCAATGGAACACAATGGTAATATCGGCTATGAGTTTAGCGGCGGTTTCCCAGTCGAGGTATCCCGCCG
>NZ_JBHIPV010000085.1:0-976 GCF_042196165.1 Bartonella sp. AP20NXHL | reverse complement strand
AAGCTTGGTGCTTTTAAGAAAAAAATAGGCGGTATCGCGAGCTTTATTGGCGCGCGTTTCATGCCCGTGATTAATGATATGATTGACGGTTTTTCAAAGTTGATTGATGAAAACCGCGACCTCATTCAAACAACTGTTGCGAGCTGGGCAAAAACCTTAAAAAAAGTCCTTAATGATTTGCTTAATCCTACCTCTGATTTAAGAAAAGGCATCAGTGATCTCACAGAGAGGATTAAAGGCTGGTTCCAATGGCTAGAACCTCTGATTGGTGAAATAACCCTCTTTAAGGTAGGACTTGTGGCACTTGGTTCGTTCATTTTTGGTCCACTCATTGCCGCATTAGCAGCCGTAGGAACAGCGTTTGTTAGCCTTGGTATCACAATTATGACGACACCTATCGGTTGGTTAATGGGTGGCATTGCAGCGCTCTTTGTCCTCTATCAATATTGGGACAAACTCAATGGTTGGGTAGCAGCATCTTTAGCCGCGGTTGGGGCAGTTCTTATAGCTTCACTCATTCCAGCAATAACTGCCGTTAGTTCTGCTTTTATATCGCTTGGTATCGCAATCATGACCACACCTATTGGCTGGATTATTGGTGGCATTGCAGCTCTTGTTGCTGCCGGATATCTGCTCTACAAACATTGGGATACAGTCATAAGCTTTATAAGCAAGCTATGGGATTCTTTTTACAGCTTATGTAGTAATGTTTTCAATAACCTCTTGACGTTCTTTAAAAACTTTTCACCACTGACTTGGATTTCGAAAAAAATCAATGAACTCATTGAATGGCTGTTTGGTGTCGATTTAATGGAAATAGGCTCCAATCTTATTAATGGGCTTTGGGAGGGCATCAAAAGCAAATGGGATGATCTGTATAACGGTTTTGGCAATATGATGAAGAAATTAACCAGTTGGATGCCTAATTGGGTGAAAGAAAAGTTAGGGTTTAATGTTTCAATAGACAAGACTTCAA
>NZ_JBHIPV010000084.1:0-1017 GCF_042196165.1 Bartonella sp. AP20NXHL | reverse complement strand
CAGAATTTATAAACACTGGTTTATTCACAAATGCCTCCATACTGCCTATTGGCAAAAGTTATTTTCTAAGATATGGAACATATGTATGCGCATATTGCACATATGTCAACAATAAAATGTGCAATATGAACATATTTAGTGAGTATTATATTATTTTGGGATATATAAAATGGATGATATTGATAACCTTATAATGGAGGCAGTGAATAAGCTTAGTATAGATAAAAAAAGAAGGTTAATTATTATTCTTCGTCTTTTAGAGTATCTAAAATGCGAAGAAGCCACTGCTTTTTTTCAGGAGATATATTTTTTAGAGCGTTAAAAACTTCTTCTTGAAGTTCGCGGTCTGAAAGAGCAGTTGTAGATTTTGTTTTTATCCCCTGTCCTTCACCAGTCAATAACCAACCTGTACTTACGTTAAAAGCTTTTGCGTATCGACTTGCGGCTTTATTGATGCCGCGAACTCCTTGTTCATGTTGTATATAAGTGTAATATGGCCAGCCGTAATATTGAGCTGCGGCTCGGGCAGATTTAAATCCTTTGGCAATTCTTGCTTCTGTTAAGCGTATAGCTTGGTCGGGTTTTTGTTCTTGCATTCTGACAACTCCTTTCCATTCATAATGCACATATTATATGTGCTTTTCGACTTGACTTTTTTCTGTGCACATTGCACACTTAATTTTATGAATAAGATAGAAGCAAAAAAAATACGCAAACGCCTTAATCTTACGCTGGACGAAATGGCAGCGTTATTAGGCGTTAACAAATCAACAGTATGGCGTTGGGAAAAATATGGTGTTCCTTCAAGAGGGGCAGTGGCTTATCTTTTAAAATCTTTATGCGATCAAGAGCAACACCCCCCATTGTCGAAAATTAGCAAGAGCTGCGGTGTTGATCACACCGGAGAAACTTTACAGCATTAAGGAGATAAAGATGGCTTTAGAAAAGAAATATGAATTCACGGATGAGACACGTGTTTTTGGTAATCACACACTTCATCGTATTAAAGCCTTAAGA
>NZ_JBHIPV010000083.1:0-1039 GCF_042196165.1 Bartonella sp. AP20NXHL | reverse complement strand
CGTCATTTGGATTTATAGACAAATTGACGCGTATGTTTACAAGTGTAGATACTATAGAGAAGTATAATCAACTTTACAATAAATACGTAAGTGAATCATATATTGGCTCTATGCATTCTGAAAAGGTACGCAAAGCAGAAGAACTTTCACTCAGAAATGGCGGAGAATATTCATTTTTTAACAAGGAAGATATATTGTATCGTCACATATCAGTTGTTGCTTGTGCATCCCTTATGAGTTTATTGCGGGGTGATTATAATAAGGAGATGTCGCAAATGGATCTACCCAATGTAATAAAGCGTTTACGCGATGAATATGATTGGAGTGAAAGAGATTTTATGTGGGCATACGACGTGGTCAATGATAACGAGGATCCAATGATTTATTATGCAAAAAAATTTATGACGGCTATAGATAAGCGTTACGATTTCAGAAAAGAACAAGTAGATAACATAGTATCTCACGTGAAAACAAATGATCATAAATGGTTAAAGGAACTCAGTGAACATTGCGGAAACTTACGAAGGATATACTATATAATGCAACCGTAATAGAGCTTGTCATTTACGATCAAAATGTTTCTGAAGCACGTTAAGAGCAACACGTAATGAATTCACAAGGTGTGGTAGCATTTGATCTTCTATAACGAGGCACTGTAGCGCTGCATAAAGGTTATATTGTCTATAGAGGCATTGGGCTTCTTTTAGTGCCTCTTGCGTGTTTATAAACTGCTCTGTTGCAAATTCTACCCATTTATCTCTTGCCTTATCATCAGATGATGATGGCATTTCGTCATAAATTGCATTAGGCAAGCCTTTTGCGCAAAGGTAATTATTCCTTATCTGTAAATACTGTTGCGCGGCGTCATATTGCTCTTGAGTAATCACGCCTTGCAAGTAAAGCCGCCCGATATAGGTACCAGAAAGTGGATTTTTTGCCTCCTGTAGCGTTAAACCGAAGCACTTTGCACGCATTTCTATTGCCAATTTATCAACGGCTTCACGCGGTGCTTTTGCACGTGATATACGTCCGTTTGGTT
>NZ_JBHIPV010000082.1:0-1039 GCF_042196165.1 Bartonella sp. AP20NXHL | reverse complement strand
CGTCATTTGGATTTATAGACAAATTGACGCGTATGTTTACAAGTGTAGATACTATAGAGAAGTATAATCAACTTTACGACAAATACGCGAGTAAAGAATATACTGGCTTTACGCATTTTAATAAGCTAAGCCAAGCACAAGAATTTGTATACAGCCGTGGCCATCATAAGATGCCTTCCAAATTTGATCCTGTATTGCATCGTCACGTATTCGTTATTTTATGTGGACGCTTTGTGAATTTATTGCGGGGTGAGTATAATGAAGAAATGTCATGGGCAATGCTACCCAATGTAATAAGTCGTTTACGTTATGAACATAATTGGAGTGAAAGAGATTTTATGTGGGCATACAACGAATCCAATAACAGCAAAAATCCAATGATTTATTATGCAAAAAAATTTCTTAGTAATTCGACTGGAACTGGCATTAGCCCCAAAACACAAATGATAGTTGTAGTATCTGACGTGAGCACCGGTGATTATGAAAACACTAAACAAGTCGCTAGATTTTGCAGAGACTTACCAACGATATATGATATAATGAAACCGTAATAGAGATTGTCATTTACGATCAAAATGTTTCTGAAGCACATTAAGAGCAACACGCAGCGAATTCACAAGATGTGGTAACATTTGATCTTCTATCACGAGGTACTGTAGCGCAGCATGAAGATTATACTGTCTATAGAGACATTGGGCTTCTTTTAGTGCCTCTTGCGTGTTTATAAACTGCTCTGTTGCAAATGCTACCCACTTATCTCTTGCCTTATCATCTGAAGATGACGGCATTTCGTCATAAATCGCATTAGGCAAGCCTTTTGCACAAAGGTAATCGTTTCTTATCTGTAGATATTGCTGGGCGGCGTCATATTGCTCTTGTGTAAGCACGCCTTGCAAGCAAAGCCGCCCTATGTAAGACCCAGAAAGTGGATTTTTTGCCTCCTGTAGCGTTAAACCGAAGCGCTTTGCACGCATTTCTATTGCCAATTTATCAACGGCTTCACGCGGTGCTTTTGCACGTGATATACGTCCGTTTGGTT
>NZ_JBHIPV010000081.1:0-1052 GCF_042196165.1 Bartonella sp. AP20NXHL | reverse complement strand
ACATCAATTTGACCTGTCAATGCTAAACAAGCCAAATGCCAGACTATACGTATATTGTAGCTATACTTTTGAACACGTGTTTTGCTTTCTATTGATGCTTGTAAATCTTGGGCACGCGCCCACTGTATTATCCGCTCAGAGATTTTGATAAGCTCTTGCTCATCTAATGTCTCTACACAAATATCAATGCCTTTACCAAAACCACTAAAAATTCCTCCCCCAATCGTATTAAAAGAATTATAAAGCCCCGTAGGAGAAACGCACCAATATTCCTCACTAAAGTGAATACAATTGCAAGCAACAGAAATCATTTCATTAGATATTTCAGCTTCAATACGGACATTGTAATTATCATGAAGACGTATAAAACCAAAATCAAATTGAATAAAGCGGTCGGGCAAAATCAACCACATTTTTCCAGGTTCCGTTGAAAACCACCCTTGTGTTTTAAGAACGCGCATTGCTGCTGTGAGACTTATCGAGCGCTGTTTTGGCTTCTTGCGCGTTAGAATATCGTCTAATTCCCCATTTTTATAGGCCTGTGCAAAAAAAAGCAGGCGATCATCCGATGTCATTGTTTTATAATCAGCAAATTCTGGCACAGATAGTTTTGGGGTAGATCTATCACTCCTTAAAGCCTCCATATCACCAAGTAATGCTTGTGCAACGGCAGAATGATTAGTAGCTTCCTCGCACAACTTTTTTTCAATATCCTGTGCTTGCGCCCATGCAATCACTCTATTTAGAGCGTCCTTAATATGGCTTTCGGAAAGATCCGGAGCTTTAACATTAAAATCCTCCTTCGCGTAAAACAGCACATCTCCATATTTACGCTGTGATTTTTCACCTCTAGAATATTCCCGAGCAAGACAATAAGCAGCGGTGGTGAGATCAGCCGAAAGCAAAAACTCTTTGCCACTCTCTCCATAATTTTTTACACCATAGCCAATACCGACAATGCGATCGGGAAGATGATAATGCGCAAAAGTATCCCCCACGTTATCACGATAAGGCTCCCAGCCCAGTCTTTTTAAAATCTCTGTGACATCTTT
>NZ_JBHIPV010000080.1:0-1055 GCF_042196165.1 Bartonella sp. AP20NXHL | reverse complement strand
CCGCCATCAAACTTTTCACACTCTCTTGTGCCATCTTCATATTCGTAGAGGTTGTAAAAATACTCCTCTGCTCCGTCCCCCCAAGGAACATAACCAACAGCTGTTGCAACAAACTCTTTTTGCATGGGTTGTTTACGCTTTTTTAAGAACAGGTCTTTTAATATTCTCATGTTTTTAATCCTAATTTTACCAATTGGTCTATTTACCTCAAATTTGATCATACAGAGCGTTTTATATTGCAGATGTTGATTCTATCATAAAATCTTTAAATCGCTTTGTAAGGTGCTTTTTTGTCGATTTAAATGCATATCTAATCGTAAAATGATCAGCACTTTTCACTAGTTTGCTGTTTTAAGCCGCTTTAGAATTGCTACTGTCATGACACTCTTCACTAGGCTTGCCTATTCTCATGAATGAAATGCGCTTGCCTCCTAAGGCTAGGTTACGCGTATTTTCAACTGCTGTAAAAACTCTCTCAGCAACACCATAAAGCCTGCTTTCTAAATCACGACAATACTGCGCAAGATCAGCACAAGAGGGGACAAAGGTTGTTGACATGCCTTTAGCTTCTCCACGTATAAGATTTTTAACAGCTTGCAACAAAGACCAGAGTGAAATGCCGTTAAGAGCTGCGATATAAGCCTTTGCACGCGCTTCTACATTTGAAACTTTTTGCATTGTCAAACCACCTTCAAGCACATCAAGAGCCTCTGCTATGTCTTCAACAGACGCTTTCACGGTAAGTAAGTTTTGAACAGTCTGATAAGCTTCTAAAGCTTGTTTCTCTAGGGTTGCTGTCAATTGAATGCCATTTCTCAAGGTCCATGGAAACTCCAGAGTTACACATTGCTCTATCTGTTGCACGGTATCTTGTAGAGGTGTCACTAAGCTGTGTTGCACCGATAAGATTACGGATTGTCTCTCCGGTACCACCACGAGTTCTTTGATCTTTTGAAAAGTTTCCATTGTTTCCACCATTGTTATTCGTGTTTTTCGTTTTTTCTAAATCCTCGATAGCCTTTCGCACCCAGTTACGCCATGTTGCTTGCCAATCG
>NZ_JBHIPV010000079.1:0-1088 GCF_042196165.1 Bartonella sp. AP20NXHL | reverse complement strand
TTAAATACCTAAACTCATTCTCTTTCATTTTTTTCTTAATATCTTGAACCTGCTCTTTAAGTGCTTTAACTTGGTTGCGATAATGCAATGCAATACGAAACATCACTCCGCTTAAGAGCAAAACTGAAACCACTGCTATCCATAAAATTTCATTCGAACTCATCTTTATCTCCTTTAATTTTTATGAGGGCGGTCATCATGACCAATCTGTTGTGCTTCGCATTCCATTAAAAAAAGAATGCAACAAGCCGCATGTGCCAAGTGTGATAAATCACTCTCAGCATCCTTATGCTCTCCACCAAACCATGCTAATAAATGACGTAAAGCAGCACCGTGAAACCTGCTCCAGTGCATGCCATTACGCCAATTGTTTGCTCCGTACTTCTTTGCCCCAAACTCTAAAACTTTGCCGATTTCAATCAGTGCCAACGGCGGTATAAGCTCTATACGAGGCTTACCATCATCATTCTTATGCGCTTCGTTTGTGCTATATGAAACGTGTTTACGCATGTAAACTTCGTCGTTATCGCTAACCTCTCCATAGCCACAAACCTTGGTATATCCACAAACCTTGGCATTTCCGTAAACACGAGCATTTTCACAAACCTTAGCATTCCCATACACATGCGCATTGCCATAAACCGAAGCATCATTACTAACACAGACATAGCCACAAACCTTGGCATTGCCATAAACACGGGCATGGTCACTAACATGCGCATGCCCACTAACACGAGCATTTTCATAAACTCTAGCTCTGCCATAAATATGGGCATTGCCATAAACATAACTATCTCCATAAATAAAAGCATCTATACCAACACGGGCATTGCCATAAACACGGGCGTTTTCATAAACATTGGCTCCATTAAAAACCCATGCATTTTCATAAACCTTGGCATTATCAAAAACACAAGCCTTCTGAGCAACCCAACATTCACCAT
Source organism: Bartonella sp. AP20NXHL (assembly GCF_042196165.1). Taxonomy (NCBI): domain Bacteria; kingdom Pseudomonadati; phylum Pseudomonadota; class Alphaproteobacteria; order Hyphomicrobiales; family Bartonellaceae; genus Bartonella; species Bartonella sp. AP20NXHL. The sequence continues at coordinate 144 of NZ_JBHIPV010000079.1, read as the reverse complement.
GATGACTTAAGTTGCTCTCTTTTTCGATATACCCCCCAATCTCTCCAGCCTTCACATCTCCAAAATCTCTTAAGGCTTTAATACGATGAAGTGTGTGATTACCAAAAACACGTGTCTCATCCGTGAATTCATATTTCTTTTCTA
>NZ_JBHIPV010000078.1:0-1104 GCF_042196165.1 Bartonella sp. AP20NXHL | reverse complement strand
GGTGGGGCGTGTTGGTGGGCGTTTAAGCAAGACACTTAATGTTTCTGAAGAGGGACGTGTCGTTTCTTTTTATAGTAAGCTTTCTTATTTGCATAGTTTTGAAGATAAGCAATTTGTTTCTTTTAAAAACGATTTCCAATTAGGTTTTTTTGGTTCTTTTTTGGAAGCAGGTCTTGGGTTTAATGCTCGTCTTTCTTCAAAATTTTTTCTTCATGGAGATGTAACTTATCAGCATAAATTTAAGAAAGCTGGTTTTTCTGGAGCCAGTTTCTCTGCTGGATTGCGCCATCTTTTTTGAAGAGATATAATGTGCATTTTTATATGAAAGGCAGAAGATTTTTCTGCCTTTTAATGTATTGAAATTTATTTTTCCTCATCAATATGGTTATTTTTTTGATATAAAAGATTACAATAGATGCTTTCTTCTATGCGATGAGGAATTTTCCTAAAATTTTGATATTAAGATATGGGGGCAGATTTCATTGTGAATGTGAGAAGCTTGAATGCTAAATTCTTGTGGTATAATCTTTTAAAAGAGACGATATTGATGGTTGTTTTTGTCCATTTCTTTATTAAATTTTATAGATCATAAGTTTAGTCTTTACGAGATTTATGCATTTTTTTGAATTTTGTTTTAGAACTTTATTTACGTTTATATCATTTCATACGCATATTATTTGTTTCCTTTTTTAGGATGTTTACTTAAGAATTTTGGAGAAATACTTGTTTTTAGAACAAACAGAGGGAGTTTGAGGTCAAATTATAATAAAAGTAAAGTATGCTTTATCGTATTGTTACGGTTGTTGTTTTGTAAATGATAGGTGGCAGAGAAATTTTGATTGGATACAGGATATTATTTTTATTGCGGTTATGCGCGGATATCATCATTCTTTTTTCAGCATTCAATATTTGCGCAGATTTTAGCACTCGAGAATGTTCATAAGAAGCAATTCACCTTTTTTTCAAAAGTCCTTCTTTACATGCCAGCTTCGTTTGTGATGAACAAGGGGTTAATTGATTAAATATAAACAGGTTTGAATGAAAGAAATTTATAATATTCAGTTTTTTATTGAATATGTAGAATGATGAGTGAGTATTCTAAAT
>NZ_JBHIPV010000077.1:0-1114 GCF_042196165.1 Bartonella sp. AP20NXHL | reverse complement strand
AAATTAAAAAATGAAATTAAGAAAAGATAAATTATCGTAAACTATACACTTTACTTTATGTTCAAAATTATAATAATGAAAATAAATATTAGACTTTGTTTAATTATCAAAAATAGTTAAAATGAAGTCGATCACCCTTATAATTTTGATTGTAAACCTTTTATCAGCTTGTGCATTAGCACCAAAGCTAAAACAGCCCAATGATAGGAACCGTGTGCCTATTAATAAAACAATCCCTGCCGAAATCAAGCGAGAGACAGATGAAAAAGCGATTTATTACAATAGGAATGATTACCCTTTTAGGAACGATAAATTTAACTCTAACGTCTAACTTTAGTTGGGGTTCTGGGATTCAAGGTTCAACTGTTCAAAGTCCTTTCCCTGTTTCAAAAGCAGAATATCTAAAAATTATTGAGTTGTTAAACCAACAAATCAGAACAAACGAAAACCAGATCGAAAACGCGAAAAAAATCTATCAGTCTATAACAGGAAATAGAATCCAAAAACCAACAATAGGAGAGAACAAGAGCTTTTTCATACAAGATTCGCCTTCTATCTATCCAAAAACGCATCCCAACTACAGTGGCGTAGATGTTGGACAATTTCGAGACCTTTTATATTCTGTTCTTGACGAAGAGAAAAGAGTTATCTTCTGGTCATTGCCGTATCATGATATGCGCACAATAATTAATACCCGTCTTAACTATAGTGGAATTGTCGATAAAGCTGTAAGTTTGCAAACTTTTCAAGACGCAGAGAACCGCTTTACACAAATTGTCGATTTCTTAAATAATATAGATAAAACAAAAGATTTAAAAGGAGTTTTCGAGCTGCAAACACGCATCAAGACCATGTCAGCCATGCTCCAAAATGAATATACAAAACTACAAATGGTCAGAAATTTAAGCGATAACGAAGAGGCTCTTATCGAAATACAAAAACGTAAATTGTATGGAAAAATTATAGCCTCTAACCACAACGATATGCCTAAAATAAGATCTAACCAATAAAGCTCTTTACAACATTTGCTTTTTTTCATGAAAACAAAATCCACTGTAGAAGGTTCAGTACTATCTGAACAATTCAGAGAGGCAGAAAGCTTTTATCAAAGTCA
>NZ_JBHIPV010000076.1:0-1130 GCF_042196165.1 Bartonella sp. AP20NXHL | reverse complement strand
CAGAATTTATAAACACTGGTTTATTCACAAATGCCTCCATACTGCCTATTGGCAAAAGTTATTTTCTAAGATATGGAGTGAACATATTTTCGATTTTAGAATAAGTCAATATAATTTTTCTAAAACAGAAAAAATTTTTTTAGTAATAGACAAATAGTCTACACAAAAAAGTAATTTAATTTTCATTTCAATGTGGAGAAAATTCTGTATGAAGCAGTCTAAAAAAGCTCTAAAAATATTTTCGTCATTAACAAATGAGCAAAAACGGGTGGTTATTTTCCATCTTCTTCTTGCAAAGATCGCAGAAAAGAAATGACGGCTTTTCTATGCTCTGGCTTTGCCGAGGAATATAATTTTAAAAAATAATCATCACAATTATCGGGTATAAAATGAGGGGGGAGAGCTTTAAAAAATGAAGTTAATCTAACGAGTTCATCAGCAGATATGCTTCTACTTTCTTTATCATCATCGACAGAAAGCATTTTAGATATAACAGATGTATGAAGTCCCATATGTTTAGCTAATTCAGTTCGGGACCCATGACCCATTGTTTTAAGTTTTTCATTTGCCCAAATTTTTATTTCTTTTTGAATATCCATACTTATCAATATTCCTATTGTTTTAAAAAATATCAACATTTCTATTTTAGAAAAAATGTTGACATTTTTTCTATAATCGAATAAATGCCCGTTTGATAAATAGAGAAATTAAAATGAATATCAAAAATTCAGCAGGTACGATTATAAAATATTTAGGCGGTGCGAAACGTGTGTCATTGATTTCTCAATGCCATGTGTCTGCTGTTTATAAATGGACTTATCCTTTAAAAAAACTAGAGGGTAAAGGCGGAATTATACCAGCTAAATATCAAATTATGCTTCTGAACTACGCACGTGATCATGGGATAGATTTGCGTCCAGAAGATTTTTTTTATCCCGAGCGCTTGCAGAGATTAATGCAAGAGCAACACCCCCCATTGTCGAAAATTAGCAAGAGCTGCGGTGTTGATCACACTGGAGAAACTTTACAGCATTAAGGAGATAAAGATGGCTGTAGAAAAGAAATATGAATTCACGGATGAGACACGTGTTTTTGGTAATCACACACTTCATCGTATTAAAGCCTTAAGA
>NZ_JBHIPV010000075.1:0-1175 GCF_042196165.1 Bartonella sp. AP20NXHL | reverse complement strand
GAGGAAAAGGTTTACAATAGTGTAGCGGAAGCATTTGCTGGTGTTGCGAGTTCTATCACGAATGTTCATAATGATGTGACGAATGTTGTCAGTGATAGCCTTGCCAAGCAGGATGATGATACGAAGGTTATTACTATTGGGAAAGAAGCAGAGGGTACAGAAGTCAATATTGCCAACAGTAAGAAAGAAGAAAGGATTCTTTCTGGTGTTAAGGCAGGAGTGCTTTCAGCAGAATCGACAGAAGTTGTAAATGGCTCTCAGTTATTTGCGACTAATAAAAATGTTACGACAGTGACTACCAGTCTAGACAGTGTTTCTAAAAATACATCGAGCTATTTAGGTGGTGGTGCTGATGTGCTTGTAGGTAATCTTCCGACGTATGTTGTTGGTGGTCAGTCATATCATGATGTTGGTTCAGCCTTTAGCGGTGTTGATACATCGCTGACAGATCTTCATAATGAGCTTTCTAAGAACAGCAATGAACTTACGCAGACCATTGAGCAGAATGCTTTGTTGTGGAACGATGACGCGCATGCCTTTGTGGCGCGTCATGTAAAGAACAAAGAGAAAGATGGTCAAGTTATAGCGGAACAAGAAAACAGCAAATTAAAGTTTCTATTAGATGGAGAAATTTCTAAAGGTTCGACAGAAGCGATCACGGGCAATCAGCTTTATTCAATGAATCAGACATTTGCGACCTATTTTGGTGGAGGAGCAGGTTATGATAAAGATGGACAATGGAAAGCACCAAGTTTTGTGATCAAGAAAGTTGATGCGGAAGGTAAAGAAAGTGAGGAAAGCTACAATAGTGTAGCGGAAGCATTTGCTGGTGTTGCGAGTTCTATCACGAATGTTCATAATGATGTAACCAATGTTGTCAGTGATAGCCTTGCCAAGCAGGATGATAAGACGAAAGTTATCACTATTGGTAAAGAAGTAGAAGGTACAGAACTCAATATTTCAAATAAAGACAAAGTAGATCGGACACTTTCTGGTGTTAAGGCAGCAGAGAATGACAATGAAGCAGTCAATAAAGCGCAGCTTGATGCAAGTCTGAAGGATCTTTCCAGCAGCCTTCAGTCTGATGATTCAGCAGTGGTTCTCTACGATAAACAGGCAGATGGTAAAACTGATTATAGCAGTGTGACTTTAGGTAAAGGTAAGGATGCAGGACC
>NZ_JBHIPV010000074.1:0-1176 GCF_042196165.1 Bartonella sp. AP20NXHL | reverse complement strand
TAACAATAACAATAACAAAAAAAATAAAAATATTATTTTATCAAAAAGAGAAATTGATTTTGAAAATTTAGAAACAAACGATTTGGTTGACGAGCCAATCGAGTGTGATGATGTTCAATCAGAGCAAATCAAAACGATAGAAACCAAACAACCAATCATTCGCGAGCAAAATATCAATCTTTCAAACGAAGTTAACAACCGATGGCAAATTAACGAAGCGATGATTGCGAAATTGCCTTCACGAAAAGTTAAAAAGGTTGGAAAAAAACTTTCAGAAATCTTTGACACGATGATGCCTGCTTATTTTCCAGAGAAAGCAAACTTTTTTGAAGGAACAAAGAAAACAAGCGAAAAACAAGAAGTTGAAAGAATACTAGAAGATTTCAAACCCGATTTTCAATACGCAACTGAACAAGGATTAACGCATGGTGAAGCCTTATCAGAATTTGAAAAATTTGTACGCTTTTCAAAAACCAATCCATGTCGAAATGCAAATGAACGCGATTGGCAAAGCGCTTGGGATAATTGGATTACGCATCCAGAATATGGATTGGTAATTAAGAAACACAAAAAATTAGAAACGGAAAAACTATATGCAACCGCATGCTATAAATCATCATCAAACAATTTCGCAAATAACCTTTCAGAAAGATTTAGCATACCCCCAACAGCGATCTACGCTTAAAGACACTTATGGATCAGAAATAGAGCTTTTTTCGGAAGCATCAGTCATGAAATTGTATTTAAAAGGATCCGAAAAAACAGCAAAGTAGTGAAATTTGCTGATGATTTTGAGAATAGAGATGCGTTTAAATTGACAGAAAGGCACCGTACAGAGCGATTTAAAGATTTTGTGATAAAAACCACATTGAAATTAAAAACGCTTCTGTACGGTCCATTTTGAGGCAAATAAACCCATTGGTAAAGTTATGGATTTAGATAGGGGATATTAAACCAGATGTTTTTAAAAAAACGTAAACAGAAAGGGCAAAAAAAGTGGGTTGCAACGGCGGTGGGGCATGCACCATGGGGATTAGGGGTAGCAGAGTATTTTTATAACCTTTACGAATATGATGATGGCACAAGAGAATACGAAGAATTTGACGGTGGTCAGTATCATGAGATGCCTTGTAATGTTGATTACAGTACCAAGGCGCAAGTGAAAGCTTGGATATA
>NZ_JBHIPV010000073.1:0-1189 GCF_042196165.1 Bartonella sp. AP20NXHL | reverse complement strand
AACAAGCATTATTTATTCAATGATCTTAGAGACGATACCGGCACCAACAGTACGACCACCTTCACGAATAGCAAAACGAAGTTTCTCTTCCATCGCTATCGGAACGATCAACGAAACATCCATCGCAACATTGTCACCTGGCATAACCATTTCCGTTCCTTCTGGAAGCGTAACAATACCTGTAACGTCCGTCGTACGGAAGTAAAACTGAGGACGATAATTTGTAAAAAATGGCGTATGACGTCCACCTTCATCTTTTGTCAAAATGTAAGCTTCTGCTTTAAAACGTGTATGAGGCGTAACGGATCCTGGCTTCGCCAATACTTGACCACGCTCAATCCCTTCACGATCAACACCACGTAGAAGAGCTCCTATATTATCACCCGCTTGACCTTGATCTAAAAGCTTGCGGAACATTTCAACACCTGTAACCGTCGTCTTAGATGTTGGACGAATACCGATAATCTCGATTTCCTCTCCAACTTTAATAACACCACGCTCAACACGACCCGTAACAACGGTTCCACGACCCGAAATCGAAAATACATCTTCTATCGGCATCAAAAATGGTTGATCAACAGGACGTTCAGGGGTTGGAATATAATTATCAACTTCACTCATTAAAAGACGAACAGCATCTTCACCAATGCTCTTATCCTTATCTTCAAGTGCTGCCAACGCAGAACCCTTAACAATTGGTATATCATCACCTGGGAAATCATACTTGGATAAAAGTTCCCGAACCTCAAGCTCTACAAGCTCCAAAAGTTCTGCATCATCAACCTGATCAACTTTATTAAGAAAAACAACAATTGCTGGAACACCAACCTGACGCGCAAGCAAAATATGCTCACGTGTCTGAGGCATTGGACCATCAGCTGCTGAAACAACCAAAATAGCACCATCCATCTGTGCTGCCCCTGTGATCATGTTTTTCACATAATCAGCGTGTCCCGGACAATCAACGTGCGCATAGTGACGATTTTCCGTTTCATACTCAACGTGTGCTGTAGAAATAGTAATTCCACGTGCGCGCTCCTCTGGCGCAGCATCAATTTGGTCATAGGCTTTAAATTCACCAAAATATTTCGTAATCGCTGCTGTCAACGAGGTCTTCCCATGATCAACGTGACCAATCGTACCAATATTAACATGCGGTTTTGTTCGTTCAAACTTGCTCTTCGCCATT
>NZ_JBHIPV010000072.1:0-1194 GCF_042196165.1 Bartonella sp. AP20NXHL | reverse complement strand
ACATATGTTTTTGTTATCTGATCAATTTTATTGAAAAGTTGCGTGAACACTGTAAAGTTCATGGAATTCCTCTTTAACGAATTTTCAACTTTTTATCACCTTGAAATATAGATACATGCTAAACGCTTCATTTTCATTTATACATTACCTAAGTATTTTCATTACGATATCTTGACTTTGATAAAAGCTTTCTGCCTCTCTGAATTGTTCAGATAGTACTGAACCTTCTACAGTGGATTTTGTTTTCATCGTATGATAGGCATCCCTTTTGCTTCATGGTTAAAAAATTTCATACTAAGTTCGCGTTTTTTCTTTTTGATAAGTGATTGCTCAGCGTTACGTAAATGCGCTACCATTTCCATCTTTATAAACTCATTTTGGATCATGGCTAATGAACCATCGATATGTGCTTGAAGATCTGCAGTATCTTTCAGGTTTTCTTTTGTTTGAAGTTCATCAAATAGATGTTGGAGGTATTTAAAACGATTTTCTACGTTTTCAAAAGTTTCTAAACTTACAGCTTTATCTTGTATCGATGCAAATTGTAAACGCTCCGAAATAGCTTTGCCCATTTGATCAAAAGTCCCAGAAATTTTGTTTTCTTCCTCTAATACCTTTTGATATGATTCCCTTGAAAGCTTATCACTCTTATAGAGCGCTTCTGGCTCTTTGAGAAAAAAACTAGAAAAGTCTATTTTCTGAGGTCCAGTTTTCTGACTCTTTGTTATAGCTTGATAGGCTTTTTCTGTTTGCGAAATTTGTTCTTTTTTTAACTCAAGCTGTTTTTTTAAGAGCTCAATAATTTCCTCTTTTTTTAAAAGCTGAAGGATTTCCGAATATTCTGCTGATAGAGCAGGTTGTGGCGTTGAAGCAGGTTGTGGCGTTGAAGCAGGTCGCGACTTTTTAGGTGATTTTGGCTTTGTTTTACGTCTAACTTTAACATCTCTAGTGCGTGTTGAATCTGACAAGCCATAATATGTAGTATATATTCGACCGTCTTTTGTTCGGTGGATTTCTTTGTTATTTCTATCATACACCACATCTTTGCTATTTGCATATGCTGGAGCTAGATTCAGCATTCCCCAAAGGGTGATCATTCCTGTTATAATAAATCGCTTTTTCATCTGTCTCCTCGCTTGATTTCGGCAGGGATTGTTTTATTAATAGGCACTCGGTTCCTATCATTTGGCTGTT
>NZ_JBHIPV010000071.1:0-1256 GCF_042196165.1 Bartonella sp. AP20NXHL | reverse complement strand
GCCGGCTTGCTTCTCCATAAGCGTAAAGATGGTGGTGCTCAATGGCTTTATCGTTATACCATTCATGGTCGGCGCCGTGAAATGGGCTTGGGTGCTTTAAGAGATGTTTCTTTAAAACAAGCCCGTGAATTGGCAACAGGATGGCGGGCTGTTTTACGTGAAGGGCGTGACCCTATTAAAGAACGTGAAAAACAAAAGCGTGAGGCAATAAGCAATCTCCATTACTTAAAAGATATTGCACTAGATACTTTTGAAACTCGTAAAGCTGAATTAAAAGGTGATGGTAAAAATGGTAAATGGTTTACACCTTTACGCCTTCATATTCTCCCTAAATTAGGCTGTTTACCCGTTTCAGAGATTACGCAAACAGAGATACGCAATACCCTTGCTCCTATTTGGCATACAAAGGCTGTAATTGCTCGAACAGCATTGATACGTCTTAATCTTTGTCTCAAACATGCGGCTGCATTAGGTGTAGATGTTGATTTACAAGCTGTAGAAAAAGCAAAAGCTCTCTTAGGAAAACAACGCCATAAGGTCACTAATAGACCAGCCATGGATTGGAGAGAGGTTCCGGCTTTTTATAAAACACTCTGTGAAGCATCAACCATAACACAACTGGCTTTGCGTTTGCTTATTCTGACAGGTGTTCGTACCAATCCTTTACGTCATATTCATAAAGATCAAATTGATGGGGATATATGGACCATACCTGCTGAAAATATGAAAGGCAAGCGTGATACAACAAAAGAATTTCGCGTGCCTTTATCAACTGAAGCATTAGACATTTTAAAACAAGCACGATTGCTTTCTCGTAATGATTTCTTTTTTTCTGCTAAAGGTCGCGGTCCCCTCGCTGAGAAGTGTATGGCTCAATATATGAGAGACAATAAACTTGAAGCCTGCCCGCATGGTTTTCGCTCTAGTTTACGCGATTGGCTTGCTGAAACAACCGATGCCCCCTATGAGGTCGCTGAAACTATTCTAAGTCATACAGTAGGAGGACAAGTAGAGCGCTCCTATCGTCGTACTGACTATCTAGAACAGCGCCGTGTCTATATGGATAAATGGGCGGCTTATGTCACGGGTCAAACCTAAAATATGGGGTGAATAACCCCATTATCTGTGGATAACTTTAGCTCTCTTGTCTCTCATTCTTTCTCAATAAGATTCATCACGTATCACATCAGAAATTGTATAATAAAATATTGTTTTCTATGAATAAAACATCTTTCTAAATGAACCAAAATGTGGTT
>NZ_JBHIPV010000070.1:0-1283 GCF_042196165.1 Bartonella sp. AP20NXHL | reverse complement strand
TGAAAGGGACCAATGGAACACAATGGTAATATCGGCTATGAGTTTAGCGGCGGTTTCCCAGTCGAGGTATCCCGCCGCTTGATAAAAGACTCCAAAATCTCTCCAATGCTCGACAAGTCATTAATATCGAGTTCTCCAACCGCTTCATGTGCCCATCCAGAAAGGCGTGCAATCATAGCGATTGTTTGCTCTATGCCTTCTTTTTTGTCGATTGCTTGCACATCTTTTGTTTTGGGGCGCCGTAAGGTGATTTCGGTATGCTCTTTTCCTTCAAAGGTAATCGGTACAAGTAATTTATGTGTAATGCTTGTTTGGACTGTCATTTTATAATCCTATATTTTCTCTATGGTCTGCGAGTTGATTGACGCCATTGAATTTTCTCACCAAGTTGAGGACATCTATCTCAACGATTTCAACGTCCTTCTGGACATATTTGAAATACTGCAATGTGAAGGTAGTTGTGGATGTTGCTTTGCTGCCCGGTTGCCATTCTGCCATTTCAAAGCCTTTGCATAGTCCTCTCATGGTAATGACAACACCTTCTGCTGGTGTGCCTTGCGCTTGCATTGAACTTCGTAATGAGATATCGACATCTGTGCGCCCCAACAGTGCCATCAATTCTGGAGAGCAATCAGAAATGGTCATGCTAAGTGTGAGGGTTTCAAGACCAAGGTCAACTTCAATAGAGCTATCCATGCCTCCGCCACGATAACTTTCAACAACCAAACTCAAATTCGGTAATGTTACGCTTTCACATTTTGCTTGATAGGGAATGCCGTCGACAAAAATGTTAAAATATTTCAAAACTCTTGGTAAAACGGGGATAGCCATTAAAAAATCTCCTCTAAGTAATCATTTACAATGCGTGAACGGAATGTGATGTGTTCTGCTGGTGTTGTTGGTGTGAATTCGACATTGAAATAGACTCTGCCGCCTTCAATGGCGCTTGCTGTATTCAACTCTAGATCAGGCGTACAACGCCCACCAAGAATGGCGCCTTGTGCTTTTAAATCACGCAAATAGGCATTGACGCTTTCACTCACGTCACTCATGTAGGTTTTTTTGATATTGCGGTCGACAGCCCATAGATGCCCGCGCAAAATGGCATCATTGATCATATCTGCGGTGCGTACCACCGATAAGAAAGCAAATTTTGTATCACTTGAGAGGGTGCGATTACCCCAGAGGCGATAGCCATTTTCGCGGATAATTGTTGTGATGTTTTGTTCGTTAAGAAGGTTGGCGCGGCTTGATCGATCACCAATGGAAAAATCAATGGGGCG
>NZ_JBHIPV010000069.1:0-1391 GCF_042196165.1 Bartonella sp. AP20NXHL | reverse complement strand
CGAGTGGGGCAAACACCACATTGGCAGGCGCCGTGGTTTCTGGAGAGCGTGTAGAAATGGAAGTAGGGGGTGATTTTACCGTTGTCAGCCGCAGTGATACGGGACAAAGTTCCAGCAAGCAAAACTCTTTTTCTATTGGGTTTAATGGTGGAAAAAAGGATGATGCAGCCACAACCAATATTTCCTTGAACAAGGATAAATCCTCTAGCGATTATCATAGTGTTGTGGAACAATCAGGCATCAAATCGGGTGATGGCGGTTTTAAGATCAACGTTAAAGATAAAACAACGCTGACCGGGGGTATTATTGAAAGCATCGCGCCGGCAGATAAAAACAGCCTGACCACAGGAAGCATTAGCACCAGTGATATCAGCAACAGTGCGCATGCGCAAGCCAGCAGTCAAGGTTTAAGCATTTCAGCAGGTGGTCCGATGTATCAGGGAAAATATGGTGTCGGGAAAAACATTGCTAAAAATGTCTTAGATCATTCAAAAGCCCAAGATTCAGAGGAAGGATATACCAAATCTGCTATCAGCAATGGCACTATCGTCATTACTGATGAAGCAGGGCAGAAGGCATTGACAGGGCAAGACGTGGAACAAGCCATAGCCTCCCTTAATCGTGATACTGCCACCGCCCATAAGGGTGTACAACAGCTCGATGTAGGCAAGCTGGAACAAATCGTTCATGAAAACCGTGAAATGGTAACGCAACTCTTAGAAGAAGGGTTTAAATACAGCGATGATTCCTATAAAACCATGTTTATCAAAGAGCACTCCATCGCCGTGGTCGACCGTGATAAAGACGGAAATATAATCTATGAAATAGATGCAAATGGAGAGCCTATAGAAGACGCTCGTGGACAACCAATACCTTACGCACATTATTTAACGGATGAAGAAAAGCAGCATTTGCAAGAAGGCTCTGATGGCAAGGTGCATGTGTCCTTTAATGGCATCTTTACTCCACCAAAGGAAGCCGCTGTTTATGCGGTTCAACATGCGAAGGATAAAAATGAACCGCTTTATTTTGTGGTGTTCCCAGAAGCTGATTCTGCTATCTCAGAACTTCTGGTCGCGGGCTATCAGAAGTTTATGGAAAATAACTTTTGGGGTTTGACCAATTCAACACAAGAAGCAAAAGATTTGATGTATAGCTATGGTCTTACAGGATTAGAACTTTATGGACATAGTCGCGGGACAATGACATTGGGGAATATGCTGAATTCTTTCAAACAAGAAGGTGTTCACGGTATAGCCAACGAAAACACGACTATCAATCTCTATGGACCAGCCTTTAATGTTTTAGTTGCATCCGGTCTGTTAGGTTATGTGAGTGACGGCAAACAAACCACTGTTGGCTTTGATGGGAATAGATATGACTTTGTAAGC
>NZ_JBHIPV010000068.1:0-1421 GCF_042196165.1 Bartonella sp. AP20NXHL | reverse complement strand
ATTGCGAGCTTTTTGATGAAACCCAAGAAGATGCGGCTGGAAACGTTGCAAACACCACACCAGACAAGGATGATACCATTGATCCAAACGCCCCACCAAACGCATGTGACGAAGGCGAAGGCGTCATCCATATGGATGAAGAGGATACATGATAGGTTATAAACTAGATGTAGAGCCCCTCATTAAAAATGATTGCTTAAATACCTCCCTTCCCCATCTTTAAAGGTGGGGAGTGGAACTAAAGTTACACGTGTGGAACTGGTCGTTCAAGAGGCTGTACAGCCAAACGAAACCCCATGGTACGCAGTAAAGCATTCAAGCTGCGGAACTCTGGATTACCTTTTTCTGAAAGTGTACGGTAAAGTTGTGTTGGGTTCAAGTTGGCTGCTTTAGCTACAGCTTGAACACCACCATAAGCTTTGGCCATTTGGCGTAGAGTTACAAGCAGTTCACCCTGATCACCATCTGCTAGGATTGCATCAAGGGTAGCCGCTGCCAACTCAGGATCATCACGGAATATTTCTGCCATTGCATCATCATGGTTACGGTCTTTCATTTTTGCACTCCTTTAATCTTCACGGTTTTGCCAATCACGCCAGCAAGCACATGCACGAGTGATATCAGTCTCTTGTGTTTTTTTGCTGCCACCGCATAATAGCAACAATACGGTCTTTCCAGATTGGACATAATAAACTCGGTAGCCAGGACCAACATTAATACGCAATTCATGGACACCCTCACGAAGCGGCTTGAAATCGCCAAAGTTCCCCTGCTCTAAACGATTAAGGCGGCGAATAATTGCAGTTTTAGCCTGCATGTCACGGAGCTTTCGCAGCCAATCAGCTATCAAGTCTTTGCCATCAGAAGTAAGGTAGTGACGTATTTCAAACATGATGTTATATTCGTTTATAAACGAATGTTTGTCAAGAGAGAAATTAAAAGTTGAGAAAAAATCTTCTTTTGTTCCAATGAAAAAGCGACATGAAGCTTAACCAAGCTATCTTTCCGAATGAGAAAGATGTCAATTTTTTTAATCCAGCTCTGCTTTTTGCGGAGCTTTTTTTTATGGAGAAGCATATGCGAAAAATATCATCAGAAGGACTTGCACTTATCAAACAATGGGAAGGTTTGCGTTTAAACGCCTATAAAGATGCCATTGGGGTGTGGACAATAGGTTATGGACATACAAACAGTGCTGGAAAACCTTTTATTTACGAAGGCATGACAATCACTGAAAAGCAAGCAGAAGAACTTCTTTGTCAAGACTTAAGACAATTTGAAAATGTCGTTGAACGCGCTGTTACAGTTTCATTAACGGATGAACAATTCGCGGCGTTAGTGTCGTTTTGCTATAATGTAGGAACAGGAGCCTTTTGTAACTCGACACTGTTAAAAAAGCTCAATCAAGGTGAATATGAAGC
>NZ_JBHIPV010000067.1:0-1455 GCF_042196165.1 Bartonella sp. AP20NXHL | reverse complement strand
GAAGAAATTAACCAGTTGGATGCCTAATTGGGTGAAAGAAAAGTTAGGGTTTAATGTTTCAATAGACAAGACTTCAAAGCAGACCATTAAAACCTTTACCGAAGAAACCAATGCACGTGCAAAAAAAATGGTTGATACAGTAGTGGTTACAAATACCCCACCTGAAAAACGCAAGAGTGGTTTTAATACAAGTGTCGTTGAAACAGGACAAATGCAGGCAACAAATAAAGTAGGTGCTTTTAAAGCTCCAAAGCCCATTACGGTTCATAAGCCCGTTGAAGTAGACGCCCGCGTGATGATTTCAAATTTAAATATTTCCGTCCCCAATGGTCTCAAGGACGAAATCAGAGACGCTGTCAATCAAGCACTTGAACGCTATGCAAAACAGCAACGTTTAGCCATAGCCTCTAGCCTTTCGGATTAAATACCATGATGTTAGCTTTGGGTGGTTTTATTTTTTCGATTGAAACAGCAGCTTATCAAACACTTGATATGTCTTATGGAGTTCCATGGGTAGAGCAAGGGCGATTGGGGAGAAAGGCTGCTCTTCAATTGCCTGCTGTTGCAAATGCGGAATTTTCTTTAGCAGGCGTGATTTATCCAGATTTCAAAGGTGGTCACAGACAGCTCGAATATTTACGGCAAATGGCACATGAAGGACCTCACATTCTTGTGACCGGTCAAGGCAAAATCTTAGGTAAGTTTGTCATTCTTTCTGTAGAGGAAAAACAAAGCGTTTTTCATCATAATGGCACCCCAAAAAAACAAGAATTTACAATAAAGTTGAGAGAATATGGTGAAGAGCTATGAGTGATCTTTACGTGACAAAAGAAGGCGATATAGTTGATGCCATTTGCTGGAGATACTATGCAAAGGGTCAACAAGCCCTTGCTGTTGAACGCGTTTATGCAGCAAATTTTGGTCTTGCAGACTATGGACCCATCTTAAAAGCAGGCATCACAATCGTTTTGCCAACCCTCCCCTATCCGAAAGCCACACCGGTAATCAGAATTTGGGGCAGTCAATCATGAAACCTTTTTGCACGGTTCTGGCAAATGGAGAGGACATCACAAGAATGCTGATGGACTATGTTTTGTCGATTGAAATTACCGATGAAGCAGAAAACAAAAGTGATCGTATCACTATAGAGCTTGATGACCGCGCACGTGACAGTGATAACGGCTTTCTTGATATTCCTCTTATCGGAACAATCATTTCCATAACACTTGGCTATGAAGGCGGAAAAAACCGCGATATGGGAGCCTATCTGATAGACGAAATCTCTGTAAGCAGCCCACCACAAAGCTTAAGCGTGACAGGGCGCGCCGCATCAATGAACACGTCTTATAGAACCCCAAAAAGCCAATCCTATCACCAGCAAACCCTTGGCAGTATTGTTCAAGAGATAGCAGAGCGTAATGGCTATACGCCAAAGGTTGATCCTTCTCTTGCAAA
>NZ_JBHIPV010000066.1:0-1458 GCF_042196165.1 Bartonella sp. AP20NXHL | reverse complement strand
GAAGAAATTAACCAGTTGGATGCCTAATTGGGTGAAAGAAAAGTTAGGGTTTAATGTTTCAATAGACAAGACTTCAACGCAGACCATTAAAACCTTTACCGAAGAAACCAATGCACGTGCAAAAAAAATGGTTGATACAGCAATTGTACCCAATGCTCCATCTGAAAAACGCAAGAGTGGTTTTAATACAGGGACAGTCGAAACAGAATACATAGAAACTCCAAATACAAAAGTGGGTTCCTTTGAAGTTCCAGAACCCATTACGATTCACAAACCTGTTGAAGTAGACGCCCGTGTAACCATTACAAATCTCAATATTTCAGTACCAAATGGTCTTAAGGACGAAATCAGAGACGCTGTCAATCAAGCACTTGAACGCTATGCAAAACAGCAACATTTAGCCATAGCCTCTAGCCTTTCGGATTAAATACCATGATGTTAGCTTTAGGTGGTTTTATTTTTTCCATTGAAACAGCAACTTATCAAACACTTGATATGTCTTATGGGGTTCCATGGGTAGAGCAAGGGCGATTGGGGCGAAAGACTGCTCTTCAATTGCCTGCTGTTGCAAATGCGGAATTTTCTTTAGCAGGCGTGATTTATCCAGATTTCAAAGGTGGTCACAGACAGCTCGAATATTTACGGCAAATGGCACATGAAGGACCTCACATTCTTGTGACCGGTCAAGGCAAAATCTTAGGTAAGTTTGTCATTCTTTCTGTAGAGGAAAAACAAAGCGTTTTTCATCATAACGGCACCCCCAAAAAACAAGAATTTACGATAAAATTGAGAGAATATGGTGAAGACCTATGAGTGACCTTTATATAACCAAAGATGGCGATATGGTTGATGCCATTTGCTGGAAATACTATGCCAAAGGTCAGCAAGCGCTTGCTGTTGAACGCGTCTATGCAGCTAATTTTGGGCTTGCAGACTATGGACCCATCTTAAAAGCAGGCATCACGATACTCTTACCAACCCTCCCCTATCCGAAAGCCACACCAGTAATCAGAATTTGGGGTAGCAAATCATGAAACCTTTTTGCATGGTTCTGGCAAATGGAGAAGACATCACAAAAACTCTTATGGATTATGTTTTGTCGATTGAAATTACCGATGAAGCAGAAAACAAAAGTGATCGTATCACTATAGAGATTGATGACCGCGCACGTGACAGTGATAACGGCTTTCTTGATATTCCTCTCATCGGAACAATCATTTCTGTCACACTTGGCTATGAAGGGGGCAAAAACCGCGATATGGGAGCCTATCTGATAGACGAAATCTCTGTAAGCAGCCCACCACAAAGCTTAAGTGTTACAGGACGCGCCGCATCAATGAACACGTCTTACAGAACCCCCAAAAGCCAATCCTATCACCAACAAACCCTTGGCAGTATTGTTCAAGAGATAGCAGAGCGTAATGGCTATACGCCAAAGGTTGATCCTTCTCTTGCAAA
>NZ_JBHIPV010000065.1:0-1518 GCF_042196165.1 Bartonella sp. AP20NXHL | reverse complement strand
TAATGCGCAAAAGTATCCCCCACGTTATCACGATAAGGCTCCCAGCCCAGTCTTTTTAAAATCTCTGTGACATCTTTAGTTTGCATCATGAATCACTTTCCTTGTGCAAGAAGCTCTGTTAAACGGCTCGGATGACGAATAACTTCGTATTTTATCGGTCTCCCCCAACCCTTGCCCAGTTGTTCTTTAGGCCAATTTTTCTTAAAATTCCTCAATGCTTCCTCAAATTTTTCTGCACTTCCTTTATAATCTCTCTTAAAATCGCTGAGTTCCTGTTGATATTTATTTAGCTTTTCTTTGTTTTTCTCAAGGAATTTTAAAACAACATCTCCTGTGGGTTGCGCATCTCCTGTTTTATACTCCTTTTCCAAAATCTTTTGGTTTTCGGTTAGACCAGCATTCCCCGTTTTTACCTCAACAATTTTTAATTCACCATCCTCTATATAGAGAATATCAGGACGGGATCTTATTGCAACCTCCTCCATTACTCCTTTATCGTTAGGTTTCTTAACTATTTTTTTAAACGATGCTTCTTGCGTACATGTTGTACATCCTGCTTCCTGTAATTTTTGCATTTCTTCTGTACGCTTTCCGTCATGATGCTCCTTATTTTTTTCGAGTGTTTCACGATTGCTATTGCTTTTTGAAGGCTTTGGGGATGTTTCGCCCTTGGCACTGTTTTCAGAGCCAATTTTTCCAACTGATTGAACAACTTCCTTTTCTGCTTTTGCAGCTGCTTCTTCAGTCTTAGTAGCAAATTTGATGAGATCTTTTTCTACAAGCTTGCCCGCAAGCTTTACGCCTCCCTTGGCTGCTGAAACAGCACCGTCAGTAAGCACTGTAGAACCCACTATATAAGCCACATCTCCTAATGCTTCACCTGCCATTTCGCCAGATTCAGCACCAGCACTGAATGCTCCATCCCCCCCTTTCTCCATTGTTTCATGTATGTGATCTATATGCCCCCCAAAGGAATCCTTTATGTGATCTATGTGCCCTCTAAAGGAATCCTTAACACCTCCCCAGAATTGACCAACTCCTTCCCAGAGTTGACCAGCACCTTCCCAGACATCATCAAATATATGCCCACTCGTGGCCCAAGCTTTTGCTGTTCCAACGCCTTGAAGGGCATTTTGATAGATCTCATCAACTGAACTGTTTCCTATTGCCGATCCTAATTCTTTAATGTCATGAACTGTCGCATATATTCCGTTTCCTATTGCCGATCCTAATTCTTTAACGTCATGAGCTGTCTCAGATATTCCGTTTCCTATTGCTTTTACGGCACCAACAATCGTACCCTTCGCAAGACCTATCTCAAAAATCCTATCTTGCTCTTCACTAATCTCGAACCATTTTTCGTTAACATCTCTTCGACACTGATCATCAGGGCATTCTTCTAACTCTTTCTTCATCTGAGCGCGTTGTGCACTACCCAAAAAGTTATTTGCAGCGGCATTACCTGCGGCATCAGCGCCGGCATCAACATTGCCACCGGCAAGGGCAGCGGCAACGCCC
>NZ_JBHIPV010000064.1:0-1567 GCF_042196165.1 Bartonella sp. AP20NXHL | reverse complement strand
ACATCACCATGAAGGGAGAAATTGTGAGACAGTTGCGCATTAATGCCAACGCCGCCTTCAATTGCAGGTCCCATAGGATCAAGGTCAAAATCTCTGCCAATCTGGATGGTACCATTATCACCAAAGGTTTTGATCAAGTTTACTTTTCCATAGAAAGACATCGGACGGTTGTTTTCAGTGGAAATGGTTTTTGTCAAACGTCCACCAACACGGATCAACCATTGAGAAGGATTGTTCATATCAACGGTAAAATTATCAGCATCTTCAATGGTATTAAACATCAAATGTTGATAGGCAATTTGTGCTTGCGGCTCAAATGTTAAACTTTCCATTCCGGTTGCAAATTCTTTTCCAACGGTGGTGGAGATACTCAACATTTTGGCATTTTGCAATTTTGCGGTTTTGCCAATGATAGCATTGCCGATATCTCCTTTTAGAATTCCATAGGATAACAGTGTATCCATATAGAAACCATTGTTATGCTGCACGCTGCCATAAGCTGTTAGTGACCATTTATCCAATGTGCTCTTACTTACATCATCCATATCCTTTGGAGTGAAAGACAGCCGCCCATAGGTGCCTACAAGACCGAAATGTGTTGTGGTATTTTGTCCTTCTAATGCCGCGAATGTAACACCGGCTTGTAGAGCAGCATAGCGGATATCAGCACCATAACCATATTTGAGAGGTCCGCGTTCAGAAGATAAGGTTCCTGTGTTTCCGTAAGTATAGAGGAAGAAACCGGTTTGTTTTTCTTCTTCTTTTCCTAAGACAGATGTTCTGATATTGGCTAAGAGTGCGTTTTGTTTAGCCATATCTGTTAATCCACTATAGAAGAGAGCATTTGGCATGACCAAATAGCTTGCTGTTTGTGCTACAGGGACGATCACACTTGGACCAGAACCAGAATTGGAGTCAAGAAGTTCGGGTTGCAAACGGAAATCCCAGAAATTTTCATTCTTTTCATCAAAGAGGTTTTGTGCAATATCGGCGTTGCCTTGGCTTGAGTCTGGTCCATAGGCACGTAGTGTATACATATCTGGTAAGCCACCTCTTGTGGTATAGCCATTTACCAGTTTGAAAGAGTTTTCCTCTGCTTTTCCAGAAACTTGAATAAGTGAAAGACCCCGGACATTGGCAGCAGCAGAGGTATTTGCTTCGATATTGTTCTCTTCTAAGCGCCCCGTGACATAAACTGATGTGTTGCCAGAGACATCCCCATGGATCAAAAGTCTATCGGTTTTTTGGTCATTTATTGCAGCACCATCACTCCAAGCCGTGTTGAAGTAAATCTTTGCATCACCCGTTGCATTGTAGACTTCTTGCGTGTCTGGTTTACCAGAACCTATATGCAATGTTTGGTAATGATCTTCGGTTGGTCCATTAAAGATAATGGAGCTGTTATCGAGATTAAGCGTGGAAATATCAGAACGAGATCTTTGAGCGATATCAAGGAGATTGCCATCATCATCTTTTTCATTTTTGCTGATTTTCAACGTCCATTTTGTATTGTTTTTCAGATCAAAGTGCACATTTCTGTCTTTAGCAATATTTGCTCTGCCCTCTA
>NZ_JBHIPV010000063.1:0-1812 GCF_042196165.1 Bartonella sp. AP20NXHL | reverse complement strand
TTGTTTCTAAATTTTCAAAATCAATTTCTCTTTTTGATAAAATAATATTTTTATTTTTTTTGTTATTGTTATTGTTATTGTTAATGTGTTGTCGTGATGAACTCATCATGATGTCATCATGACCTCGTGATGATGTCATGATGACATCATCATGTTCTCTTGATGAATTATCTTTCTGCTTATTTCTCTTAGTATTCGCAGCTTTTATAGCTTTTTCTGAGAGTCTATTTAAATTCTCATTAGAGTTATTGAGTTCTTCCTCAACATCTAAATTCCACAAGCGACCATCTGCTAAACGAATGAAATATCCTTCTTCAAGCAAAACATTCAGTGCCGCTTCAAACTTCTTCACTGAATAACCAGTGTAATTAGATAAAACTTTAATATTATAAAAAAGAGGTTCACCAGTATGCAACATACGTAACCGTAATCGCATATAGATATTGCCCTCTACAGCAGGCAAATAATCAACAACTATTGCCCACTTGTCTGCAAAAAGCCTCGTCCATGGCAACTTAGTTGACATACTTCACCTCCCTTTCTTTATTATTATTGCAAGTGAAATTATCTAGCTCTTCAGTGACGTTATTGAGTTCTTTTTCAACTTCTGAATTCCACAACCCACCATTGTCTAAACGTATGATGAATCCACCTTCAATCAAGGAATTCAAAGCTGCTTCAAACTCTTCTACTGGATAACCAACCCAAAAAGCTAATACCGTTAAGTCCTTTAAAATAGGTTCACCAGTATGGAGCATTAGAAGTCGCAACATGACATAGATACATTTCTCGGTCGGCGACAAACAACCAAGAGTAAGAAGCCATTTGTATGCAAAAAGCCTCGTCCATGGCAACTTAGTTGACATACCCCAATTCCCTTTCTTTAACTAAATATAAAATTGCTAAAGCATCTGCTTCGTTATCATCTTTCGGATTGTGCCCTTTTGCACGCACCGCCTTAATCATCTCTTCTTTCGACGCATTCCCCTTGCCTGTCGTCGCTTTCTTAATCGTACTTACTGGTATCCCCTCATACGGTATCTGATGCTGTTCACACCACGCCGTTAACGTTGCTAACAAACCACCGTAAACATGCGCTGCATCTGTACCTTTATGACGCCTCACCTCTTCAAAATACACCACGTCAATTTGACCTGCTGTCTGCTTTATTTCTGATAGCCATTGCTTAAAGCGCAAGTAACGCATTCCACCGCCTTCAAAACGGCGCGATTGAAAATTCACGGTACCACTGAACATGTCACCACTTGCACCACGTATCGCCCACCCCGTTTTGGTACCTAGATCAAAACAAAGGATTGTATGAAGCATCTAAATCACTTACATTTAATGATGGTTTTTTCTTAGAATGGTGCTTAAACGACTTCTCTGCACACAATTTTACTGCAATTCACACAATAAGAAACGTTAGGAAAAGATAATTTTTCAATGAGCTTTGCTTGCTCGTGTATTATTTCGTCTTTTTCATTTATCTCTTGTCTAAGCCTTTTTGTGGTTTTAAAAGCAGTATAAGCTGCATAACAAGATATAATAAGCGCAATTAAGCCCATCTCTATCTCCTCACTTACCCTTCTTCTTACTCTTCTTATTCTTATGAGGCGGCGCTTTTACTGCTTCATCACGCTGTTTAAGCTCTTGTGTTAGTCTTTCAACTTCCTCGTCGCGTGATTGAACATCTGCTTTTAGTGCCTGTATCTTTTCACTTTTCCGTTTAAACTCTTCTCGGTACGCATCTATCTTTTGCTTCAATTCTTTAATTTCCGCATCACATGATTGAACATGTACTGTTAGTAG
>NZ_JBHIPV010000062.1:0-1854 GCF_042196165.1 Bartonella sp. AP20NXHL | reverse complement strand
GTGATGTCGCGTTATACGAAATGGATTGTACTCATTATACTCTTATTAGCGCTTGATTTTTCACGTATTATGGATGCGTTTGTAAGTATTTTTACACAAAAACCAAATATCCGACTCTAAACATACTCTGAGACGCGCGAAATTCTTTAGAAAATGGTTTCTTAATTTTGCTCGTCTCATGGAGACTATCAATAATAGCTTTACACATTTAAAACTGTTATTTTCACAGAATTGGACATATCAAATTTCTCTCCAAAATAGCTAAAAACACTGCAGAGGTAATTGTAAAAATTCTATCCTGTTATAAATGAAGCCCACTGTTCCAAGAGAACATGTCGTTGTTCTAAAAAATCCGTTCGCATATAAGCTTTTGTCACTGAACTCCCAACTGAATGGGCAAGAACAGTTTCGGCAATCTCGAACGGTGTTGACGTTGTCTCTGCTATCCAATCCCGTAAACTTGAACGAAAACCATGGGGACGATAAGTCAAACCACAAACTGTCATATATTTTGCCATGGTGGCATCAGAAATGGGGTTACCTTTAAGACCAGAAAAGAGAAAACCATTCTTTTCAAAGGGGAGAGTTTTTTCAATAACTCTCAAAGCTTCACCACTTAGTGGCACGCGAAAGTCTGAAACTTTCCCTACAATACCTTTCATGTTTTCTTTTGGTATCGTCCATATATTTTTATCAATTTGTTCAAGGCGCAAATAGCGCAATGGATATGACCGTGCTCCCGTCAAAATGAGTAACTTCAGTGCTAAATTTGAAAGGATCTTATCATCCAAGCTTTGATAAAATGCCGGAACCTCTTGCCATGGCATAGCAGGAATATTTGTTGATGTCGCACGTGGTTTTCCTAAAAGAGCGCGTGCCTTCATACAAGCCTGTAGATCAACATCTAAACCAAGAGCCGCTGCATATTTCAAACAAATATTGATACGGTTAAGTGCTTTTCGCGCTGTGTCTGCTTTTTCATGCCAAAGGGGTGAGAGAACATTGCGGATGATATTGGCTGTTAATTTTTCTATAGGTAATTTGCCTATGTGTGGAATCACGTGCAACTCTAGAGGAGAAAACCAGCGGCCGTTTTTACCTTCATTTTTCAACTCTGCTTTTTTGCTTTCAAAAGCCGCTTTTGCAATTTCTTGAAAAATATTGCTTTGCTGTTTTAAAATAGTCTGTTCTCGAAAGACAATAGGATCATTGCCTTCTTTAAGAATATCACTATAATATCTTGTAAGCTCACGCGCTTCTTTTAAAGAGAGTTTTGTAACAGGACCAAGTCCCATTTCACGGCGCTTATTGTGGTGCGTATAGCGAAAAAACCAAGAGCGTGTATTGTCTTTTCGAACATTCAACCACAACCCTGCCCCGTCACAATATTTACCCTGCGGAGACGTCTTTACGAATGATGCTGATAACCGATGAATCGCCCTCACTTAACGTCCCCTCTCGTCCACCTTTTCAAGCATTGCTCGTCCACCTTTTTGGGTCCACCTTTTAGACCACCTTTAATTTCTGATTTGAGATTTTTTCTTTAATACTTACTTTTTTTATTGAATCATAAAAAGCTATAGACATCAATACGCCCTTACACATCTTTATACACTTTGAATCTTGTTGCTAAGCCCCTGCTTGCCGCGTCTGGGCACCACACTCTTCTTTGTTGTATGTAACCTATTTTTTTATTGACTTTTAAGTTAATGATGCCTGAGTAAAGTTAAGGGAATAGGGTTTCTAACATTTGTCTATAAAGCACGCTTCACACAATAACAATATATTGATTTATAATGATAATTTACTGTTTTGTATATTGAATTAGAGTCTCGAATAACGTAGGATTCTCTC
>NZ_JBHIPV010000061.1:0-1911 GCF_042196165.1 Bartonella sp. AP20NXHL | reverse complement strand
TCTAATGAACGCTTTGAACCGCTTGTCATGAGTTGGATATAATCGATAATCAAGACATCTAGACCATGTTGTCGTTTGAGACGCCTTGCACGGGCGGACAATTGTGCAAGGGATACACCCCCCGTTTGATCAATATAAAGAGGGATTGTTTGTAAGGAACGCATTGCGTAAATGATGTTGGTAAATTGCTCTTCTGAGATATTACCACGACGCATATCAGAAGAAGAAACCTTTATTTGTTCTGAGATAATACGAGTTGCAAGCTGTTCTGTTGACATCTCAAGTGAGAAGAAACCTACAATGCCCCCTTCATTTTCTTGGCTGTTATCACGCTTACAAGCATTGGCAATATTAAAAGCAATATTGGTCGCCAGTGAGGTTTTCCCCATCCCAGGGCGTCCAGCTATGATAATTAAGTCAGATGCTTGTAATCCTCCCATTTTCTCATCAAGGGTTTTGATATGGGTAGCTATCCCAGAAAGCTGTGAGGAACGCTTTTTTGCAGCGCTTGCCATGTTAAGTGCTTTTGCAATGGCTGTATCAAAGTTTTCAAACCCACCCCCGTATTTCCCTTTTTCGGCGAGCTCAAATAACTGATTTTCAATCGTTTCAATTTGTTGGGTAGGCGTGAGCTCTACAGGAGCATCAAAAGCTGTATTGGCAACTTCATTGCCAAGATTAATCAAAGACCGGCGGATAAAAAGATCGTAAATAACGCGTCCATAATCTTCAGTGTTAATAATAGTGACTGCCTCTGTGGCTAAGCGAACAACATACTGGTATACAGTAATATCTCCAATTTTTTCTTCCATTTGGATATAGGGCTTGATTGTAATGGGGTTTGCAAGATGACCATTTTGAATAATTTGTAAGACAATCTCAAAGATCTTTTGGTGTAGCGTTTCAAAAAAATGTTCTGCTTTGAGAAAGTCTGAAACGCGATCGAGTGCATTATTATTAATCAGGATTGCTCCAAGTAATGCCTGCTCTGCTTCAATATTATGGGGAAGTTGACGAAAAGAAGAAGCAAAATTATCTCTTGGATTTTCTGTTTTTAGCATGTTCAGTGTTCTCATTGCTTTCTTTTCCCTTGTTTGGTGCCTCAAAGGTGATTTCTGTGGTATATCCACTTTGCTTCTCATAGCAGTGGGTGACGGTCGCGGCTTTCCATGGACCATTGATTTGCCCACGAAACCCTTGAAGGATGAGAGGTTGATCCGCCATGATTTCAGGGCGTCCCTCAAGGGTCAAAGAACCACTGCCTACAGCACGACACAACCTGTCCGACTCGGAAGCAGCAGCAGCTCGTGCTTCCTCCTCACAAGTGTAACAAGTCCGCAAACGCCGCACGGGACCGCTAAACCCTGTCTGATGTTTGACTTGGCATTGCTGCCCTTTTGAGCGATCAAAATAAGAAGCTTCAATGGTGCCATATTGCGTACGTGGCTCTAACGTAAATTCCCAGTTGGAACAGTCGTACTTATGGATTGCTAATGCTGGTAAATTATCTCCGCTTAAAAACAAAAACTTATTGTCTTTGATTAAAAAACGTGCCCGCATGCGATCGGCAAGGCGGGTTAAAAAATCAACCGCCGATTGATCTGTACGAATCACATAAGGCAAAGTTTGTGTGGTGAACTGAGGACTGACCTTTGCTTGATAGCCATGGCGTTTGGCAAGTGTCTCAACAATCTCACCAACAGTTTTGTGGTCAAAATGTTCACTCACCTGTTCTTTGAGCTCTTTACGCATCGAGGCACTTTTGCCACAAAGGCGCAAAATCTCTCCATCACTGCCACCACAACTTACAACCGATTCGACAACAAAACACCCCATAAATGCACTGATGCTGTTCTCATAACCAAAGATCACCTGTAGCGCACTATTGCTTGAGGGAACCTCTAAATCATT
>NZ_JBHIPV010000060.1:0-1919 GCF_042196165.1 Bartonella sp. AP20NXHL | reverse complement strand
AATTATTACGAATCAAGAGTTCTTTTCGGGGTGGTTTTTTAGCAAAACCAGAGGTCCAAAGGGTCTCTAATTCTAAAAAGTCAAAATCCTTAAAGATCTCTCGAACCGCATCACAATCATTTAGACTCAAGACAAATTTGCCTTGTATGCTTTTGAGAACTTTTGCCATACTCACAAAATCATCTTCAACAAAATTCCCAGAGCTGTAACACTTCTTCTTCACTAGATAAGGCGGGTCTAGGTAAAATAAACTGTCGGGTGCATCAAATAGCTCGATAACCCGTTCCCACGACAAATTTAAGATTGTCGTATCAAGAAGCTTCTGTCTAACACGCCTCATCCTTGATAACAGCTTTTCGGGATTAAACTCTGCCGTTCTTTTCCTTCCAAAACTAAAAGAGACATACTCTTTTTTCCCATACATCACACAACGTTGGAGAAACAAAAAACGTGCGGCTCTTTCAACTTTGGAAAGGCTTTCTGGTTCAATCGCCGCAAGTTCAAAAAACAACTGTCTTGAACAAACAAACCATTCTAGTCGTTTGGCTAAATCATCAAAGTTATTTTGAACACATTGAAACAGGTTCGTGATCTCTCCATTCAGATCATTAATCACGGAATATTTTGCTGGTCTTTTATTTAGGAAAATAACACCAGAGCCTAAAAACGGTTCAACATAGGTTTCATGGTCAATATTATTTAAAATCGGTATAATTTTCTTACGCAGATAGTGTTTACCACCCATCCACGCAAACAATGTTTGTGTAAATTCTTGTTTCATCATATTTTTAAAGGAGAGATTTGATATTTAACTTTTGGTTAACCATCTTTTAAGATGTGAGAAGCTATTCTCTATGGCGTCCACAAAACGGGAAAAATCTATTACAAACATAAAGACAATAAAGGCTATCAATTTCATGATGCGTGACATCATCTTTAAACCTTGATAGGTCTCTATCATCTCGTGAAGGAGCTGTTGTTCTTTTTCTGTAAGATCTTTATCTTTGCTGCTTCGTTTCTTGACCATCTTTCCAACCACATAAATGGGCTCCCTGCTTGTTATGCTTCAAAATATCTCTTGCAAGGTTGGAACTGATGACCGCAACATCCTTATTATCCAAATAAATGGGCAACCAGCCACCACAAGAAACAGACCTATTTGCCGCGCACCCAACGAGAAAGTTCAGAGCGCACACCAGCATCACTTTTTTGATTAACTTCATTTTCCACCTCAAGCCGCGTTGTTGCTGTCTTTAAAGCATTCTCTGTTTGCTTTTGCCTTTCGCTTTGCTTGCCAAGGTGAAACGCCTTGGCTAAAGCCATAAAAAAAACGGCTAAAGCCGCTGTAAACATCAGAGAATATTTCTTTAGCCAAAAAATCATAAGCGTTGCTCCCGAAACCGCTTGGCGACAATCACTATGCCCGTTACAGCCGCTAAAACCATGATGCCTGCTAATGCCCATTGCACCGGTCCATTGCCTGCTAACAAGCCACCAAAACCAGAACAAGACCCTATAATCGGGGCAAGTGCTTCTATTTTAAGAAGTCCGGTTGCCGTTTTCGTTTCTACCCTTTGATAATTCGAAGAAACATAAGACCCTTTTACCCATAATCCTGCTTCTGCTGCTCGACGGTTGGCTAAACCCGCAAGAGGCTTCCCACCCACCTTATTCCATTTCTGTAATTCAACAGGTACGGCTTCATAATCCCCTTGATTAAGCTTCTTCAACAATGTTGACTTGCGAAAAGCAGCTGTTCCTACATTATAGCAAAATGAGACCAATGCCGCGAATTGGCAATCCGTTAACGAAACCGTGACCGATTCCTCTACCGTCTTCTCAAATTGCTTTAAGTCTTCACAAAGGATTTCTTCTGCTTGCTCTTGGCTAATACACATGCCTTTTTTGACAAGGGGGTG
>NZ_JBHIPV010000059.1:0-2035 GCF_042196165.1 Bartonella sp. AP20NXHL | reverse complement strand
TTATGAACATTCGTGATAGAACTCGCAACACCAGCAAATGCTTCCGCTACACTATTGTAAACCTTTTCCTCACCAGTGCTACCATCTTCATTGACAGTTTTAAGTTTGAATGTGGGGGCAACCCATTCTCCATTCTCATATCCAGCGCCACCACCAAAATAGCTAGCAACCGTCCGATTGACTGAATAAAGCTGACCACCTGTAATAGCATCTGTTGATTTAGCGCTAATCTCACCATTTGCTAGAAACGTAATTCTACTGTTTTCTTGTGTCCTTACAGCTCTGCCTTTTTCTTCTTGCTTCTTCTCATGACGCGCTACAAACGCATGGGCAGTCTCGCTCCAATTCAAAGAATCCTGCGCTACCCCTTCAGAAACTTCCTTAATCCGTGCATTCACATTCTTGATATTATCATCAAGACCAGTAAATGCACTACCAACATTATCAAAAGAGCCGTTTGTTATATTACCAGCTGCATCAACCTTCGATAACTTGTAAGTCGGTCCTGTAAACGCGCCATTATTAAATGCCGCATCACCACCAAGAAACTTGGCTACATTCTGAGAAATTGTGTTGATCTGACTACCATTAATCGCATCATGTGAACTCTCACCAATGGCACCATCTTTTACATTATGAAGTGCAACTGGTCCTGCATCCTTACCTTTACCTAAAGTCACACTCGTGTAATCAATGCCGCCATTATCACCATCTTTTTTATCGTAATGAACAACAGCTGAATCATCAGACTGAAGACTGCTAGAAAGCTTCTCTAAACTTTGATCAAGTTGCTCTTTGTTAACCGCTTCATTATTCTTCGTTGCTGCCTTAACACCTGAAAGTGTCCGATCTGCCTGCTCCTTATTTGCGATATTGAGTTCTGTACCTTCTACTTCTTTACCAATATTGATAACTTTCGTCTTATCATCCTGCTTGGCAAGACTATCACTCACTACATTCGTTACATCATTATGAACATTCGTGATAGAACTCGCAACACCAGCAAATGCTTCCGATACACTATTGTAAACCTTTTCCTCACCAGTACTACCATCTTCATTGATAGTTTTAAGCTTGAAGGTAGGGGCAACCCATTTTCCATTTTCATAGCCAGCGCCTCCACCAAAATACGTCGCAACTGTTTGATTCATTGAATAAAGCTGGTTACCGGTAATCGCATCCGTTGAGTTTGCCGTGATGTCACCATTTGCTAGAAACGTAATTCTACTGTTTTCTTGTGTCCTTACAGCTCTGCCTTTTTCTTCTTTGCTCTTTTCATGACGTGCTACAAAGGCATTGGCTTCATTACTCCAATTCAAGGAATCCTGTGCGACTCCCTGCGAAACTTCCTTAATACGTGCATTCACATTCTTGATATTATCATCAAGACCAGTAAATGCACTACCAACATTATTAAAAGAACTGTCTGTTATATTACCAGCTGCATCAACCTTCGATAACTTGTAGGTTGGTCCTGTAAACGTACTGCCAACAAATTTTGCATCACCACCAAAAAACTTGGCTAAATCCTGAGAAATCGTGTTGATCTGGCTACCCGTAATTGCATCACGTGAATTTTCAGCAATGGTACCCTCTTTTACATTATGAAGCGCAACTGGTCCTGCATCCTTACCTTTACCTAAAGTCACACTGCTATAATCAGTTTTACCATCTGCCTGTTTATCGTAGAGAACAACAGCTGAATCATCAGACTGAAGGCTGGTAGAAAGATCCTTCAGACTTGCATCAAGCTGCGCTTTATTGACTGCCTCGTCTCCATTTTGCGCTGCCTTAACACCAGAAAGAATTCGAGCATCACCATCACGATTTAAAATATTGATTTTATTGCCGCCTCTTTCCGCACCAATAGTAATAAGACCCATCCTATCCTGCTTAACAAGGCTATCACTCACTACATTCGTAATCTCTTTGCTGATCTCATTTTTTACATTCGTAACAGAATTACCAACTCCAGCCAAAGCATCCGCCACATTGCCATAGTCTATCTCTTCAGATTTACCATCATCCTTAACTG
>NZ_JBHIPV010000058.1:0-2134 GCF_042196165.1 Bartonella sp. AP20NXHL | reverse complement strand
TCTTAGAGCACGTATACGGTGTAAAGTAAGACCATCAAAAGTGAATTTTTCATTGGTAAATTCGTATTTTTTTGCAGACTCTTGTTGATTAACAGATGTGATTTCGTTTGCAATGTTAGAGGAAATTGTATTTTGGGAAGTTTTTATTATAGAATTTTTCATTTTAAATTCTTTCTAATCGTAATGAAGTTTTCAATTGACGCGCTATAAAGGCGCCGGGCGTTGAAAACACGGCGATTAGTCCGTCGTCACACTTTTCCCATAAGGGTATTGCATGGTGTGACACACCCGACAAAATCATTATACGCTTTAATACGTATAAAAAACAGTCAGTATTTTAAAGACTTTGGAAAGATTGTTTCGTAACCTATCCGCTAATCGTTAAGTGTTTTCAGCACTTGAATATTTATATAACAAAATACGTGTTTATTGTCAAATAATATTTCTATCTTTTTGATATTTTTTCTTATTTTTTAATACGTTGCGTGTTGATAATATCTTATGCTTATCAATTTCTTCTTTTATATTTATGTGCTTTTAAAACTATATTATAGGTTTTATGAAACGATTGCGTTATTTTCTGAATCTATACATTTATAATATTTAGAAACGCTCTCATAATGCGTATTTTAAACTTTATAACCTATCAATTTTGTTACTAAATGAATTTTAAATTTTTTGTGAATTTTGTTTATAAGGGGCTTTAATTTAAACGACCTTAATAGCACCGCGCTCTTATAACAAATGCTTTCATTTGCATTTTTGCTTTCTCTATAGTTGTTATGTTCTTTATAGCCATGGCATCATTTTTCATGTTCATAAGAGAAATGATAAATAGGATATATGATAATTGTGATTTATTGCCTGTTATGAAAACACTTATGAAAACATCTCAATAGAAACTGATCATTATAGAGATGAGCAAAATCCCTTTTAATAAACTTTTGTCATTTTTGTCAGTTCTTTTTAGAACCTATATCATTTTTTTTAATGAGAGAAAATTAAAATCATTATATTTCAACAAGTTAAGTTTTATGATTTTTTCAAAATACAACTTATTAAAACTGCCATAACAAATAAATACAACTGTAAATATATATTTGTCAGTTTGTGTCAGTACATTGAATCGACAAAAGTGATCATTTAGTGAATGATTAAAACATGTCTTATGAGAGTATGTGATCTTTTAAAGCCTTTCAAAAGAAAGGGATTATAATCATAATAAATGCTATCAAGACCATTATGGTTATGAGTTTTGGAGGTGCTTTTTACGCCCCCCTTTACATATTTTTCAATAAAAAATAAAAGTCATTATATTTCAATATGTTAATTTTTATCAACTTTTCAAAAAAACAACCTATATCAATAATACAACCTTTAAATTCAATCAATAACATACGTTTTGTAGGGGGTTTGGGGGTTTTAAGAACCTTCAAAACCTATAAGTAATATAAGAAAATGAATATACATAACCCTCTTTAAACAAAGCTATCATTTTAGATTACGATATAATCTTTTAAAGGCAATCCAAATAAGAGTATCTAAAATTGCAAGTTTCTTCTTTTTAGAATAACGCATATAGACTATCCTTTTAGGATTATATGTAAGCAACTTAACAAAAGAGGTATAGATATGATTATAAGCTCTATACCCCTTGTGAGGTCAACATGCCTATCATCTGAGCATGCTTTATAAGTTATTCGGTTTCTCTAATTTCTAATTTTGGTAAGTTCTTAACAATTTTCATTGTTTCCAAACTTACAGTAATAACCCTTTGGAATAACTCCAATGGACAAGCAGGGTTGCCAACGGTTTCAACAGCATAGCTATTGGCATCATTAATAATGCCACTCTTTTTATCAGTCTTTACACATTGACGCCCCATAACCGATTCAAGAGAGATATCTGTTATTGTGATATTGCTGTTATAAAAAACAATCAATTTATCTTTTTCCTTACTATTCCCAGCGAATTTCATTTCTGTAACGTAGTAAAATTCTTTAGGGTTCGTGATCTCTGTAACTTTTGGATTGCCTTTTTTAAAGGTCACTGGATACGGCTCTACAGTTTCATAATTCACGTGCAAATGCCCCAGTTTACGCCCTACTGTCACAAATTTCCAAAAATCATCAGC
>NZ_JBHIPV010000057.1:0-2189 GCF_042196165.1 Bartonella sp. AP20NXHL | reverse complement strand
TTCTTATCGAATGTTACGCCTGTTTTTTCAGCAAATCCTGATTTTAGAAACACATTTCTTGAAGGTGTAAAAAGTGCCGGTGTGTCTTATCCACAAAGCCTTCTCTCTGTTGCTGGTTTGAATGCTTCTCCTGTTTCAAAAAACAATTATTTAACAGCACTCAATAAAGCCGGATTAGAAAAGATTAATGCTTCTGATGACTATGCAAATTTTTTAACTAGAACCCTTACTAGTGTAGGTGATGATAATTCTATTGCGAATACTTTAAAAATCGATGACAATAAGTTATCAAAAAACACATTAAGTCCAGAAGACCAAAATAAGAAATTTGTTGTCGATCCACAGTTTTTTATGGACAGTAGCTCTGTAACTCGATCTTTCACTCAAAGTGGACAGGATACAGTGACTATTGATGCATCTGATTTCTCGCGAAAAGATCCTATAGCCAGAATGACACGTAGTGGAGAAGTACAGCGTGATGTATCGGGAAGTAATGTCATTTTTGGTGAAGGCGTTAATGCGAAAACCGTGGACAGTGTTGTTATTGGTTCTAAAGCGAAGGCGGTATTAGCTGAAAGAGACCAAAAGTTAGCGGCATCTGTTATCATAGGTTCTAACTCGGAGATCCATAGAGGTGGATCGGTTGCTGTTGGTGCAGATATAGTGGCACTAAATAATGATGCGGTTGCTGTTGGTCGTTTTATACGGGTAGAGGCGGACAGCAGTACAGCTTTAGGCTTTAAAACGCAAGTGAAGGTAGTAGGGGGTGTTGCTATAGGAAGTGATTCTGTAGCCAATAGGGCTAGTGGTGTTTTGGGCTATTCTCCTTATAAGAAAGCGAATGCAACAGGTGCTGACGCTCAATGGAAGAGTGGTTATGGTGCTGTGAGTGTTGGTGATGTCAGCGAGAAGAAAACGCGACAAATTATAGGGGTAGCAGCTGGTTCTGAACTGACTGATGCTGCTAATGTTGCGCAGATAAAGTCATTACAAGATTACGTAGATAAAGGTTGGCAGCTGTCTGCTGGTGGTGCAGATGCTACAACTATTGGTATAGAGAGCAAGATCGATTTATCAGCGGCAAGTGAAAATCTTCAAATTAGCAAAGGCAAAGATAATAATATAAAATTTGATCTAGCTAAGGAAATCGCAGTCAATAAAGTAACTGCAGGAAGCAGTACTTTAGACGCAACGGGCTTAGTGATTGCCAATGGTCCGAAAATAACCACCGGAGGTATTGATGCTGGAGGTAACAAGATAACTGGAGTGGCAACGGGTACTGAAAGCACCGATGCGGTGAATTTTGGACAACTGAAGGAAATAAAAGAACAAGTAGCAGCCAGTAGTTTTATTAAACAAGATGCGCAGACGAAATATATCACCATTGGTAAGGATACAGATGGCGATAAAATCACGATTGCCAATAAAGATAATAAGACCAGAATTCTTTCTGGCGTTGCATCTGGCACGGACGAGACTGATGCCGTGAATGTTGCGCAGTTAAAAGCTCTAAAAAACTCTATAACTTCAAGTTGGGATCTCTCTGTTGATGGTGCAGATACGACAAGTGTTGATTCAACCAACCCAATGGATTTGGCAGCTGGAAGTAGCAACTTAAATATTACAAAAGGCAAAGAGGACAATAAGGTAAAATTTGATTTAGCAAAGGACATCACACTAGAGAGCATAAAGGCAGGTACAAATACCTTAGACGCAACAGGCTTAGTTATTACAGGTGGTCCGAAAATAACAACTGGTGGTATTGATGCTGGCAATAAAGAGCTAAAAGGCGTTAAAGATGGGGCGCTCTCAGTAGGATCGACAGAAGCGGTAAATGGTTCACAACTTTTTGCAACAAATAATGAAATTGCTGATGTGAGAGACAGTATTCTTGTTAAGCAAGAAGAAGGGATGGCGTTAAGTCGCAGTTTCCGTGCTGAGGGATCAGGTGTTATCACCATTGGGAAAGGAACTGGTGGTACTGAAATCAGCATTCTGAATAAAGATAATGGGGCAAGGAAAATTTCCGGTCTATTAGGTGGCGCTCTCAGTGCAAATTCAGATGAAGCAGTCATTGGTTCTCAGTTGTTTACTACAAATCAAAATGTTACAACTGTAACAAGTGATCTCAAAACAGCATCTGAGAATGTAGTCAAATATTTTGGTGGTGGTGCTAGTTATAAAGATGG
>NZ_JBHIPV010000056.1:0-2390 GCF_042196165.1 Bartonella sp. AP20NXHL | reverse complement strand
TTCTTATCGAATGTTACGCCTGTTTTTTCAGCAAATCCTGATTTTAGAAACACATTTCTTGAAGGTGTAAAAAGTGCTGGTGTATCTTATCCACAAAGCCTTCTCTCTGTTGCTGGTTTGAATGCTTCTGATGATTACGCAAATTTTTTAACCAAAACCCTTTCTGGTAAGAGAGATAAGAGTCCTATCGTAAATGTTTTGACAGAAGGTAGCCGTTCTGCGCGAGTTGGAAATGTTGATGATAAGAAAGCGCCACAGCTTACAAGAATAGCGGTTAACGATAAAAGCATGAGTGCGGATAATATTGCTGTGCGAAAATTGCCAAAAACATTTGTTAAAAAAGGGTGGATGCTGCCTGTTGAGGACGATAATAGTGATGATATTTTGCTGTCTGGCGTTAATCGTTTAGCAAGGAGGGTGAGTACGTATGCAGCTAATGATGATATAAAAATAGGAAACAGTCCGAATGCGAATGCCATTAATATTATTGCTATTGGTAACGGCATAAAGACATTTTCACAAAATAATCTGTTTCAAGGTGTTACTATTGTTGGCAACGCCGCGAAAGACTACGCTTCTGCTGCCACCATTGTTGGTGCATGGGCAGAAGTGAAAGAAGCGGGCGGTATTGCGCTAGGTTACAATTCTGTGGCCGATAGGGCTAAAGGTGTTTTTGGCTATTCTCCTAATAAGAAAGCGAATGCAACAGGTACTGACATTCAATGGAAGAGTGTTTATGGTGCCATGAGTGTTGGTAATCTCAGCGAGAAGGGAACGCGACAAATTATAGGGGTAGCAGCTGGTTCTGAACTGACTGATGCAGTAAATGTTGCGCAGATAAAGTCATTACAAAATTACGTAGATAAAGGTTGGCAGCTGTCTGTTGGTGGTGCAGATGCTACAACTATTGGTATAGAGAGCAAGATCGATTTATCAGCGGCAAGTGAAAATCTTCAAATTAGCAAAGGCAAAGATAATAATATAAAATTTGATCTAGCTAAGGAAATCGCAGTCAATAAAGTAACTGCAGGAAGCAGTACTTTAGACGCAACGGGCTTAGTGATTGCCAATGGTCCGAAAATAACCACCGGAGGTATTGATGCTGGAGGTAACAAGATAACTGGAGTGGCAACGGGTACTGAAAGCACCGATGCGGTGAATTTTGGACAACTGAAGGAAATAAAAGAACAAGTAGCAGCCAGTAGTTTTATTAAACAAGATGCGCAGACGAAATACATCACCATTGGTAAGGATACAGATGGTGATAAAATCACTATTGCCAATAAAGATAATAAGACCAGAATTCTTTCTGGCGTTGCAGGTGGTTCGGACGACACTGATGCCGTGAATGTTGCGCAGCTAAAAGCTCTAAAAGACTCTATAACTCCAAGTTGGGATCTCTCTGTTGATGGTGCAGATACGACGAGTGTTGATTCAACCAACCCAATGGATTTGGCAGCTGGAAGTAGCAACCTAAATATTACAAAAGGCAAAGAGGACAATAAGGTAAAATTTGATTTAGCAAAGGATATCACACTGGAGAGCGTAAAGGCAGGTACAAATACCTTAGATGCAACAGGCTTAGTGATAGCCAATGGTCCGAAAATAATCATTTCTGGGATAGATGCTGGGGGTAAAAAGATTACAGGAGTGTCGGATGGCACTGGAGCGAACGATGCAGTTAATTTTTCACAGTTAAGCAAAACCAATGAGAGTCTTTCGTCCACAGCGAGAAATCTGGAAACGGCTATGGCGAATACATCAAAATATTTTGGTGGTAAAACTGATGTACTAAAGGGTATGCCACCTAGCTATGCTGTTCAGAATCAGACGTATGAAAATATAACAGATGCTTTTGTGGCGGTTGATAGTTCTTTTAATAAAATGAAAGATAATATTAACAAACAGGTTGCTGATGTAAGAGACAGTATTCTTGTTAAGAAAAATGAAAAGACAGGTCTTATTACTATTGGTAAGGATCTATTGGAACCATTTGGCATTGATTTCAGCGACATTAAAGCCAGCCCTCGGACTCTTTCTGGTGTAGCTGCTGGTACTAAAGAAACTGATGCGGTGAATTTTTCGCAATTAAAAGATGTCAAAGAACAAGTAGCAGCCAGTAGCTTCGTTAAACAGGATGCAGAAACGAGACACATCAGTATTGGAAAAGAAACAGATGGTGATAAAATTGATATTGCCAACAAAAAAAATGAAAAGCGTACCCTTACAGGTATAAAGGATGGTGCGCTCACAGAAGCTTCAAATGAAGCAGTAAATGGTTCCCAGCTTTTTGAAACAAATAAAAATGTTACGACTGTAACAAGTGATCTCAAAACAGCATCTGAGAATGTAGTCAAATATTTTGGTGGTGGTGCTAGTTATAAAGATGG
>NZ_JBHIPV010000055.1:0-2427 GCF_042196165.1 Bartonella sp. AP20NXHL | reverse complement strand
GTAAAGTTGATTATACTTCTCTATAGTATCTACACTTGTAAACATACGCGTCAATTTGTCTATAAATCCAAATGACGCTGATGCAGGTAGCGCTGATATAGAAAAGAAAGCTATAAATGTTATGATGCGTGTTATGGATAATGATTTCATCATTTTGAACCCTTAATTATTCATAAGTGCTGTTTAACTGATTCCTTTTGAAATTATCAATATGTGTTATTTTAGTGTTGACAAAGTGTAGCAAATCGTATTTAATGACAGCACTGTACTTGGTCGTATTGTGTCTAGACGAGAGGCAGTGCAGTTTGGAATCCCCGCAAATGCGGGGTTTTTTATTATCTGGAGGGTGTATTTTATGACATCACAAAATACAGAACAGGCTCCACAACCCATTAAAAAGCGTATACCCCCAAAGGCAGGTCAAGGGCGTGTCAAAGGCGTTCCGAATAAGATGACGCGCATTTTAAAAGAAGCAGTGGTTAAGGCTGCTGAGAATGCTGGGAATAAAATTGGCAAGGATGGTTTGATCTCTTATTTGGAAAAACAGGCTATGGAATGCCCCGCTGCTTATTTAGCGTTGCTTGGTAAGGTGTTGCCTTTACAGGTAACAGGTGAAGATGGGGGAGCCATTAAGGTGATAACGCGTGTAGAAATCGCGCCTTTGGTCAATGACAACACGACAGATTAGTATTGTTCCAAAGCTTATACCGATTTTTACAGATAAGGCTTTGGTGCGTGCTGCTTGGGGTGGACGAGGGTCTGGAAAGACAAGATCATTTGCCTTGATGGCTGCTTTAAAAGGCTATCAATTTGGTATGCAAGGGATATCGGGCACTATACTTTGTGCACGTCAGTTTCAGAATTCTTTGGCAGAAAGTTCATTGGAGGAGATTAAACGCGTCATTGAAGCGCACGACTTTTTAAAGGACTATTACAAGGTTGGGGAGTCGTCGATTAAGTCGATAGATGGTCGTATAGCCTTTCAGTTTTCTGGTCTGGACCGCAATATAGCCAGTATCAAGTCTATGGGGCGTATTTTGCTTTGTTGGGTTGATGAGGCAGAGCCCGTTACAGAGACAGCTTGGCAGACGCTTATACCGACTTTGCGAGAAGAAGGAAAAGATTGGAATGCAGAATTATGGGTGACATGGAACCCGTTGCGAGAGAATGCCCCCGTTGAGAAGCGGTTTCGCTTTTCAGACAATGAGGCAATCAAACGTGTTGAGATCAACTGGTCAGACAACCCGAAGTTTCCCAAGATCTTGAATGAAGCGCGATTGGATGATCTGAGAAACCGTCCAGAGACCTATAAGCATATCTGGGAAGGGGCTTATCTTACAGCGGTTCAAGGCGCTTATTATCAAAAGGAAATGTTGGCAGCCGAGCAAGAGGGGCGGATAGGGCGTGTTGCTCGTGATCCTTTAATGCAGATACGCGCCTTTTGGGATATTGGGGGCACGGGCGCCAAGGCAGATGCCACAGCGATATGGATAGCGCAATTTGTTGGCAGAGAGATCAGAGTGCTTGATTATTACGAAGCACAGGGACAACCGTTGTCAGAGCATATCGGTTGGTTGCGTCAAAATGGTTATGAGAAGGCATTGATGGTTCTCCCCCATGATGGGGCAACCAGAGACCGTGTGCACAATGTGAGTTTTGAGAGCGCTCTTAAACAGGCAGGCTTTCAAACAAAAGTTATCCCTAATCAGGGAGCAGGAGCTGTTAAGATACGTATAGAAACAGTCCGCCGTGTTTTGCCTTCTGTTTGGTTTAATGAAAAGACGACGGTAGCAGGACGTAAGGCACTGAACTGGTATCACGAGAAATGGGATGAGAAGCGCAATATTGGCTTGGGAGCAGAGCACGATTGGTCCAGTCATGGGGCAGATGCCTTTGGACTGATGTGTATTTCATACAAACCACCAAAAGAAATACAAAAGCGACCAGCTTATAGCGGCAGAACGGAATATGAGAGTACCTCATGGATGGCAGAATGATGTATGATGAAGAGCATTTAGATAAAGAAAGTAACGCATCAGATTTGTCGACAGAAGGCTTATTTCGCAAGCTTGTGAGCTGGTACAAAGAAGATGTGGAGCATGTGAATAAATGGCGTGAACATGCGCGGGAGGATTTTGGTTTTTACAATGGTGATCAATGGAATGAAGAAGATTTATCGGCGTTAAAAAAGCAACGCCGCCCCGTTATGACCTTTAATCGTATTGCCCCATTGGTCAATGCCGTTGTGGGGTCAGAGCGTAATAACAAGCGCGAAGTGCAGTTTATTCCCCGTCAAGTAGGGAAGGCATTGCCTAGTGAATTGCTTACCGGTGCGGCAGAATGGTTTCGGGACATGGCGCATGCAGAATACGCTGATAGTGATGCTTTCCAAGATGCGGTTATCTGCGGCATGGGGTGGACTGATAC
>NZ_JBHIPV010000054.1:0-2435 GCF_042196165.1 Bartonella sp. AP20NXHL | reverse complement strand
TTGTTTCTAAATTTTCAAAATCAATTTCTCTTTTTGATAAAATAATATTTTTATTTTTTTTGTTATTGTTATTGTTAATGTTATTGTTAATGGCATCATCTAGCATTGCATAAGCATTGCTTGTAGCATTGCTATTAGCATTTTTAGCATCATTACGAGCATAAGTTGTATTTTTATCCCATCTTGCCTTTGCTGCCTTTTGTGCTCTTTCTGAAAACTTATTTAAATTATCATTTGAGTTATTGAGTTCCTCTTCAACTCTTAAACTCCACAAACGACCATCTTCTAAACGTATGATCTTCTCATCGCGTAATAAGATGTCTAATGTATTTTTTAGGACTCTCACTGAACAGCCAGCCCACCGTGCTAATTTTGGAGCATCTTCAATAATAGGGCGGCGCTCTTCATACATATATAAAACAAGAGTCATATAAAGACCTTTTTCCACTATACTCATGCCACTAACATCAACAATCCATTGTGAAGAAAAAAGTCTCGTCCATGGCAACTTAGTTGACATACTTCACCTCCCTTTCTTTATTATTATTGCAAGTGAAATTATCTAGCTCTTCAGTGACGTTATTGAGTTCT
Source organism: Bartonella sp. AP20NXHL (assembly GCF_042196165.1). Lineage (NCBI taxonomy): Bacteria > Pseudomonadati > Pseudomonadota > Alphaproteobacteria > Hyphomicrobiales > Bartonellaceae > Bartonella > Bartonella sp. AP20NXHL. The sequence goes on along the minus strand of NZ_JBHIPV010000054.1, from coordinate 1,844 downwards.
TTTTCAACTTCTGAATTCCACAACCCACCATTGTCTAAACGTATGATGAATCCACCTTCAATCAAGGAATTCAAAGCTGCTTCAAACTCTTCTACTGGATAACCAATCCAACGAGCTAATACCCTTAAGTTGTTTAAAATAGGCTCACCAGTACGGAGCATTAGAAGTCGCAACATGACATAGATACATTTCTCGGTCGGCGACAAACAACCAAGAGTAAGAAGCCATCTGTCTGCAAAAAGCCTCGTCCATGGTAATTTAATGGACATACCCCAATTCCCTTTCTTTAACTAAATATAAAATTGCTAAAGCATCTGCTTCGTTATCATCTTTCGGATTGTGCCCTTTTGCACGCACCGCCTTAATCATCTCTTCTTTCGACGCATTCCCCTTGCCTGTCGTCGCTTTCTTAATCGTACTTACTGGTATCCCCTCATACGGTATCTGATGCTGTTCACACCACGCCGTTAACGTTGCTAACAAACCACCGTAAACATGCGCTGCATCTGTACCTTTATGACGCCTCACCTCTTCAAAATACACCACGTCAATTTGACCTGCTGTCTGCTTTATTTCTGATAGCCATTGCTTAAAGCGCAAGTAACGCATTCCACCGCCTTCAAAACGGCGCGATTGAAAATTCACGGTACCACTGAACATGTCACCACTTGCACCACGTATCGCCCACCCCGTTTTGGTACCTAGATCAAAACAAAGGATTGCATGAAGCATCTAAATCACCTGTATTTAATGATTGTTTTTTCTTAGAATGGTGCTTTAAACGACTTCTCTGCACACAATTTTACTACAATTCACACAATAAGAAACGTTAGGAAAAGATAATTTTTGGATGAGCTTTTCTTGCTCTTTTATTATTTCGTCTCTTTCATTTATCGCTTGTCTAAGCATTTTTATGTTTTTAAAATTGGTATAAACCGCATAACATGAACACAAATTAGCAATACAAGATATAATAAGTGCAATTAAGCCCATCCCTCTCTCCTCACTTACCCTTCTTCTTACTCTTCTTATTCTTATGAGCCGGCGCTTTTACTGCTTCATCACGCTGTTTAAGCTCTTGTGTTAGTCTTTCAACTTCCTCGTCGCGTGATTGCACATCTGCTTTTAGTGCCTGTATCTTTTCACTTTTCCGTTTAAAGTCTTCTCGGTACGCATCTATCTTTTGCTTCAATTCTTTAATTTCCGCATCACATGATTGAACATGTACTGTTAGTAGCTCTATCGTTTCACTGTTCCGTTTAAACTCTTCTCGGTACGCATCTATCTTTTGTTTAAGTTTTTCAATTTCCTCCTCACGTTCTTTAATCTCTTGCTTTAGTTCATCAATTTCCTCGTCACGTTCTTCAATCTCTTGCTTCAGTTCATCAATTTCCTCATCGTCACATTCTTCCATCTTTTGTTTCAGTTCTTCCATTTCCTCGTCGCGTTCTTCAATCTCTTGCTTCAATTCTTTAATTTCCTCGTCGCGTAATTGAACATCTGCTTCGAGTTCTTTAATTTCCTCCTCACGTTCTTTAATCTCTTGCTTCAGTTCTTCCATTTCCTCGTCGCGTTCTTCAATCTCTTGCTTCAATTCTTTAATTTCCGTATCACGTGATTGAACATCTGCTTCGAGTGTCATTACAACTTCACTTACATTTCTGAACGCCTTTTCATGCTCTTCAGTCTTTTGTTTCAATTCTTCAATTTTCTCGTCACGTTCTTCAAGATCTGCATCACATTCATCAATTGTCTGCTTGCTTTCCATTAAATACCTAAACTCATTCTCTTTCATTTTTTTCTTAATATCTTGAACCTGCTCTTTAAGTGCTTTAACTTGGTTG
>NZ_JBHIPV010000053.1:0-2449 GCF_042196165.1 Bartonella sp. AP20NXHL | reverse complement strand
ATTGCGAGCTTTTTGATGAAACCCAAGAAGATGCGGCTGGAAACGTTGCAAACACCACACCAGACAAGGATGATACCCTTGATCCAAACGCTCCACCAAACGCATGCGACGAAGGCGAAGGCGTTATCCATATGGATGAAGAGGATATCAATTAGCAAAAATATCAAAAAATTATCAGAAGCCACTTGACAATGTGGCGACAATATGAATAACCGAATTAGGTGCCTAAGAAACACCTTAATAGTAAGCGGATTTGGTTACGAAACAATCTCTTCTCCGCACGTTTAAAGGCTTTGACTCATTGTATGTGACATGCATATAATGATCTTGTCGGGTGTAGTTACGCTATACAATACCCTTTTGGGAAAAGCATAACGACGGACTTACTACCGTGTTTCTTAGCACCCGGCACTTTTTAAAAGTGTCATTGAGAAACATCTAAATAGTAAGGAATTCTTATGAACACTCTTATAGAAATTAAAGAACAAAATATTGGTCAATAAACTGTTCAAACGGTTAACGCACGTAAATTACATACGTTTTTAGAAGTCAATTCTAAATTTGCAGATTGGATTGTACGCCGTATTAAAGAATATGGATTTTTGGAAAATCAAGATTATGGTTTTACGTTTCTCAAAAATGAGAAACGTAAAAATGTTATAAGTAAAGAATATCATCTTACCTTAGATATGGCGAAAGAGCTCTCAATGGTTGAACGCAATGAGAAGGACGCCAAGCTCGTCGTTACTTTATTGAATGTAAAAAGAAACTAAAAAGTCAATTTATTGATTATGATGATATACGTTTTGCTTTCCCAAAAGATTGGGATAAAATGTCTCCGACTAAAAAGGCTGTTTACATTTATGAACCTCTCCACATGCATCTTGTCAAAGCCTGTACGTTGGTAGAAGAAAGCAAGCATTACAAAGCCATAATCAAAGAAGCAAAACAAGTCTTAGAAAGATCTGTCGTGAAAGCCGCTTAAGTAAAAAATATGCCTCCCCTCCCCATTTCAAAATGAGGAGGTAGTCAAGATGCTTCTTCTAAAGCCGCTTGTTCCTTACAATTATTTTGGATAGGCGCTAAACTAATCTGCAAATTTAAAGCACTCAAAACACTGAGAAAAGTAGAAAGCCGTGGGTCACCTTTATCACTTAAAGAACGATAAAGAGACTCTCTTGATAGCCCTGTATTTTGGGCGATTTTACTCATTCCTTGATTTTTCGCTATTATACCAAGAGCATGGGCAAGATACTTACTATCTTTGCTTTCAAGAGCATCTTCTAAAAGAATCCTTTGTGTCTCAGGTGTCTTGAAATATTCACTTGTGTCAAATTTAGTAATTTCCATGTTTTATTTCCTTTACTAATTGAAGAGCTTTTTTGATATCCTTTTGTTGTGTAGATTTATCACCAGCATTCAGTAATAAAATGATTTGTTTACCTTGTTTTACAAAATAGATTCTATAGCCAGGACCACGATGTATCTTTAACTCTCCAATTCCACGGAAAAATTTTACATTTCCAAGAAATCCCGTTTCTATTCTTGCTATCCGTTTAACAATATGCGCTTGCGCAATCTAATCTTTTAAAGAATCTAGCCATTTTATAAAATGCTCTGTTTTGTATACTGTAAACATTTGTAACTTATAAGATACAATTATTACAATGTCAAATACATTCTTTTGTTCCAATGAAAAAGCGACATGAAGCTTAACCAAGCTATCTTTCCGAATGAGAAAGATGTCAATTTTTTAATCCAGCTCTGCTTTTTGCGGAGCTTTTTTTATGGAGAAGCATATGCGAAAAATATCATCAGAAGGGCTAGCACTTATCAAACAATGGGAAGGCTTGCGTTTAAACGCCTACAAAGATACCATTGGTGTGTGGACAATAGGTTATGGACATACAAACAATGCTGGAAAGCCTTTTATTTACGAAGGCATGACCATCACGGAAAAGCAAGCAGAAGAACTTCTTTGCCAAGACTTAAGACAATTTGAGAATGCTGTTGAACGCGCGGTTACAGTTTCATTAACGGATGAACAATTCGCGGCGTTAGTCTCCTTTTGCTATAATGTAGGAACAGGAGCCTTTTGTAACTCGACACTGTTAAAAAAGCTCAATCAAGGTGAATATGAAGCTGTCCCTGCCGAGCTACAGAAATGGACCAAAGCAGGCGGTAAGCGTCTTGAAGGTCTAGCACACCGGCGTGCGGCAGAAACAGGCTTATGGGCGAAAGGGGCTTTTGTTTCCTCCAATTATCAAACAGTAGAAACGCAAGCACCAACGGGGGTTTTCAAAGCCGAAGCATTGGCACCGATTATTGGTTCTTTTTCTGGGCTTGGAGGCTTATTAGCAGGAAATGGACCCATCCAATGGGCTTTGGCCACCATTATGATTTTAGCCGCATGTGCTGGTATTTTCTTTGTTGCTAAACGCTTTCAGGA
>NZ_JBHIPV010000052.1:0-2500 GCF_042196165.1 Bartonella sp. AP20NXHL | reverse complement strand
TCAGAAAAGTCTTTTAATGCTTTAATGCGATAAAGGGTATGATTACCAAATACACGCGTTTCATTTGTGAGTGCAAACTTCTTTTGCATGAGCACAATTCCTTTATACAGAGATTTAAATTTTTAAATGAGATGTTTAAAGGAGGGCACCCCCGCCGCGCCCACGCGTTATTTAAGCAGCGTCTTTTAGTGACTGATTATCATCACAGATATCATTACGAATTTTTGCACGGCTATTCACAACAGCATTGCCATAAATTTGCACATGATGATCAATATTTGATTTGCCATAGACCTTGGCATGATCATAAATCCTTACAAAGCAACCAACACGAGCCGAGCCAGAAACCTTGGCATGACCATAGATACTTGAATAATCCTTAATCCAAGCATTACAAAAAACATGGGCATTATCATAAACGCGCGCCCAGACATAAATGCGTGACTTGCCATACACACGAGCATTGCCAAAAATATAGCCACAAACATAGGCACTTTCATAGACACGGGCATTGTCATAAACCTTGGCACTATTAGAAATAGTAGCATTATCACTAATTACGGCATAACCATAAACATGCCCACAGACCTTAGCGTTATCATGAATTTTTGCATTATCATAAATATGAGCGGTTGTATCAAAAACCAATGCTTTGCCATTAACGATAGCATTGCCACACACCTTGGCACCTCTAAAGATTTTCGCGTCATTATAAATTTTAGCATTTTCATAAACAGTTGCATTGAAAAGAACCGCGGCATTATCATAGACCCAGCAATTGCCATCATGGGATAAGTTACTTTCATTTTCAATAAAACCGCCGAGGTCCCCCGCCTTAACATCATCAAAATCTCTTAGAGCACGTATACGGTGTAAAGTAAGACCATCAAAAGTGAATTTTTCATTGGTAAATTCGTATTTTTTTGCAGGCTCTTGTTGATTAACAGGCGCGGTTTCATTTGCAATGGAAGAGATAACGGGGATGTTTTTTACTGTATTTTTCATAATTAAACCTTACTGATTAAATGTTTGTTATTGACACCTCTATAGAGGCGCCGGGTGCTAACAAACACGGCAGTAAGTCCGTCGTTACACTTTTCCCATAAATGGGTATTGTATGGTGTAACTACACCCGACAAAATCACTATATATGCTAACAAAAGCATAAAAGATAGTCAGTTTTTAATAGGATTAGGTTTATCGCAACCTATTCGCTTACTGTTTAGTGTTGTTAAGCACTTAAGTATTCATATAACAAAATACGTATTTATTGTCAATTATTATTTTATCTTTTTTGATATTTTTTAATACGTTGCGTGTTGATAATATCTTATGCTTATTAATTGCTTCTTTTATATTTATGTGCTTTTAAAGCTATATTATTGGCTTTCTTAAAAGATTGCGTTATTTTCTGAATCTATACATTTATAATATTTAGAAACGCTCTCATGATGCGTATTTTAAACTTTATAACCTATCAATTTTGTTACTAAATGAATTTTAAATTTTTTGTGAATTTTGTTTATAAGGGGCTTTAATTTAAACGACCTTAATAGCACCGCGCTCTTATAACAAATGCTTTCATTTGCATTTTTGCTTTCTCTATAGCTGTTATGTTCTTTATAGCCATGGCATCATTTTTCATTTTCATAAGAGAAACGATAAATAGGATAATTGTGATTTATTGTCTGTTATGAAAATATCTCAATAGAAACTGATCATTATAGAGATGAGCAAAATCCCTTTTAATAAACTTTTGTCAGTCTTGTCAGTTCTTTTTAGAACCTATATCATTTTTTTCAAATGAGAGAAAATTAAAATCATTATATTTCAAGTTGTTAAGTTTTATCTATTTTTCAAAAAACAACCTATATTAATAATACAACCTATAAATTCAACTAATGCTATATATTTTTGTAGGTTTTTTTGGGGGGGGTAGAAACATTCAAAACCTATAAGTAATATAAGAAAATGAATATACATAATTCTGTTTAAACAAAGCTTTTGAAAAGGATAAAGCTATCATTTTAGATTACGATATAATCTTTTAAAGGCAATCAAAATAAGAGTATTTAAAAGTGCAAATGATTTCTTTTTAGAATAACGCATATAAATACTCCTTTTAAAGATTGTATGTAAGCAATTTATAAAAGTGATATAGAACCTATAGGTATAAGACCTTATACCCCTTGTGAGGTTAATATGCCTATCATGTGAGCATGCTTTATAAGTTATTTGGTTTCTCTAATTTCTAATTTTGGTAAGTTCTTAACAATTTTCATTGTTTCTAAACTTACAGTAATAACCCTTTGAAACAACTCTAATGGATAAGCAGGTTTGCCAATGGTTTCAACAGCATAGCGATTGGCATCATTCACAATACCACTCTTTTTATCAGTCTTTACACATTGACGCCCCATAACCCATTCAAGAGCAGGCTTGCCATTGACGATATACTCATAAGCTTACTTAGGGATATCTGTCATGATGATATTGCTAT
>NZ_JBHIPV010000051.1:0-2535 GCF_042196165.1 Bartonella sp. AP20NXHL | reverse complement strand
CTTTAAAATTTGGCTTTTTATCCCGTTGGTTACAATCAGATCTTTTGAATGTAATCGAACAAGCAAAACAGCAACGTCAAAGTGACGCGGCATAAAAAAACCTTGTCACGTAAGGATGGACAAGGCTTTCTCTGCTGAAGCAAGACTTAAGGTTTGCATTCAAGTTGTTCTGAATGCTTTTTACAATAAGAGCTATTTAAGCGTCTCTCAACACTTCGCTGAGGCATGACAGCACCAGGACGACATATGGGAAGGTTGTCTGATTTATGGTTCTCACACCAATCTTGTATTGTAAAGCTAGGGCGAAAACCTGATTGCGCCATACACATTTCAATACTGGCAAATTGATTCAAATCTAGCGCCACAACCTTATTAAGGTCCGGTACTCCACATTCTAAAAGTATTTTATTTCTCCATAATGCTGGAGAAAGTGAGGGAATTGAGTTAACACATCCAGTGATACTTAACAGAGCTATACAACTCAATAGTTTTAAGATTTTCTTCATTATTCCCCTCTTTCAATGGATTTATTTACAATAAAAAAGCTCATAAGCCTGTTGATATTTTCTGTCATCGCTGCTTAAAACAACGGTGAACAATATTGAGATGATGCATTGAGAAAACAATCCCACCATTCCAAGTGAAGGCAAGGATAGCGGATTGTTAATCATCACAAACAGCAAAACTTAAGGATAACATTCATATTGTTCTGGATGCTTTTTACAAAAAGGGCTGTTCAAGCGCTTCTTGACACTGCGCTGTGGTATGACAGCACCTGGACGACAAGCCGGAAGATTCTTTCCTTGAAAATTCTCACACCACGTTCCTGCCTCTGTATCTTTATAGCGGAATCCTGATTGAACCATACAAGAATCAATAAACGCCTTTTTATTTAAACTTAACTTTCTATTTTCTGGATCCTTATCATAAGGGGTTGGCATTCCACATTCTAATAAGGCTTTTCCTACCTCAGTAAAATCAGTAACACCATTTTTCTCCCACGCGCTCAAATATCCTCCAGGAGTTTTATTAAACTGACATCCAGCTATACTTAACAAAGTTACAGCGCTTAATAATTTTAAAGTTTGTTTCATTTTTTTCCTCCATGATTTAATTCAAGGTTTTTGTTTTAAATGAGATGAGCCATACCTTTTTTGGCATTTTTGACCCGCATCTCCAAGACAGGTATGGGAGCTTATGGGATTCATGATCACTCTCCACCATTCTTTCCACCAGTTACTGCCAGCAGGTATTGTCTCGTAGGTATAGCCATTGCCGCCAATAATTCTGCTTACAAAGTCATATCTATTCCCATCAAAGCCAATAGTGGTTTGTTTGCCATCACTCACATAACCTAACAGACCGGATGCAACTAAAGCATTAAAGGCGGGTCCATAGAAATTGATATTCGTGTTGTCGGCTATACCGTGCACACCTTCTTGTTTGAAAGAATACAGCATATTCCCCAATGTCATGGTACCACGGCTATGGCCATACTCTTCCAATCCCGTGTTACCATAGCGAGACATTATATCTTTTGCTTCTTGTGTTGAATTGGTCAAACCCCAAAAGTTATTTTCCATGAACTTCTGATAGCCTGCTACCAAGAGTTCTGAAATAGCAGAATCGGCTTCTGGGAACACAACAAAATAAAGCGGTACATTTTTATTCTCCGCATGTTGCTCTGCATAAACAGCCGCCTCATAGGGTGTTGTAAGAATACCATTGAGGAAAAAATGAACCTTGCCATCAGAACCTTTTTGTAAATTCTGTTGTTCTTCATCCGTTAAATAATGTGCGTGAGGAAACAATCGCGCCATTCCAAGTGAAGGCAAGGATGGCAGATTGTTGATCATCACAAGCAAGACTTAAGGATAGCATTCATATTGTTCTGGATGCTTTTTACAAAACGGGCTATTTAAGCGCTTCTTGACACTGCGCCTCGGGATCACAGCACCTAGACGACAAATGGGCAAGTTTTCGGCTTTATGATTTCCACACCAGCCCCCGCCCCTATCATATTTATCATGGAAACCAGCTTGAATCATACAAGCTTCTATGGTTGCCCATGCATTGTTGCTTAAATTTCTGTTTTCTGGAAATACATCATAAGGAGCTGGCATTCCACATTCTAAAAGTGCTTTTTTTACCTCAAGCCGATCTGCTCCTGATTTCTCCCACACCGTGAAGTATCCTGCAGGAGGTTTATTAAACTGACATCCAGCTATACTTAACAAAGTTACAGCGCTTAATAATTTTAAAGTTTGTTTCATTTTTTCCTCCTTAAAGGGAATTGTACTCGATGGGAAAGTCCATATATATCTCGACATTTTGGACCCGCATCTCCAAGGCAAGTATGGGAATTTATGGGATTTGTAGCCACTCTCAACCATTCTGTCCAAACGTTACTGCCAGCAGGGAGTGTCCCGTAGGTATAGCCATTGCCACCAATAATTCTGCTTACAAAGTCATATCTATTCCCATCAAAGCCAACAGTGGTTTGTTTGCCGTCACTCACATAACCTAACAGACCGG
>NZ_JBHIPV010000050.1:0-2746 GCF_042196165.1 Bartonella sp. AP20NXHL | reverse complement strand
GACATGGCGCATGCAGAATACGCTGATAGTGATGCTTTCCAAGATGCGGTTATCTGCGGCATGGGGTGGACTGATACACGGCTTGATTATGAGAACAGCCTCGATGGTGAACCGGTAATTACGCGTTTAGACCCGTTAAAGATGGTTTGGGATAGTGCAGCGGTGCAACCGAATTTAACCGATGCGCAACGTTTGTGGTATGTAGATCGCAAGCCGTTAGAAGTAGCTAAGCAGATGTTTCCCAAATCTCATTGGACAGAGCTGAGTGCAGATTGGGCAAGGGATGGTAGCTCTCATGAAGGTGTTCACCATAATGATCTTGATTATTACAGTGATGAAGGGAGCATTGATGTTGAAAACGGTCGGCGGATGGTTACACTTGTTGAAGGACATTATAAACAAAAATACAATAAAGTCAATAGTTTGTTTGTAATTATTTTATATGAATCCACTCAAGAATCCACACTTTTATACGTGATTCATTTGACCATTTTTTATAAACAATTGCCATGTATGAATAGACCATAAAAAGCTAATCATAAAGAAGTTTAAGAAGAAAAAACAACTTCAAAATGTCCTTCAAGTGTTTTAACTTCTTTCGGATTAACAATAATCTTTATATCGTTTCCCAATTTTGCCAAACACTCAAGCATTTTCATTTCACTAATTCCTCGAAATTCTCCACTTAAGAGTTTAGACAGTTTTGGTTGAGTCATTTTCAAAAGTTGACTAGCCTGTTTTTGTGTTAAGTTCTTTTCTTTCAGAATTTGACTAATCTTATGAGCAAGTTGCGCTTTGATAAGCATCTCTCTGGAATCTGAAAAGCCAAGATCCGCATAAACATTGGAACTACCGTGAAAAACATTGATCATTTTAATTCCCTTCTAATTGTTCTGCTAACTTGAGACGTTCTTTAATCAGATTAATGTCTGGTTTTGGTGTTGCAATGCCACGGGTCGATTTTTTCTGAAAACAATGCAACACATAAAGAGATTTTTTATATTGTATCGTATAAACAGCGCGATAAGTTCCTTGAATATCGCGTTCAATAATTTCTAGAACATTGGCAGATCCAAACCCCTTGAGAACCTTAACATTTTCTCCTCTATCTCCTATCTGAGCAAGATAAAGAGCATAACCAATCCTTTGTTGAATAAGATCAGGAAGACTTTTTATATCTTTGAGTGAAGAACCAAGCCATATGATACGTTTTATTTTACTCATGATTATTAATATACCCATATGGGTATATTTTCAAGTGGTTATTCTAATTTTGTGATTTTTTAATAACTATTATTAATAAAATTGACTTGATAAAAATGGTAACAAAAAACCATAATTGTTTATTTATCTTATGAAAAGCTGCTTTTGAAACCCAACGCTTCCAAATGTAAAAAGAACGTTTTTACAAGACATTCACTTAATATGCATTTGCTTTTGATTGGATTGTTAAAGCTACCGAGCATTTTGATTTGTTTGATACGTTTAATAGCCATAACAAGCGTTTATAGGCTCTGTAATTCAAATGAGTGATTAAAGATCATACGCACATTTACGTTTCTTTTGATAAGTTTTCATATCTCTCATAGAGCGCTTGCAATATGATACTTTTTGTATATATGCATTCATTACTCCATTGTGGATGATTCATTTTAATCAATAAAAAATGCTATTTGAAAGCCGCGTCATATCATTTGGCACGGCTTTTTTTTATTTTACTCTCTCTTTTATGATATGTTTATAGCAATGCATTTTATATGCGTTTATAACCATAAAGAATGCACGCCCCCCATACCTGTTTTTATTCTGTTTTATCAGTTATATTGACAAGCTTATCCCTTTCACAAACCTCACAATTTTTTGGAACCAACCTTACTTTGCTTTTTTTGTTGATTTTTGCATTGCCATAAGCACGCCCCCAGATCGTTGCACAATATGAGATTTTAGCATTGCCATAAACAGAGCCATAAATCTCACAAGAGCCACTCACACAAGCATTTCCATAAACCTTGCCATAAATTTTTGCACGACCATTAATAACAGCATAATTATAAATTTTTGCATGGCTATAAATACAAGCCAAGCCAGAAACCTTGGCATGACCATAAACGCGTGCATAACTAAAAACCGTAGCATCATAAGAAACATGCGCATGGTCATAAATATGAGCATCAGCAAGAACGCGGGCACTACCATTCACATGAGCATACCCATAAATATTGCCATAAACATGAGCATTGCCATAGACAAAAGCATGGTCATAAACTTTAGCATATTGAGAGATAAAAGCTTTTCCATAGACTTCAGCATTGCCATAAACTTGACCACAGACTTGAGAAAAATGGCGTATTTTTGCATTTTCATACACTCTTGCATGACCATAGACACAAGCCTCATCATAGACCCAGCAATTACCATCATGGGATAGGTTAACTTCCTTTTCAATAAAGCCGCCTAAAGACCCCGCCTTTACATCATCAAAATCTTTTAAAGCTTTAATGCGATAAAGGTTTATAATATTTCGAGTAAGAGCATGTTTGATTTTTTTGATTTCACTGGTTAATTCGTATTTTTTGCACATAGAAGACCCTCACAATCTAATGTGATAAACAGTTGATAAAATTTGAAATGGGAAAATTTGAAAGAGGGGCGCCCCCGCCACGCCTGTACTTTCATTTACACTGCTTTATTGATTAGACCCAGACAATCTCTAATTCACCATAAGGAGAGAGACGTTCAGTATAGG
>NZ_JBHIPV010000049.1:0-3082 GCF_042196165.1 Bartonella sp. AP20NXHL | reverse complement strand
AAGGGTGGGGGTGCTCGTAGATATGCGGGGAACAAAACACCCCCATAAGGTTAAGCAGCTTTTGTTGAGAGTTGTTTTATCTCTCGTTCTATCTCTGCTAAAAAGGTTTCAACAGCTTGATTGATCTGTTCAATTTGTTGATCATCACGGAGAATACGCTTGACTTTCATGCGTAAGTGAAAGAATTTCCCCGTAAAACGTGGGTCATAGCTTACGAAATCACACCATTTTCGTTCTGTACAAGCCATTTGGAATTGCATTTGTGCGTGATATTCTGGTTTGATTTCGTCACCTATACAAAAGCGCATATGTGTTACTGATCTCGGGCATTTGACTTCGATTAAACCGTCTTCTCCAATGAGACCATCGGGGCTAGCCCCCGCCATTTCTATTGTGGGGTGTTGGATAAAGCCGCATTTTGTTATATCGGCATCATAAATGAAGCCATATTCTCTCAAGGCATCATCTTCATGCTCAATACCCCATCTCATATCTTCAGTTTCATAATAGGGGCTTGTTTCTCTTGTTAAACGTTCTGTTATGAGTTTGATTTTGTAGTCTTCATATTTGCTCGTAGGCAATCCTTTTGTAGTTTTACTGAGTACGCTGTAAATGTTTGATGCGGTGACTTTACCCAAGCGCGCTTGAAACCATTCTGCTGTTCTTTGTTCCATATCACACCGCCGTTCTTTGTTCTTGTGGTACATATTCTATATCTTGGACGTGAATATATTCGGCATCTTGTATAGGAACGTATGTTTTCTCTTGTGGTGGGAGAGATTGTAGAGCGCTTTCTCTTTGAATTCTTGGCTTGCTTTCTAATATTTTCAAAACGTCGTCTGCTGTTTCACAAGACATATCTGTTAGCTTTTCTACTTTTGCATAAGAGAGAAGCTTATTTTTATCCGATTCTGTTTGTTCGATTAATTCTTCGATTTGCTTTATCTGTTTAGAGGAAACTTTTTGATTATTTGTATCGTCTTCTTTGGCTTGCATTTGACCATCTGTATCGTCTTCTTTACTTGCTAAATTAAGAAGCATGCCTAATAGGTATCTTCGTGCGTAGGTAAGTGTGGAACCAAGTGATTGTATGCTATTTTTAGAGCCTGTACTGTCAATTGGAAATGTTCCTTCTGTTGATATTTCATTGCCTGAAGGATGAGACAGAGTTATTTCTATGGTAACGTTTTTTTCTGTTTGATTTTTAATACGATAAAACAAAGCAAATTTGTATGTTGCAAGTCCGTCTTTTACAGCATCAATGTACTGATCAAGTGTAGCGTATTTGCTGTTTGTATGTTTATTAATGGCGTTTTGTTCGATATTTTTATATGCCATTTGCACAGCCGAAAGATCACGGACAAAATTTTGGCGCTCTTGTCGTTTTATCTCTTGTTCTCTTAAATCAAGAAGACGCTCTAAGCGATCCATATCGACGTCACTGTCTAAGGCTTTATTTAAAATACGTTCCATGACAGTTTGTTCGACGGCTAAATGATGTGTTTCTTCAATTTCTATTAGGTTAGTGTTTTGTTCACTCATCTTGATTTCCTACATTGCGCGCAATTCCCCCGTGGCGTGAATCACGCTGGTGTTAAAAGGCTGGTTGGTTGTTAAATTTTTATGTCTTGAGGAATTCTCGTGTTTCCGCGAATATTAGCTAATCCACGAATTTCGGCATTTCTAAAGATCTTGACTGCGTCATAAATGCGAGCACTATCATAAACTTTTGCATCTCCAAAAATCTCAACATTTCCATAATTAATATCATCCTCATACGTGAAATTGGAGCATGATATAATGACATCACCATAAACTTTAGCATTGTTATAAATGAGAGCAGGACCACAAATTATTGCGTTCCCATATACACGAGCATTGTCGTAAATGTGGGCACTATTCTTTATTCGTGCATTCTCAAAAACTTCTGCGTCACCATAAATACGTGCGTCATTGTAAACTTCTGCATCACCGCAAACATGAGATTTGTCGCGAACAACAGCATCACCAAAAACATGTGCACTACCAGAAACCTCTGCATTACCGTAAACAACAGCACGACTGTAAACTTGTGCATCAGAATAAACTGAAGCATTTCCACTAATACAAGCGCCATCAAATATCTTAGCATTATGAAAAATGGTAGCGCTTTCATACACCTTGGCATCATCATACACCCAGCAATTACCTTTATGACCTAAGTTATATTCCTTTTCAATAAAACCACCAAGATCTCCTTTTTTGACATCATCAAAATCCCTTAAAGCACGAATACGGTGAAGAGTTTTTCCATCAAACTGAATTGTTTCATCAGTAAGTTCGTATTTCTTTTTCATGGTTTATTTCCTTGATTTGCGTACAATTCACCCGTGGCGTGAATCACGCTGGTGTTTAAAAGTTGGTTTTTCGGCGTTAGAAACGGCTTATATGGCTATTACGGTATTACCAAAAATCTCGGCAAAACCACAAACTTTAGCTTTTCCATAAACTTTGGCGTTACCAGAAACCCAGAAATTGCCATCATGACTTAGATTGTCTTCTTTTTCAATAAAACCGCCTAGGTCACCTTTTTTGACATATCCAAAGTCTCTTAATGCTCTAATTCGGTGAAGAGTTCTTCCATCAAACACAGTTTTTTCATCAGTAAATTCGTATTTTTTCATCTGGTCTTTTCTCCAGTTGAGATTCTTTTATTGCCATCAATCCAGTCGTCCCAACATACACATGCATCACCGTAAATTTTTGCATGACCGTAAACATGCGCATCACCGGAAACTTCTGCATTGCCGTAAACACGCGCCCTATCGTAAATGTGTGGCTCTTCGTAAACTTGTGCATTGCCATAAACTTCTGCATTATCAAAAACGTGCGGTTCACCGCAAATATGTGCATCACCGTAAACTTCTGCATGACCGTAAATGCATGGTTCATCGAAAACTTCTGCTTTGCCATAAATACGAGAATCGTCGTAAACCTCGGCATAACCGTAAACATGTGCATTTTCGTAAACCTTAGCATCATCATAAACCTTGGCATAACCCCCAACCCAGCAATTGCCATCATGACTTAGATTGTCTTCTTT
>NZ_JBHIPV010000048.1:0-3170 GCF_042196165.1 Bartonella sp. AP20NXHL | reverse complement strand
TTTGACGGTGGTCAGTATCATGAGATGCCTTGTAATGTTGATTACAGTACCAAGGCGCAAGTGAAAGCTTGGATATATGGGGGTGGTATTCCGAAAAGCGTTCTCAATTACGAACCTCTTATAGACGAGATCAATAAAGAGATCAAAAAATTATCGAAAACCGCAGGAAATAAATATGTTTACAGATAAGCAGCTAAGAGCCTTGTTTGGTATTATAATTTTTATATTTTTATGCTTTCTAGGAATTAAAAAAAATCCCTATTTTATCCAAGGTATTTTGATATTTGCATCTTTTGGTTTGATAATAATAACAAATATTTTTGTAATTTTATGCAATTCTCATATTCCTTTTGAGTTGCAGAACAATCCAAAATACAAACGTGGCAATACAACAGGTTGGAAGACATTAACACGTGATTTACAACAGTATTTGCACAGACTTTTAAAGCTAATAAGTTTAGCACTTGTCGTTTTAATTTTTCCAAATAGTTATACTGTATTTTGGTATTTAGATATCGTTATTTGGTACTTTTTTTTAGTTTATTCATTCTTTCTCATGTTGCATACACGCAGTTTAATAAACATGTCCATTTATGCACTACATTTTATACTAAAAACCAAAAGTAAAATTTAAAAGCACTTGGTATTCAATTAGGTAGGTATCAAAATGAAAAAAAGTGAAAAAAATAAAAAATACGTATTGACTTTAAAGAAAAGGTCGTTTATTAAGGTCGACAAGTGCTCAAAACACTTAATCGTAAGCGGATAAACCCCGATAAGGTTTCTCCCATTCTTAAAAAACTGGCTTTCTTTTGTGCTCTTATTGGCATATAACGATTTTGCCGGGTGTGGTCACACCATACAATACTCTTTATGAGAAAAGTGTGACGACGGACTTACGACCGTGTTTTGAACACCCGGCGCCCTTATAGGGTTGTCAATTCAAAACCATATTTTCGTAAGGATTTATTATGCAAAATTCTGTAAAAAAATATCAACTCACCAATCAAACAATTCTTCGTGAGGGTAAAAAACTTTATCGCATTAAGGCGTTAAGAGATTTTGGTGATGTTAAAGCTGGTCAACTTGGTGGCTATATTGAATCTGAAGAAAATCTTTCCCATGATGGTAATTGCTGGGTTGGTGATCAGGCCATTGTTGTGAGCCCTGGTCGTGTTTACGAAAATGCGCAGGTTTATGGCAATGCAGGTGTTGGTGGTTTTGTATATGGTAATGCTCGCGTCTACGATTCAGCAAAGGTTTTTGCCAATGCCCATGTGTATGATAATGCCCATGTTTTCGATAGTGCAAAAATTGTAAGTAAAGTGCATGTTTATGAAAATGCCAATGCATGTGGCATGGCTATTGTTACTAAGAATATTTGTGGTGACACAATGAATAATGTTTATACAGAACGCCTTTCTCCTTATGGTGAAATTTGCTTTGTTATGTGTCGTCCTCATAGGAAAACAGCTTAAATAACGGCGCGGGCGCGGCGGGGGCGCCTCCTTATAACCATTTCATTTAAAAATTTGTTTGAATATTAGATTAGGGAGCTACCTATGACCACTAAAAATGTATCTAAAAAATATGAGCTTATAAATGAAAGTCACGTTAAAGGGATTACTTTATACCGCATTCGTGCTTTAAAAGACTTTGCTGATGTTAAAGCTGGTGATTTAGGCGGCTTTATTGAAAAGGAAGATAACCTTTCTCATGATGGCAATTGCTGGGTTTATGATAATGCTTGTGTTGTAAAATCTGGTCGTGTTTATGAAAATGCAAGGGTATATGGCAACGCTGTCATTGGTGGTTTTGTTTATGGCAATGCGCATGTATATGATAAAACCCGCGTGTATTTTGGAGCTCATGTTTATGATAATGCGCATCTTTCTGATAAGGTGTGGGTTTATCAATATGCAAGGGTTTATGGGAATGCAAAATTAACAGGAAGTGCACGCATTTATAGCAAGGCTGAGGTTTATGATCATGCTGTTGTAAGTAGCTCTTCAAAAATTTATGGCAAGGTTTATGGCAATGCTAGCGTGGGTGGGTATGTTAAGGTCTACGGTTCTGTTTATGGCAATGCTAAAGTGACTGGTTATCACACCATTAGAGGTTTGGTACATGGCAATGCAAGATTAAAAAGAAATGATTATTCATATGTTGAGCAAAACATTTACTATGTATATGGAATTCCTGAAGATTGTGAAATTTATGAAAACGATACCGTTGTAAAGATTGTTGAAAATAAAGCAGCGTAAATAAAATAACGGCGCGGGGGGCTGCTTTATAGCAAAAAAGCCGCGTCCTTTAAGACACGGCTTTCTTTTTTTGTTTAACGCAACAAAACTTTTTCTGATAGTTTTTCTTGTATACATAAAAGCCTCTATTCAATAGATTTAAAATGATTAACTAGGAAGGTTTATAAAATGATTGACTAGGATTAATAGTGATACTATTATTGGTTATGAACAATAAAGTTGAAAAAATAATCAGCTTGATGCAAGCATCACCAAGGAACATTAAGTTTTCAGATTTGTTGGCTGTGTGTGTACATTTTTTTGGAGAACCACGGAACAGTGGTACGAGTCACTTTGTGTTTAAAACCCCGTGGCTTGGTGACCCGCGTGTGAATATTCAAAAAGATTCTGGCAATAAGGCAAAAGCCTACCAAGTCAAACAAGTATTGCAAGCGATAGAAAGGATAAAACA
This sequence comes from Bartonella sp. AP20NXHL, assembly GCF_042196165.1. Taxonomy (NCBI): domain Bacteria; kingdom Pseudomonadati; phylum Pseudomonadota; class Alphaproteobacteria; order Hyphomicrobiales; family Bartonellaceae; genus Bartonella; species Bartonella sp. AP20NXHL. Next base: position 455 of record NZ_JBHIPV010000048.1, on the reverse strand, counting down.
TGAACAGTAATCATTATACATATCGTGTTTTGTGGTCGCAAGAAGATCAGGAATATGTCGGATTGTGTGCAGAATTCCCATCCCTTTCATGGTTAGCATCTCAAGCAGAGAAGGCTTTAAAAGGCATTATGGATCTTGTTTCAGAAGTTGTTGAGGACATGCAACATAACGGAGAAGAAGTTCCTGTGCCTTTGTCGCATGGTAAATATAGTGGTAAGTTTCAATTAAGAATCCCACCAGAACTCCATAGAAAACTTGCAATACAAGCTGCCGAAAATGGTGTAAGCTTGAATAGATACATTTCTTCTAAGCTTTGAAAAGTCTATACGACCAGAAGATACTCTCCGCCCCTTATTTATGTTGCTTAGAATTTACATAAAAAAAGCCGCGTCCTTTAAGACACGGCTTTTATTATCAAAACAGCTAGCGATCCAAATAAACGATTAAAATAACCA
>NZ_JBHIPV010000047.1:0-3249 GCF_042196165.1 Bartonella sp. AP20NXHL | reverse complement strand
ATATTCACACTGGAAGGGCGTTGATGTGTAAAGCCTGGAGCGATGAGAATGCGTGGTGTTTGTCCTACAATGGATTGTGCTCCAATGAAAGCATGAACACCTTCATAAGCACCATTTGCGGTTACACCACCCAGAATATTGGTGAGTGTTGCATTTTCGTTGTCACCCTCGTGCACGCGTACGACAACGACAATGGCGCCTACTTGTTTAAAAATAAGATCAAGGGCATTGGGTAAGGTACCTTGACGCTTACCCGTTTTATCGAGTTTTGCAGCTTGTGAAAGAGAGCCCGTTACCAAAACGGGTGTATTAAGGGGAAATGCTTGTTCATCGGCATCGGGTGCTGTGCCAACAATCCCGATAACTGCCGATTGTACCGCGCGAAGGGGGCGGGTGCCGTCGTCAACTTCAACGACTTCAACACCGTGTAAAAAACCTGTTGCCATTTTATACTCCTTTAAATGGTTGGCTAATGAAATGAATGGGAAAAATTAGAGGTGGAAGCCGTTCTGACGAGCGACTTGACAAAAACTTTAAAACCGTTAGATTCATACAAAGGTGCCTAGAAAACACCTTGATAGTAAGCGGATAGATTGCCGAAACAGTCTTTTTCCGTGCATTGAATGCTTTGACTCGTTATATGCGCATAGCGTATAATAATGTTATCGGGTGTAGTTACGCTATAAAATACCCTTATGGGGAAAGCATAACGACGGACTTACTACCGTGTTTTCTAGCACCCGATACCCCTCTAGGGCGTCAATAGAAAACAACTAAATAGTAAGGAGTTCATTATGAACAATCTAGTAACAATCAACAATGATGGTATTGCTGTCACAACCTCTTTGAAAATTGCCGGTGGTGTGGGGAATAGCCACGCTACAGTTATAAAGCTGGTACGTCAAAACATTGAAGACCTTGAAGAATTTGGAAGGGTTGGATTTGAAATCTCACCCTTTGGGACCAAAGGCGGAAGACAGAAAAGAGTAATTGCTATTCTCAACGAACCACAAGCCACTCTACTCATGACCTATATGCGTAACAATGATACGGTGCGTGCATTCAAAAAAGCCCTCGTCAAAGCTTTCTATGATTTAAAAAAACAATTAATTGATAATGATCGTGATACACGCTTTGATTTTCCAAGCAACTGGGATGAAATGGGACCTACTGAAAAAGCTGTTTATATTTATGGACCGCTTCACATGCATCTTGTTAAAGCCTTTACATTAGCAGAAGAGAGCAAACATTATAAAACGCTTGTTGAAGAAGCCAAGCGAGTTTTAGTAAGCTCTGTTGTAAAAGTAGCTTAAGTTAAAAACATGATTTTATCTCCTCGTCTTTGAGGCGGGGAGGTAGTTAATGCCGTAAAATATCTTTACATAATACATATTCTACGTATAATACGTATAATACATTAAAGATAGGATGTGCATATGAAAAAATATAGTTTTACAGATGTAAACCGCGGGGCAGGCGATATTTTAGACGAGGCTATGTCTACACCTGTAGCTTTAACAAAGCGAGGGCGTGAAAAAATCATTATGCTTCCTGTTGATTTATATAATGAATTAGTAAAATCTCGTTCTGGTGCACAATCTTTTGTTTATGCAGATGCACCGCAAAATATATTAGATGATTTAAATCGTGGTTTAGATGACATCTTGAATAGTGATGAACATGTTTAAAGCGGGGGATGTTGTTAGATATTATTATTTATCCAGTATTTCATAAAACATCGTCTCTTCAGAGTGAGGAAGAGATCAAACAGCGTGAAGTGTTGGAACTTTGCTAACATTTGTTTCGCGTTCAGCATGCCACGCATCATAATTGGCTTGCATACGTAACCATATAGCAGCTCCATCACCAAACATTTTGCCAAGACAAGCGGAAATAGCAGGAGAAACAGGCTTTTTTGCGTTCAGAATATCGTAGAGATGTTGGCGTGATATACCAAGCATCTGCGCAATTTCTGATTTTGTTTTGCCTGTCTCAGGAATAATTTCTGCTAAAACTTCTCCTGGATGAGTAGGACAACGGTTTTTATCTCTTTGTGCAGGAATGTCATTCATAACTGTATCCTTAGTGATATTGTTCAAGATCAACACGGTAAGCATTACATGAGTCAAATTCAAAGGTAATACACCATGGTCCGTTAACGTGGACAGTGTAACGGGTAGGTGAATATCCAATCAAAGAATGAAAGTTGAATCCTGGAAGATTCATATCTTCTGGTCTTTCAGAAATATCTAAACGATCAAGACGAACCATGATACGTTTTACAAGTTTCTTATCAATCTTGGATGAATTTCCCGTTTTGAATAATTCTGCCAATGTTTTGCTTTTAAACGTTTTAATCATTCTTTTATATAGCGTAAAATACTTATAAGGTCAACAAATAGCTTACATTATAAGTGCTAAAATGGAAAAAATAGTAACATCCCATTAGAAAGCCTTATCGTCTAGACTTGTTTTTCTTTTCTCCACCTCATGCGTAAAGAGAAGAATAGGCGCATGGAGGGGATAAATTTGCACGTTAACATCAATGATTTTACGACCATACCGACGGCTGTCTGAACAAATATTGCTAAAAACTCAGATCCCTTGCTGTTCTTAATAAAGAAAATACGAAGTTTAAATTCTATTGTCATCTTGCTCTCCAAATCAATGAAGAGACTATAACAACCATCATCATGCCGATAAGACTGACACTGTCAGTCAAAAAAGCCCTTTAAAAGGACTTAAAAACATATAAGCCTGCTTATAGAACAGCTATCCATTTGACTTGCGCTATTTTTGGTTTTGTATTTAATCTTTCCACAATCTTATGAGGACAGCCCCATCAGCTCCAGCGCCACTTGAACAATCAGTCCCATGAGAACCAGCACCCCCACCCCCAAAGCCACGCCCCGCTTTTCCTGAACTATATGAGCCTTGTCCCGTTCCTCCAGAGCCCCCCCTTGATGTATCACCCCCAGCATCACCGCCATTACCGCTTGTTTTTCCATTGTTTCCACTCGTTCCAGCACAACCATTTCCACCTTTAGCAAGTCCTGGATGTTCGTCTTTTGCTAAACCAAAATTTCCTCCCACGCCTCCAGCACCACCAGAGCCTGAATAGAAGGAATTCGTACTCCCAGTAATCGAGTGAGAGATACGGGCGTCAGCTCCCCCACCACCCTTTCCTCCGGTAGCGGTAATAAAATTTTTGCCAATGGTTGTTGTTTCTCCAGGCTTACCGCTTACAAA
>NZ_JBHIPV010000046.1:0-3467 GCF_042196165.1 Bartonella sp. AP20NXHL | reverse complement strand
ATAATTGTTGTGATGTTTTGTTCGTTAAGAAGGTTGGCGCGGCTTGATCGATCACCAATGGAAAAATCAATGGGGCGTGCAATACCAACAATGCCATTGATCACTTTATTGGAAGGGGAATGCCAAAAACCTTGGGCAAAATCCGTTTTGGCAATGACACCTGCAACTGCTGCACTTGCTGGCTGTTCTACAATTTTTCCATCACGATTCACCTTTACAAAAGGGTCAATGATAATGGCGCGTTTTGAATCAAAATCCTTTGCTGTGCTAAGGGCTGCTTCATCTGTGCTGTTTGGTGCATCAAGCACCACAATGGCGCGCAAACGCTCGGCAATGCCAATGAGTTCTGCTGCGACGGGGTTGGCAGTTGCACCAGTTCCATTCTCTTCAATATTCACACTGGAAGGGCGTTGATGTGTAAAGCCTGGAGCGATGAGAATGCGTGGTGTTTGTCCTACAATGGATTGCGCTCCAATCAAAGCATGAACACCTTCATAAGCGCCATTTGCGTTTACACCACCCAGAATATTGGTGAGTGTTGCATTTTCGTTGTCACCCTCGTTCACGCGTACGACAACGACAATTGCTCCTACTTGTTTAAAAATAAGATCAAGGGCATTGGGTAAAGTGCCGCGTCGTTTGCCTGTTCTATCGAGTTTTGCAGCTTGTGAAAGAGAGCCTGCTACCAAAACCGGTGTGTTGAGAGGGAATGCTTGTTCATCGGCATCGGGTGCTGTGCCAACAATCCCGATAACGGCAGACTGAACCGCGCGAAGGGGGCGGGTGCCGTCGTCAACTTCAACGACTTCAACACCGTGTAAAAAACCTGTTGCCATACTTTATGCTCCTTTAAATGAGGGGTGAATGAAAATGAATGGGAAAAATGAGAGGTAAAGAGCCGCTTTTGAAAACGACTTGACAAAATATTCAAAACCGTTAGATTCATACAAAGGTGCTTGAAAAACACCTTAAAACAACAAGCGGATTGGTTACCGAAATAATCAGTCTTCTGTACATTAAAGACTTTGACTCATTATATGCTACACGCATATAATAGCTTTGTCGGGTGTGGTTACGCTATACAATACCCTTTCGGGGGAAAGGCATAACGACGGGCTTGTTGCCGTGTTTTTCAGCACCCGGCATTTTTATAAAAAATGTCAATGAAAAACGTCTAACAACAAGGAGTTCTCATGAATACTCTTATTCCAATATCGGAACAAATCATTGATCAGGAAACTGTTCAAACTGTTAACGCTCGTGATTTGCATACGTTTTTGAAGGTAACATCTCGTTTTAACGATTGGATTATTAATCGTATTAAAGAATATGGTTTCCTAGAAAATAAGGACTTTGCGAGTTTTACTAAAAATTTAGTAAAACCTAAAGGCGGTCGTCCAAGTACAGAATATCACATCACTTTAGACATGGCGAAAGAGCTCTCAATGGTGGAACGTAACGAGAAAGGACGTCAAGCACGCCGTTACTTTATTGAGTGTGAAAAGAAACTGAGAAACCAATCTGTTGATTATGATCGTGATACGCGTTTTGATTTGCCAAGTTATTGGGAGGGAATGAACGCTGGTGAAAAAGTTTTGTATCTTTTAGGTCCAATTCATATGCGTCTTCTTGATGCCTTCAGAGTAGACGAAGAAAACAGAAAATATAAAGCCCTCATTAAAGAAGCAAAAAAGGTTTTAGCAAGTCCGATTACAAAAGCTGCTTAACTTTAAAAACATGATTTTATCTCCTCGTCTTTGAGGCGGGGAGGTAGTTAATGGCTCTGTTCCATTTGTATATCCACTTTATTAGCTGTTAATGTTGGAATAGAAGAGACATCAATGTCCCTCAAGGCATGCCATGTATCATAATTGGCTTGAAGCTGTAGCCAAAGGGCTGGTCCATTTCCTAACAATTTACCAATGCGAGCTGCTGTTACGGCTGTGACTGGACGTTCTCCTTTAAGGATACCGTGCAAGTGCTGGCGTGATATTTGAAGAATCCTAGCAATTTCGGTTTTGCTTGCATTTAAATGTTCTAAGGATTCAGCTAAAATTTCTCCTGGATGAGAAGGACAACGATTAGGATTACGTGTGGTCATGGATAGTTTCCTTTACAAATCTTAAAACCTTCAGTGGTATTGCTCTAGATCAACATGGTAAACGTGTCTGTCTTTAAATTCAAAAGTGATACACCAAGGACCATTGATATGAATTGTGTAGCGAGTTGGAGTAAAGCCTTTAAGCATATGAAAATTATAACCTGGTACATTGATATCACTAACTTGAGAAGCAGCGTCAAGGGCATCAAGACGGCGAATAATACGCTGTTGAAGCCTGCTATCAATCTTACTTTTTCCTGTTTCCCAGAGAGATTGGAGGTCTTTATTTTTAAATGTTTTGATCATAGCAAACTCAACAACTTTATTTTAAGTAAGATGTAATGTATTAAGTGACAATTGTCAACAAAAATGTTACAATTTAATATGATTGATGCCAACACTGTGGAACTACAAGAATTTAAGAAATGAATATCAAACCAATTCGTACAGAGAGAGATTATCAAGAAGCTTTAGAGATTGTGTCTGCAATGTTTGATAAGCAGCCAGAAGTTAATACTCCAGAATTTGATAGAATGAAAACTCTTGTTTTGTTAATTGAAGCTTATGAAACAGAACACTATCCTGTTTCTCCACCTCATGCGTAAAGAGAAGAATAGGTGCATGGAGGGGATAAATTTGCACGTTAACATCAAGGATTTTACGACCATACCAACGGCTGTCTGATCAAATATTGCTAAAAACTTAGATCCCTTGCCATTCTTAATAAAGTGAATACGAAGTTTAAATTCTATTGTCATTTTGCTCTCCAAATTAATGAAGAGACCATAACAATCATCTCACTCTCTCATAAGACTGACACTGTCAGTCAAAAAGCCCTTTAAAAGGGCTTTGAAAGAGCGATAAAAGGACTTAAAAACATGTAAGCCAGCTTATACAACAGCTATCCATTTGACTTGTGTCATATCTTGGTTACTTGTGCATCCATTTATTCTTTCCATAATCTTATAAGAACAGCGCCATCAGCACCAGCACCGCTGTAATGCCCATCCCCGTTAGCACCAGCACCTCCACCCCCAAAACCACGCCCTGCTTTTCCTGAAGTATGGTAACCATCTCCCGTTCCTCCAGCGCCACCCCTTGATGTATCGCCCCCAGCATCACCTCCGTTACCACTCATTTCTGCATCAATTCCTTTCGTTCCAGCATAACCATTTCCGCCTTTGGCAAGTCCTAAGAGACCATCTGTTGCCCAACCAAAGTTCCCGCCAACTCCTCCAGTACCACCAGAACCTGAGTAACGGGATGATGGGCTGGAATAATAAGCACCTCCACCACCCTTTCCTCCGGTAGCGGTAATAAAATTTTTGCCAATGGTTGTTGTTTCTCCAGGCTTACCGCTTACAAA
>NZ_JBHIPV010000045.1:0-3508 GCF_042196165.1 Bartonella sp. AP20NXHL | reverse complement strand
TACGATAAACAGGCAGATGGTAAAACTGATTATAGCAGTGTGACTTTAGGTAAAGGTAAGGATGCAGGACCAGTTGCACTTCATAATGTTGCCGAAGGTAATATTGCTAAGGATTCAAGGGACGCAATTACAGGTGGTCAGCTTTATTCCTTAGGGGACAATGTTGCAACTTATTTAGGTGGTGGCGCTGAATATAAGGAAGGTCAATGGAGTGCTCCAAGCTTTAAAGTTAAAACTGTCAAAGGTGATGGTAGTGATGTTGAAGATAAGGAATATAAAACTGTAGCGGAGGCATTGGCTGGAGTTGGTGCTTCCATCACCAATGTTCGCAAAGAGATTAACAATGAAATTACTAATGTTGTCAGTGATAGCCTTGCCAAGCAGGATGAAAAGACAAAAGTTATCAATATTGGTACAGAAGTAGAAGGCAGTGAAATCAATATCGCAAATAAAGACAAAGGGGATAGAATACTTTCCGGTGTGAAGGAAGCAACGAAGAATAATGAAGCAGTCAACAAAGAGCAACTTGATAAAAGTTTAGAGAAGCTTTCTAACAATCTTCAGTCTGATGAATCGGCTGTTGTTCACTATGATAAAAAAGATGGTGATAATGGCATCACTAATTATGCGAGTGTGACTTTGGGTAAAGGTAAGGGTTCTGCATCTGTTGGTTTGCATAATGTTGCCGAAGGTCAGATTAGTGAGAATTCGCATGATGCGGTTAATGGCGGTCAGATTTCTAAGGTTTCTCAGGATATTGCGGAATACTTAGGTGGAGGTACAAGCTTTAAAGATGGTACTTTCACGGGTCCAACCTATAAATTATCCAGTGTTGATGCAAAAGGCGAGGAAGTAGAAAAATCCTATAGTGATGTTGGTTTAGCCATTGAAAGCATTGATACGAATTTCAAGAATGTAAATAGCAACCTAACGAATAAGTTTAATGAACTTACTGAAAACATCACGAATATTACTCAGGAAGTTCAAGGCGATGCGCTGTTGTGGGATAAGGACGCAGAGGCATTTGTAGCGACGCATGGAGAGAAGGAAAGCAAGAGTAAGATTACATCACTTGCAGCTGGCTCTATAGTATCAGGCTCGAGTGATGCGATTACGGGTGGACAGATTTATGATCTGCAAAAACAGTTTGCTGGCTATTTTGGTGGAGGTGCTGGTTATAATGAGAAAGGCGAATGGCAAGATCCGGATTTCCAAATTCAGACTTTCAGCAATGATGGTACGAAAGGTGATAAGAAGAGCAGTAATAATGTTGCAGGTGCGTTTAATGACATTAATGACAGCATGAGCACTATCAACGCTCGTATTAAGGAAGTTTCAGAAGGAGTTGCACAAGATTCTTTATCATGGAGCAAGGCTGATGGTGCTTTTGTCGCCTTGCATGGAGAAAAAGATGGTGCAAAGACAAACAGCAAGATTAAGTTCCTTGCGGCAGGAGATATTACGAAAGAATCGACAGATGCAGTAAATGGCTCCCAACTTTATTCCTTAGGAAAAGATCTTGCATCGTACTTAAACGGTGATGCTAAGTATGAGAAAGATCAATGGTTGTTGCCTAGATTTAAAGTTACACACCTTAAAGAAGATGGCACATCAGAAGAAGCTGAGTACGATAGTGTTTCAGAAGCTCTTTCAGGTGTTGGTAATTCTTTCACGAATGTGGTTAAAGACTTTAATGACAAAGTCACGAATATTACTCAGGAAGTTCAAGGCGATGCGCTGTTGTGGAATAAGGACGCAGAGGCGTTTGTAGCGACGCATGGAGGAAAAGACGGTGAGAAGACCAACAGCAAGATAACGTCGCTTGCAAATGGTGACATTACTGCTAGCTCAAGCGATGCTGTAGCAGGAAATCAGCTATATGCTCTAGGTAACAGTGTTGCGCAGTCTTTAGGTGGTGATGCTAGTTATGCAGGTGGCGCTTGGACAGCTCCAAGTTTCAAAGTTAAGACCGTTAATGAGGATGGTACTAAAGTTGAAGAGAAGAAGTATGATAATGTATCGGAAGCATTTGCTGGTGTAGGAACATCTTTTGAGAATCTTCAAAAAGAGTTCACCCAAAACAACACGGAGGTTACTGAAAATATTAAGCAGAATGCGTTGTTGTGGAGTGATGAAGATAATGCGTTTGTAGCGACACATGGAGAGGGTGCTGGGAAAGGCAACAGTAAAATTAAGTTTCTTTCCAATGGAGAGGTTTCTGCAAGTTCAAGTGATGCGATCAATGGTTCTCAGCTTTTTGATACGAATAAGACTGTTGCATCTTATTTAGGTGGTGGCGCTGAATATAAGGAAGGTCAATGGAGTGCTCCAAGCTTTAAGGTTAAGATTGTCAAAGAAGATGGCAGTGCTGTTGAAGAGCAGAGCTATGATGATGTTGCCAAAGCATTTGCTGGTGTAGGGAATTCATTCACAAATATTCACAAAGAGCTTAAGAATGAGATTAACCAAGTTGTAGGAGATAGTCTTGTTAAGCAAGATGAAAAGACACATGTTATTAGTGTAGGGGGTGAAAAGAGTGGTACAGAAGTTAAGCTTTCGAATATTGATGGTGCTGCACGGATCCTTTCTGGTGTGAAATCAGGAACGCTTTCGGAAGCATCGAGTGATGCAGTGAATGGTTCACAGCTTTTTGCGACCAATCAAAATGTAAGCAGTGTGTCAAACAATCTTGAAACAACAGCTACGAATATAGCTAAATCTTTAGGTGGTGGCGCTGAATATAAGGAAGGTCAATGGAGAGCTCCAAGTTTCAAAGTTAAGACCGTTAATGAGGATGGTAGTGCTGTTGAAGAGCAGAGCTATGATGATGTTGCTAAAGCGTTTGCAGGTGTAGGGAATTCATTCACGAATATTCATAAAGAGCTTCAGAATGAGATTAATAGAGTTGTAGGAGATAGTCTTGTTAAGCAGGATGATGCTACGAAGGTAATCAAGATAGGTGGTGAAAAAGAGGGTAGTGCAATCACAATTGCAAATATGAATGGTGATGCACGTAGTCTCTCTGGCGTGAAAGCTGGCACACTTTCTGAAGGCTCGACAGAAGCAGTGAATGGTTCTCAGCTTTATTCCTTGAATCAGACGCTAGCGACTTATTTTGGTGGTGGCGCTCACTATGAAGATGGTCAATGGGTAGCACCTACTTTCAAAGTTACGACATTTAATGATGATGGTAGTCCAGAAGAGCATAGCTATCCCAATATTGCTGAAGCGTTTGCCGGTGTAAGCAATTCATTTACAAAGCTTCATAATGAGATTTCAGACAATATTGAGCAGAATGCGTTGTTGTGGAGTGATGAAGACAGTGCGTTTGTAGCGCTTCATGGGAAGGGAGATAAAAGAAGTAAGAGCAAACTGAAGTCAGTTTTAGATGGCGATATCTCTGAAGGTTCGACAGAGGCGATTACGGGCAATCAGCTTTATTCCTTGCATCAGACGCTAGCGATGTATTTAGGAGGAGGAGCTAGCTATGAAGGTGGCGAATGGAGGG
>NZ_JBHIPV010000044.1:0-3823 GCF_042196165.1 Bartonella sp. AP20NXHL | reverse complement strand
ATAATATCACCCTATCAGAAAGCTATGATACCTCTAACGCAAAAGAAAAGCATGAAAAGTCTTTTGCTGGTGTGACAACTTCCGTTGATATCGGTGTCCTTGGCACGGTACAAGGACTAAAAGATGCCGCAGATCACATGAATAATAAGGATGGTAACAATACAGTTATTAATGGCATACTGACTGGCATGAAAATCAGTCATCTTTATAGTAAAGGCAAAACCTTTGTTAATTGGCTGACTGGCAATACGGGGGAAAAGGGGAACGTAACCAAAGGACTGAGTAGCTCATTAGGAGGGATGGGGGGGGCTCCACCAAGGATGCTCTTGCCAATATGGCTGGTGCATCTGGCAGTGTAACCGTGGGCTTTAAAACTGAGAAAACAGAAGCCTCTTCTCAAGTCTCCACAGCGGTGACAGATAGCATAGAAGGCGGACGCGCTGTTAACATGCAAGCCCACAAAGGCAGCATTCATGGTGTTGGCGCTGATATTATCGCTGGTACCAATCCAATCTATGTGCTGGAAAATGATGCACAGAGCGGAAAGATCACCATGGAAGCAGGTAAAGATATCATCTTTGAAAGTGCACAAAACACGCAAAGCACACAAAACAGCAGTGAAAGTTCTTCAATGAGTGTTGGCACCGGTTATGGCACGGGTGGCGCAGGGGCAACGGGTAGTGCTGCTTTTAGTCAAGGGGAAGGTTCCAGTGAGGAAGTTCAACACAAAAACAGCCATATTATAGGCACCGGCACCGTTCATACCACGAGTGGGGCAAACACCACATTGGCAGGCGCCGTGGTTTCTGGAGAGCGTGTAGAAATGGAAGTAGGGGGTGATTTTGCCATTACCAGCCGCAGTGATACGGGACAAACTTCCAGTAAGCAAAACTCTGTTTCTGTTGGGTTTGGCGCTGGACAAACGGGTGGTGGGGGCTCCATGAGCGCCTCTTTCCAAAAGGATAAATCCTCCAGCGATTATCATAGTGTTGTGGAACAATCAGGCATCAAAGCGGGTGATGGCGGCTTTAATATCATAGTTAAAGACAAAACAACGCTGACCGGAGGCATCATTGCCAGCACCGCGCCGGCAGATAAAAACAGCCTGACCACAGGAAGCATTAGCACCAGTGATATCAGCAACGGTGCCCATGCTAAAGCCAGCAGCCATGGGTTTAGCATTTCTGGGAATGACACGATAAAAAACATTGCCAAGAATGTTTTAAATCACGGCAAAGCCAAGGATGGAGCAGAAGGGGAAACCAAATCTGCTATCAGCGATGGGACTATCATCCTTACTGATACAACTGGACAGAGGGCGATGGGGCAAGATGCTGGACAAATCATTGGCTCTCTCAACCGCAACACCGCAGCAGCACACCAAGCAGTAGGACAGCTAGATGTCGCACCGCTTGAGGATATATTGCGTAATCGTTTAGGTATGAGAAATAAATGGGTAGATGAATGGTTTGATATATGGGATGGGGTTCGTAAAATGGCATTTTATGTTGACCATCCAGTGGGTGAGGTTGCGCATGATGAAAATGGCAATGTCCTCTATTTAACCGATGAAAATGGAAAACCTATAAAAGGCCGTGATGGAAAATATATCACTCTGTATCACTTTTTAAAGCCAGAGGAAGAAAAGCATTTACAAAAAGGCCCTAATGGTGCTGTTTATATGTTCTACAATGGCATTTTTAATTCACCAGATGATGCTGCGGGTAATGCTGTCCAATTGGCTGTTAATAAAAATGGTCCTCTTTATTTTACATACTTTCCCCAAGCTGATGATGTGCTGGTAGAATTAGGGGTAGCATATTATCAAAAGTTTTGGGAGGGTAGCACTTGGGGATTGAGTAATTCGACCAAGAAGTTTCAAGATTTTATCTATCGTTATGGCAATGACAATGCTATTGTTAGTGGGCATAGCCGGGGTACCTTAACAATACGCAATGGAGCAAATGACTTGCAAGAACATGGTATCCACAGTGTAGCCAAGAAAACAGACTTCTATCTTGTTGGAGCGGCTGCTCACATGCAATCGATGGCCAATACAGTAGATTATCTAAGCGATGGCGAAAAAAATTATATCTACATACAAGGTCATATGTTAGACCCCATTAGTACAGTGATTGGTTACAATTGGCCTACGGCTTATAAGGCACCTTTAAATCTAGATTTTTCACTTTTGGAGAAAGGTATAAAAAATCCTTTTTATATGACGATATTTGCAGCAAACAGTTTATTTACTATAGCAACTAATCCAATCAGAGAGATGGGGAGAGCGGTCTTGGGCCTTAATCCGAGCCCCCATAATTGTTATGCTGATGCGAGTCGTGAGTGTCAAATTAATTATGGTTCATTTGATTTTAACAAACTTTATTCAACGAGAACAGGGAACAAAAAATGAAAATGTTGTTTAATTTATTAAGCCTGCTCATTTTGTTAACGGTTGCTGGATGTGACATTGAAAACATTGATAAACCTCCTCGAGGAGAGACGGCTGTGTGGGAGAAGCTAGGAGCAGATTCTACGGAGGTAGGAAAAGCATTGCTAGAATGTGGTTTGCCACACCTTAATTATCTTGAGGATGAAGTTCAAAAGTTAAGCAACAATGAGAATGCAACGATTGATGCTTGCATGATCCAAGCAGGATTCCATTATAAAGGGAGAGCTAGCTGGTGTTCTCCTTTTAACGGTAGAGACCTTCCCATTTGTCAGCCTGGTGCTGTCATCCCGAAGAGAAGTGTCGCAAAGCGCTTAAACAGCCCGTTTTGTAAAAAGTACAAAAATGCGGATGAATGCCAACCTTAAGTTTTGCTGTTTGTGACGATCAACGATCCCCCTCTTTGCCTTCGCTTGGAATGGCGGGATTGTTTCCTCAACCAATCATCTCAATATTGTTCACCGTTGTTTTAAGCAGCGGTGACAGGAAATATCAACAGGTTTATGAGCTGTTTTATCGTAAAGAAACCCACTTAAGGAGGGGAAAAATGAAGAAAATCTTAAAACTATTGAGTTGCATAGCTCTCTTAAATACAGCTGGATGTGTTAACCAACCTCCTCCATCAACTTTAGCATTATGGGAAAAGCCAGGTGTCGATAAAGCGATGATCCAACAATCCTTATCAAAATGTGGCTGGAAACCGGTTTATGCTTCTTCTAGTGATATGAATTCGTATGCGAGTGAATTTGCCTCAGTTTATGAGTGCATGAAAAAAGCAGGTTTCCGGTATAAATTGCAAGATTCAAAAGGGCTCTATTTTGTACAACCTCTGAAAAGTGACTCGTTTTTAGCTAATTTGATGCTAGCTGGATATCAGCAATTTATGGACAATGATACCTTTGGTGTGACCAACAAAACGAAACAGGAACGCGCTTTACTAACGCATTTTGAGGATGAAAGAAAACGTCAGCAAAAGCAAAAAGCTTTACAAAAGCGATCACCAAAGCGTCCTCCCCATCGTTAAAAAGGTCGTTAGATAAAATCACGAATGAAGTAGAGGATCAAAGCTGTCTCCTTCTTTATCCACACAACGGGCACTTTTAATTTGGTGTTTAAGATAGTCGACAATAAGGCAGGTGAGGTTTCATTACGGGGGATGCGTATTTTGAAGCCAAAGTCGTGGGGCAATCCACAGGATACGTTAAGCGGTTTGACCGAGGCTGGCGCATCTGGCAGTATGACAGTGGGCTTTAAGAAAGCAGAAGCTTCTTCTCAAGCTTCCACCGCGATGACCACAACAATAGAAGCAGGACGCGCTGTTAATATGCAAGCCCACAAAGGCAGCATCCATGGTGTTGGAGCCGATATTATTGC
>NZ_JBHIPV010000043.1:0-4078 GCF_042196165.1 Bartonella sp. AP20NXHL | reverse complement strand
ATAAATTGACTGAACAGGTTAATAATGTGATTACCAAAGTGGAAAGCGAGAGCTTTGTTCAGCAAGATAAGACAACGAGTCGTCTCACTATTGGTGCAAAAGTAGGTGGCGCAGAAATCAATATTGCAAATGAAAGCGGTGCTGATCGGATAATTTCTGGTGTTGGGGAAGCAAAGAACAATAATGACGCTGTTAACAAAAGCCAGCTTGATAGCAATATCAAGAATGTCAATGATAATGTAACAAATAAGTTTAGCGAACTTACTAAAAACATAACGAATATTACTCAGCAAGTTAAAGGTGATGCTTTGTTATGGAACGATAAAGCTAATGCCTTTGTAGCACGTCATGAAAAGAGCAAAGAAGAAAAAGGCAGAGCTGTAAGGACACAAGAAAACAGTAGAATTACGTTTCTTTTAGATGGTGATGTTTCTAAAGATTCAACGGATGCTGTCACGGGTGGTCAGCTTTATTCGCTGAACGAACAACTTGCAACCTATTTTGGTGGTGGTGCTGGTTATGGTGAGCAAGGACAGTGGAAAGCTCCAAGTTTTAAGGTTACGACAGTTAAGGATGATGGTAACTCTGAAGAGAAAACTTATAGCAATGTGGCGGATGCTTTGGCTGGAGTTGGTAATTCTTTCACAAATATTAGAAATGAGATCAGCAAAGAGATTAATAATGAGATTGCCAATGTGAAAGGTGATAGCCTTGTTAAGAAAGATCAAGCAACCAATCTTATCACTATTGGTAAAGAAGTAGAAGGCAGTGAAATCAATATCGCTAATAGTAGCAAAGCAGATCGAACTCTTTCTGGTGTGAAGGCAGCAACGAAGAATAATGAAGCGGTTAATAAAGGTCAGCTAGATAAAGGTTTAAAGGATCTTTCTACCAGCCTTCAGTCTGATGATTCAGCCGTTGTTCATTACGATAAACAGAAGGATGGTGCCCCTAATTATATGAGTATAACTTTGGGTGGTAAAGACAAGACACCTGTTGCACTCCATAATGTTGCTAAGGGTGTAATATCTTCAGAATCCTATGATGCAATTAATGGTCAGCAGATTAATAAAATAGGCGGTGATATTGCTAAGTTCTTAGGTGGGAATGCAGCTTTTAGTAATGGTGCTTTCAGTGAACCATCTTATGGGGTACATGACATTAGAAAAACTGGTGATGTAGATGTATCGCCAAATAGTCATCATAATGTTGGTTCAGCTCTTTCGGCGCTTGATTATAGCCTTGGGAATGTGAATACGCGTATAACGAATACGATCAATGATTTTAATAAAAAAATAACTGATAGTTCTCAACATATTGAGAAAGATGCTTTGTTATGGAATGATGAAGCCAATGCCTTTGTCGCACAGCATAAAACGGAAGAAGGTAAAAAGGAAAACAGCAAGATCACATCGCTGGCTGATGGTTCTATAGTATCAGGTTCGAGCGATGCTGTTACGGGTGGTCAGATTAATACCATAGCTGCAAGTTTATCAAAGATTTTAGGTGGCAAATCATCGTTTAGTGCTGATGGCACTTTTACAGTTCCCAGCTATGACTTATCGACAGTTTCTAAAGACGGTGAGGTAACAGATAAACCGTATGAAGGTGTTGAAAAAGCCTTTAAAGGACTTGATACAAATATCAAGACTGTTAACGCTCGCATTAAGGAAGTCTCAGAAGGAGTTGCACAAGATTCTTTATTATGGAGTAATGAGAGTAACGCCTTTGTCGCACAGCATAAAACGGAAGAAGGTAAAAAGGAAAACAGCAAGATCACATCACTTGCGGCTGGCTCTATAGTATCAGGCTCGAATGATGCGGTTACGGGAGGTCAGCTTCATACCATAGCTGCAGATTTATCAAAGATTTTAGGTGGCAGCGTATCCTTTGATGGTGAGAAGTTTAAAGATCCCACTTATACGGTGTCGAAAGTTTCTGAAGATGGTGAAGTGACAAGCGAATCCTATAATGATGTAGGCTCTGCTTTTGCAGGAATTGATACGAACTTCATAAATGTGAATAAACATCTGTCTAATGAGGTCAAAAAGTTTAATGAAAAACTAAGTAATATTACGCAAGAAGTTCAAGGCGATGCGTTGTTGTGGAGTGATGCTGAAGGGGCCTTTGTGGCACAGCATGGAAAAGAAGATAAAAGAGTGAGCAGCAAGATTAAACATCTTGCCAACGGAGACGTTAGTGGAACTTCAAGCGATGCTGTAGCAGGAAATCAGCTATATGCTCTAGGTGACAGTGTTGCGCAGTCTTTAGGTGGTCATGCTAGTTATGCCGGTGGCGCTTGGACAGCTCCAAGCTTCAAGATTAAGACCATTAATGAGGATGGTACTAAAGTTGAAGAGAAGAAGTATAATACTGTATCGGAAGCTTTTGAGGGTGTAGGAACATCTTTTGAGAATCTTCAAAAAGAGTTTACCCAAAACAACACGGAGGTTACTGAAAATATTAAGCAGAATGCATTGTTGTGGAGTGATTCTGACAAGGCGTTTGTAGCAACACATGGAGAGAAGGAAAGTAAGAGTAAGATTACATTTCTTTCCAATGGAGAGGTTTCTTCAAGCTCAAGTGATGCGATCAATGGTTCTCAGCTTTTTGAGACGAATAAGACTGTTGCAACTTATTTAGGTGGTGGCGCTGAATATACAGAAGGTAAATGGACGAATCCTAAATTCACGGTCAAGACCTTTGATGCTGATGGTGGATCTAAAGATCAGAATTATCCTGATGTAGCGAGTGCTTTAACAGGGGTTGGTAGTTCTATCACAAATGTTAAAAATGAGATTACAAAACAAATTAACAATGAAATTAACAATGTTAGAGGAGATAGCCTTGTTAAGAAAGATGCAGATACAAATCTTATCACTATTGGTAAAGAAGTAGAAGGCAGTGAAATCAATATAGCCAACAAGACTGGTACGGATCGGACTCTTTCAGGTGTTGGTGAAGCAACAAAGGATAATGAAGCTGTTAACAAAGGTCAGCTTGATGCAAGTCTGAAGGAACTTTCTACCAGCCTTCAGTCTGATGATTCAGCTGTTGTGCATTACGATAAAAAAGATGGTGATAATGGCGGCATTGATTACACGAGTGTGACTTTAGGTAAAGGTAAGGATGCAGGACCAGTTGCACTTCATAATGTAAAAGATGGTGCCATTGGTGAGAGTTCACATGATGCGATTAATGGTAGTCAGATCAACACAATTTCTCAGAATGTAGCTAAATTCCTTGGTGGTGATGCAAAATTTGTTGGCGGTACGTTTACAGGACCAACCTACAAGTTATCGAAGGTTGATACGGATGGTTCGGTAGCAAGTGCTAGTTTTGAAAATGTTGGTAGCGCATTTATTGGTCTTGATGATAATATCAAGAATGTAAATGCACGGATTAAGGAAGTTTCTGAAGGGGTAGCGCAGGATTCTTTGAATTGGAGCAAGGAAGCCAATGCGTTTGTAGCGCGTCATGAGAAGAAGCAAGAAGAAAAAGGCAGAGCTGTAAGGACACAAGAAAACAGTAGAATTACGTTTCTAGCAAATGGTGAGATTAGCGCTAAATCAACAGATGCTGTAACGGGTAGTCAGCTTTATTCAATGAATCAGACATTTGCGACGTATTTTGGTGGAGGAGCAGGTTATGATAAAGATGGACAATGGAAGGCTCCAAATTTTGTAATCAAGAAAGTTAATGCAGAAGGGACAGAAAGTGAAGAAAGTTATAAGAGTGTAGCGGAAGCACTTTCTGATATTAGTAGTTCTGTCACGAATGTTCATAATGATGTAACGAATGTAGTGAGTGAAAGCCTTGTCAAGCAGGATGATGAGACGGCTCCTATCACTGTTGGTAAGGAAACAAATGGCACTGTAATTAATGTTGCAAACAAAAGCGGTGTGAAACGGGTTATTTCTGGTGTAGAGGATGCAAAAGATAATAATGATGCCGTTAACAAGGGTCAGCTTGATGCAAGTCTGAAGGAACTTTCTAGCAGCCTTCAGTCTGATGATTCAGCTGTTGTTCATTACGATAAAAAAGATGGTGATAATGGCGGCATTGATTACACGAGTGT
>NZ_JBHIPV010000042.1:0-4202 GCF_042196165.1 Bartonella sp. AP20NXHL | reverse complement strand
AATGGTCAAATGAATCATGCATAAAAGTGTGGGTTCTTAAGTGGATTCATATAAAATAATTGCACACAACATATTGATTTATTTATATTTTTATGTCATATGTGGCGCCGGGTGCTGAAAACACGGTGCATAGTCCGTCGTCACGCTTTTCCCATAAAGGGTATTGTATAGCGTAACTACACCCGACAGATCTATTATACGCATGTAGCATATAATGAGTCAAAGCCTTTAGTATGCGGAAAATAAACTGTTTCGGCAATCTATCCGCTATGCATCTAAGGTGTTTTCTAGGCACCTAATTTAACGATATACGTTTTCCGTGAATCTTGTCAAGAAAGAAAATCTCAGTGTATAGCAAACATAGCTTGAGAACATGATCTAGCCTTTCTTATTAGCAGCGTATTCTTGACGAGAAAGTTGTCTCTGTATATTTTTGGTTAATCTTTCATTGGCTTCTTTTACAATAGCACTTGCAATTTTTGGCTTGGACATTACCCCAGCAATTGAGGGTCCTTTTTGTTTTGCAATGGGGAATTGATCTCCATCGGCTCTTTGAAACACATTCCCATTCAGCTTTTTTAATTCAACGCGCTTTGGAAAACTCCCACCTTTGATAAAAGCATGGGGTAAGATTTCTTTCTTTCCAAACAGTGTGTAAGTTATGCCGCGTTTTGTTTCGTTTACTTTAAAAAATTTAAGAGGTATCGGTGTTCCAGAACCAATGATATCTGTCTCAAGAAACCTTGCTGTTGCCTTTTCTTTAATATAAACACCTCTTCTTATACGCTTTATTTGGGCTGATGAGATGTCTGCAACTTGCTTTTCAGTAAAGCGTTCAACTTGTTTTGCTGCAGTGTTTAGAGCATTACGCAGAGCCCAATTAAGGCGTGGTGCTTGAAGACTGGTGAAGGTATCTTTCACCTGTTGAAGATACCATTTTTGGTGGATGATTAACTTCAACTTCTAAGCCTTTTTTGGGGTAGGTGTTGATGACTTAGAAGCTTTAGATGCTTTTGGCTGTTCGAGTGGAATTTCCTCTGTCACTGGTTCAGACGATGTTTGTACGGCTTCTTGTTCTATCTGTTTAATTTGTTCAATTGCCTTATCTGTTTTTGCTGTTGTCTTGACGTCAACAAAAAGTTTTGCAGCATTGGCGCGCTTGAGACGTGCGTAGACTTGATTAGAAACTTCAACAAATGGATTATTGGGTGTTGATGGTTCAAAGCGAACAGTGCTTTTATTGTCTCCAACAACACACATTGGCTTAGTGATGACAGCTTTCATCATTGCTCCTTTTGCGTCATAATTAATGACATCATTAGTCAATTATTGATTTTTGTTATTTGAAAAATAGATTAGTCAGAATTACCCAGAAAACAGGGCTTTCTAGCCACGTTTCAAGATCACATTTTGCTGAATTTTTGGGGATATTTTTGAATTTTAGACACAATACGACTAGTGCAGTACCCTCACTAAATACGATTTTTTACACTATGTCAACAAAAAAATCATGATCTTGTATTTTTTTTATTTTTTTACCTAAATATGGTGTTTTAAAAGATGTCCTTTATTTTCCTTTAATGCAACATTTATGTTGTATTGAAACATTTTAGATGTTATATTATTATAATGAATAGTCAAGAATTGAAAAGATATCTTATAAAGCATGGTTGCAGTTTTACTTCAGGGAAGGGAGGGCATTTGCTTGTAAAGCGTGGTTCTAAAAAGTCCGTTTTACCTATGCATGGTACGCGAAAAGAATTAGGAACAGGATTAGTCCAGAAGATTCTTAAAGATCTTGACCTAAAATAAGCCAGGATATGGAGGTGTAAATGAAATATGCAATCAAATTTATCAAAGATGACAATGATACTCTTCTAGTCGTCTCTAAAGACTTTCAGGAATTTATTACTTATGGTAACGATGAAAAAGAAGCTTTGGAACAGGCTAAAAATGCACTTTTAACAGTCATTATGGGGCGTTTTCAAGATCGTGAACCTATTCCCTTTGGACATCGTGATATTGCCTATCCTTTTGTTGAAGTATCTTCATTGGTAACTTTAAAAATTGCAATACATAACGCTATGATTGAAAAAAACTTACGCAAAGCTGATCTCGTACGTCTTTTAAAACTTCATCCAATACAAATTGACCGATTGTTGGATTTAAACCACGCAACCAAATTAGATGCCTTAGAATCTACTCTCATTGCTCTTGGAAAAGAGGTTGCCATTAATATCCAAGACGCCGCTTGAAAACTACCGGTTTTGCGTAAAATGTTTATAAAGCGCATTAAGAGCAATGCGCAATGAAAGCACAAGGTGTGGTAGTGATTGATCTTCTATGACAAGATACTGTAATGCAGCATGAAGGTTATATTGACGGTGTAAATATTGAGCTTCTTGAACAACATTTTTTACAGCTAAAAGATGTTCTGTTGCTATCTGTACCCATTTCTCTCTTGCTCCGTTATCAGAAGTTGTAGGCATTTCATCATAAATTGCATTAGGCAATCCTTTTGCACATAGGTAATTGTTTTTCACTTCAAGATATTTTTGCGCAGCATCATATTGGTCTTGATTTATTTCGCCTTGCAAATAAAGCCGCCCAATATAGGTACCGGAAAGCGGATTTTTAGCCTCTTCTATGGTCAAACAGAAGCGTTTGGCACGCATTTCAATTGCCAATTTATCCATGGGTTCATGCG
Organism: Bartonella sp. AP20NXHL; assembly: GCF_042196165.1. Taxonomy (NCBI): domain Bacteria; kingdom Pseudomonadati; phylum Pseudomonadota; class Alphaproteobacteria; order Hyphomicrobiales; family Bartonellaceae; genus Bartonella; species Bartonella sp. AP20NXHL. The sequence continues at coordinate 1,495 of NZ_JBHIPV010000042.1, read as the reverse complement.
GTGTTTTTGCTCGTGAGATGCGTCCATTTGGTTCTCTGATACATCCTTTAATCCGAGGACGACCGCGTTTTGCACGTTTTTTTCTTTTTGTCATATTTTTTTTCAATCAGAATGGGACGCTATCGTTAAGAGCCGTTCTATAATCTTGAGCACCTGAAGCGATAGCATAATTTTGAGAAGTAATAGGTGAAGGGGTAGGGGATGCCGATTGATCTTTCTTTGCATCAAGCAAATACAATTCACCTTTGAATTGTGGTAAAACAATCTCTGTTGTGTAACGGTCATGCCCATTTTTATCTTGCCATTTGCGTGTCTGTAATTTTCCTTCTACGTAAACTTTTGAACCTTTGTTTAGATACTGAAGTGCAATTTTTGCCAAATGTGGATTAAAAATCACAACTGAATGCCATTCAGTTTTCTCTACTTTTTGATGAGTATTTTTATCTGTATAGCTCTCAGAAGTTGCCATACGAAAATTGACTACTTCTGTTCTAGAATTCATTGTTTTGCTTTCGGGATCAGCACCTAAACGCCCGATTAACATCACTTTATTTAGCATGTTTTTTCTTACCTTAAATTTGTATTTTAATACATACAAAATCCTAGCATGATTTGCATATTTTTTCAATTATTTCAAAATGATATTATTGTTTTTTAACATATAAAATTATGTTTAATATGCTCTTTGATAAATAATCAATTGACATAAATGCATGGTGTATAGTATCAAGTATCAAGAGGGTATATATGGCAATCGTTAGTTTTAAGCATAAAGGGTTAAAATTATTCTTTGAAAGAGGAGTCTGCAAAGGCATACAACCCGCGCATGCTAAAAAATTAGCAAACATTTTAGTAATTTTAGATACAATATCCGCGCCTGAACAAGTTACTCTTAAATCGTATCGTCTACATGCGCTTACGGGCGATTTAAAAGGTTACTGGTCAATGCGTGTCAATGGAAATTGGCGTGTTACTTTTCGTTTCATTGGGACAGACGTTGAACTGGTTGATTATCAAGATTACCATTGAGTTTTGAGGTGTTATTATGATGTACAATCCTCCACACCCTGGCGGCATTTTGAAAGAAGAATTGCTTGATGAATTAGGGTTAACAGTAACAGAAGCTGCAAATCGTCTTGGCGTTGCACGTTTAACTTTATCCCGCGTCTTAAACTGCCATGCGGCGATTAGTATTAACTTAGCTTTACGGTTAGAAAAAGCGGGTTTAAATGATGCGGAATTCTGGCTTAAATTGCAACAAAAGCATGATTTGTGGCAAGCTCGGCATAACAGCCCAATCCCACATATTTCACCTTTAGAGCAAGTAGGGCATCTTTAGAAATACTTAGCCCATCTTTCTTCACACCTAGAGGTCATGTTCTTTAAAATCAAGCAGCCCACGATAGTTTTTTATGCTCTTGTTGATTTCATCTATGAACGTTGAGAAGAGACAACGCCATTTAATCTAAACAGTTTTATAAAATCGGAAATTTTA
>NZ_JBHIPV010000041.1:0-4421 GCF_042196165.1 Bartonella sp. AP20NXHL | reverse complement strand
TTTGACGGTGGTCAGTATCATGAGATGCCTTGTAATGTTGATTACAGTACCAAGGCGCAAGTGAAAGCTTGGATATACGGTGGTGATTTGCCAAGAAGCGTATTGAGTTGCGAAGCATTGATAGACGAGGTGAATAGGGAAATCAAAAAACGTACAGTGAAAGCAGTGAAAACTTATGATGATATAGACAGTGAACTAGAGAAAGCACTTGATATTCAATTAGGTAGGTATCAAAATGAAAAAAATTGAAAAAAATAAAAAATACGTATTGACTTTAAAGAAAAGGTCGTTTATTAAGGTCGACAAGTGCTTAACAACACTAAATCACAAGCGGATAAACACCGATAAGGTTTTTCCCATTTCTTAAAAATACTGGCTGTCTTTTATGCTTTGAATAGCGTATAACGATTTTGTCGGGTGTGGTTACACCATACAATACTCTTATGAGAAAAGTGTAACGACGGACTTGTGACCGTGTTTGTTAGCACCCGACGCCCTTATGGGGTGTTAATAACAAACCCAATTATCACAAGGATTACTAGCATGAAAGCTACAGTTAAAAATCAAGAATCTTCCTTTTTTGTTACAGATGATAATGGCTCTTTTAAAAAGAGAGAGTTTGCAAAAAAATACGAATTTACAGGCGAGACGATTGAAGTTGGTTTTAAGACACTTCATAGAATTAGAGCATTAAGAGATTTTGGAGATGTCAAAAAAGGGGACCTCGGCGGCTTTATAGGTAGTGAATACAATTTATCGCATCATGGCAATTGCTGGGTCGGAGGTAAAGCCAAGGTTTATGCTAATGCACGGGTTTACGATAATGCCGTTGTAAGTGGTTATGCTCATGTTAATGTGGAAGCTTGTATTTATGAAAACGCCCGTGTTTATGGCAAGGCGGTTGTAGGTGGCTTTGTTTATGGAAATGCTGAGGTTTATGGTTTTGCACGTATTTATCCTCGTGCAAGAATTTATGGGAATGCTCACGTTCATTATAATGCTTGGGTTTTTAATGATACACATATTTTTGGTAATGCCAAGCTTTCTGGATATGCTTGCATTTATGCTGATGTAAAAGTTTATGGTAATGCCAAGGTTCTAGGCTTTTCAAAACTTTATAAAAATGCACACGTTCATGGGAACGCTGTTATTGAAGGGCATGCTGAAATTCATGGGATTATTTATGGTAATGCAAAAATATCAGGTTATTCAAAAATTTATGGGAAGGTTTCAGGCAAGGCAAAATTAAGAGAGTGTGATTTTGTTCATAGGGAAGGTGAGGTTTATAGTGGCAATAAAGTCATATATAACTCGAATAATATTTTAGAAAAAGCAGCGTAAATAACGGCGCGGGCGGTGCGGGGGCGCCTCCTTATAACCATTTCATTCAAAAATTTTCTTTAAAAGGCATTTCACTATGAAAAAAACATATGAACTTATTGATCTCATAACACGCAATAAAGAAGAAGAAAGTGAAAATCATAATCTCTTTGCTCTTAAATGGACGATATATGATCAAAGCCTTCATAGTCCTTTACGTCCTGAGAATGAAAAGCAAGTACCTAGAAAATATGAATTAACAAGTGAGACAAGGGAATTTAATGGACATATATTACACCGTATTAGAGCCATTAAAGATTTTAAACATTTTTTTGGTGATAATAATAACTTTTGTATAAAAGCAGGTACCTTAGGCGGTTTTATAGAGAATGAAAGCAATTTAGATCATCGTTATGGTTGCTGGGTTAGTGATGATGCTATGGTTTACGGTGGCGCACGTGTTGTAATGGATGCTCTTGTATACGGTAATGCTGTTATTTATGAACAAGCGTGTATTGGTGGGCATGCACATATTTATGACAATGCACAGATTTATGGTAAAGCCAAGGTTTGTGGTACTGCTCATATTTATAACAATGCGCATATTTATGAAAATGCTTGTATTGATTTTAGAAGCCATGTTTATGAAAATGCTCATGTTTATGGCAATGCAGAAGTTGGGTTTTCTCATGGTGAAGATAAACCTGAGATTTATGGCAATGCACGTGTTTATGATAATGCAATAATTGAAGACAATGCTAGGATTTATGGGAATGCACAAGTTTACGGACGCGCTCGTATTAGAGAGAAAGCTAAGGTCCGTGATAATGCACAAGCATGTGGAACGTTAGATCTTTTAAACGATGCGGTTTTAGCGGGTGATAAAAAACTCACAAGAGGTTATAGAGATTTTATTGGCAAAACTAAAATCACTAAATTTGGTCATTTTAAAATAATAGAAAAAATACACAAAGTTGTTTAATAGGCGGGCTGCTTTATAGCAAAAAAGCCGCGTCCTTTAAGACACGGCTTTTATTATCAAAACAGCTAGCGATCCAAATAAACGATTAAAATAACCAATCGAAATATAAAAGAACATCTCTTTATTGCACAAAACGTATCAAAACGCAAGCTGTTAAGTAAAATAAAAATGGGATTCACACTGTAGATTCAGTGATTTATAATTATCATTTATCAAATCAATTTAAATCATAATGAATAAAATGAGCGCTGTTAAATTACCTTCTTTTCAAACAGAAGAACAATCTTCTTTTCGTCAATTGCCCCATAATATTGAAGCAGAGAAAGCTTTGCTGGGTGCTATCATTATCAATAATAATGCTCTTGATAGCGTTTCTGATTTTTTAAAAGCAGAGCATTTTTTTGAACCGTTGCATCAAAGGCTTTTTGATATCATTTCACAAATTATTCAAAGTGGAAAAGTTGCAGATCCCATTACTATTAAGCCCTTTGTTGAAAATGATGAGAAAATTGGTGACATCACTGTATATAATTACGTGGTGCGTTTAGCTACCGAGGCAGTCACAATCATTAATACTAAAGATTATGGAAGCGTCATTTATGATCTGTTTATCCGACGCTCTTTAATTAACCTTGGCACTCAAGTTGTGAATAGAGCTTATGATGTTTCTGTAGAACTTACAACATCACAACAAATTGAAACTGTTGAAAATCAGTTGTTTGAATTGGCAGAAAAGGGAAAATATGGGGGTGGGTTTGAAAACTTTAATACAGCCATTGCAAAAGCACTTAACATGGCAAGCGCTGCGAAAAAGCGTTCCTCAAGGCTCTCAGGGATAGCTACCCATATCAAAACCCTTGATGAGAAAATGGGAGGGTTACAAGCATCTGATTTGATTATCCTTGCGGGGCGCCCTGGTATGGGGAAAACCTCTCTGGCTACCAATATTGCTTTTAATATTGCCAATGCTTGCAAGCGTCATGATAACAGCCAAGCCAATGAAGGGGGTATTGTTGGTTTCTTCTCACTTGAAATGTCATCTGAACAGCTTGCAACTCGTATTATCTCAGAGCAAATAAAGGTTTCTTCTTCTGATATGCGCCGTGGTAATATCTCAGAAGAGCAATTTGCAAAAATTATTCACGCAATGCGTTCCTTACAAACAATCCCTCTTTATATTGATCAAACGGGTGGTGTATCCCTAGCACAATTGGCCGCCCGTGCAAGGCGTCTTAAACGACAACATGGTCTAGATGTCTTGATTATCGATTATATCCAACTCATGACAAGCGGTTCAAAGCGTTCATTAGAAAATCGCGTTCAAGAAATTACAGCCATTACCACCGGATTAAAAGCACTTGCAAAAGAACTCAATATTCCCATCATTGCTCTGTCACAACTTTCACGTCAAGTTGAAAACCGAACCGATAAACGTCCGCAACTCTCTGATTTACGTGAATCTGGTTCAATAGAGCAAGATGCCGACATTGTTCTGTTCGTTTATCGTGAAGAATATTATCTCAAAAATGAAGAACCAAAAGAAGGCACTGCTGAGTATAGCAAATGGCAAGATGCAATGGAGCAAGCCAAGGGTAAAGCCGAGGTTATTATAGCAAAACAACGCCATGGTCCGACAGGAATCGTTTCCCTTGCCTTTCAATCCGATTTTACACGCTTTAGTGATTTAGCACATAATGTAAAACATTAAATAATTGTTATTAGATAACTGAAAACATTGTAAAAACACATAAAACATGTTATGATCTTTACATCATTTAATGGGACTTACAAACATGCTTAATAAAGTGATTTTAATTGGTCATTTAGGTGCCAATCCAGAAAGCAAAACAATGTCATCTGGCATCGAGGTGGTCAATTTTCGAATGGCAACGTCTGAGAGCTATACAGACAAGGCAACCAATAAGAAAGTAGACAAAACCGAATGGCATTCCATTGTGGTGTTTAATCCACATCTTGCAAAAATAGCTCTCCAGTATCTGAATAAGGGCAGCAAAGTTTATATCGAGGGGCGACTACAAACCCGTAAATGGCAAGATAAAAACGGTGTTGATCGCTATGTAACAGAAGTCATATTGCCTCAGTACAAAGGCGAGTTAAA
>NZ_JBHIPV010000040.1:0-4534 GCF_042196165.1 Bartonella sp. AP20NXHL | reverse complement strand
ATAAACGCGTGCATAACTAAAAACCGTAGCATCATAAGAAACATGCGCATGGTCATAAATATGAGCATCAGCAAGAATGCGGGCACTACCATTCACATGAGCATTACCATAAATACTGCCATAAACATGAGCATTGCCATAGACCTCAGCATTGTCATAAACTTGACCACGAACGATAGCGTTGTCATTAATTTTTGCATTGCCATAAACATGAGCATTTGCACCGAAAACCCATGCATCATCATTAACAACGGCATTGCCATAAACTTTAGCATTTCTATTAATACAAGCATTATCATAGACCCAGCAATTGCCATCATGAGAGAGATTGCTTTCATTTTCGATAAAACCACCTAAATCACCAGTCTTTACATCAGCAAAATCTCTAATGGCTTTAATGCGGTGTAAAGTATGACCAGCCACACAACGTGTTTCATTCGTAAATTCGTATTTTTTTGTTATAGGTAAAGAGACACAAGCGTCATCAGAAATTTGAGATGCAAGATTAATCGTTTTATTGTCTTCAATACGTGTATACCAATTAATAAAAGCATTCCCATAGACTTTTGCATTGTCTCTTATAACAGCCTTATCACATACAGCGGCGTTATTAAAAACACGAGCATGTTTGTAAACAAAAGCATATCCAAAAACCAAGGCATTATCATGTATTTTTGCATTGTCATAAACACTAGCAAAATCAAATACCTTTGCATTATCACAAACCGTTGCATTATCGAAAACACTAGCATAATTAAAAACAGTAGCATTATCAGAAACAAGAGCATTATTATAAACACAAGCCTCATTAGCTACCCAGCAATTACCATCATGTGATAAGTTACTTTCCTTTTCAATAAAGCCGCCGAGGTCGCCCGCCTTTACATCAGCAAAATCTCTAATGGCTTTAATACGGTGTAAAGTATGACCAGCCACGCAACGTGTTTCATTAGTAAATTCGTATTTTTTAGATACAGTTATAGCGTTCATAGGTAACTCCCTAAGTTCATATTTGATAAATTTAAAAATGAAATGTTTTAAAGAGGGGCGCCCCCGCCGCGCCTAGTGTTAATTACATTGCCTCGTCATAATACTCATGACGGTAATAATCATCATCACTTCCAAATCTTGGAATTGCTTCATCATGAATTTGATCATATTCAGTTAAAGAGGCAGCGCTATGAACACAAGAAGAACCTGATACATAAGAACCACAAACCACGGCATCATCAACGACATAGGAATCATCACAAATATAAGCACCATCACTTATTTTAGCATTGCCTCCGACATGAGCATTATCACAAATAACAGACATATCAGAAATATGAGCATGGCCACTTACACGGGCGTTATCATAAATTTTAACATTCCCTTCGATGATAACGGCATTTTCAACATGGGCATTGCCATAAACCTCACAATAATCATTTATTGCCATAAATACGTGCATCGCCATAAACGTCTACAAAAAAGCCTTTGACTTTAGCATTGTCATAAACCCTTGCATTTTCAAAAACACGCGCTTTGTCATACACCCAGCAATTACCCTCATGAGATAAATTGCTTTCTTTTTCAATATACCCCCCGAAATCGCCAGCTTTGACATCTCCAAAATCTCTTAAAGCACGAATGCGATATAAGAAATGACCAGCTACGCAATCCATTTCACTAGTAAATTCATATTTTTTGGATATTTTTTTCTTATTAACGGGGGTGTTGTTTGATATATTTGTCATAATTAAAACCTTAACGTAAAATTGTTTGTTATTGACGCTCTTAACAAGCATCGGGCGCTAACAAACACGGCGTTAAGTCCGTTGCTTACACTTTTCCCATAAGGGTATTGTATGATGTAAGCACACCCGACAGAGTCATTATATGCTAATTAACACATAAAAAACAGCCAGTATTTTAAAAACATAGGAAAGGTTGTATCGTAACCTATCCGCTTAACGTAAAGTGTTTGTTAATCACTTGATTATTTATATAACAAAATACGTATTTATTGTCAATTAATATTTTATCTTTTTTGATATTTTTTTTGTATTTTTTTAATTGCATTATGTATTAATTTTATCATGTTCTTATGAAGAGCTTCTTTTATATTTATATGCTTTTAAAGCTATATTATGGGCGTTCTTAAACGATTGCGTTATGTTTTGAACTATACATTTATAATATTTAGAAACGCTCTCATAATGCGTTTTTTTTATCTTTATAACCTATCAATTTTTTTACTAAATGAATTTTATTTTTTTTGTGAATTTTGTTTATAACACGTTTGCAACTTAACAGCTTTTTATAGAGATGATCTTGATAACCAACGCTTTCATTTGTATTTTTGCTTTATTCAAATAAAGCTACTGTTTTTACGCATTCTCTATAGTTGTTATGTTCTTTATAGCCATGGCATCATTTTTCATGTTCATAAGAGAAATGATAAATAGGATAATTGCGATTTATTGTCTGTTATGAAAACACTTATGAAAACATCTCAATAGAAACTGATAATTATAGAGATTAGCAAAATCCTTTTTAATAGGCTTTTGTTATTTTGATTAGTTCTTTTTAAAAGATAAAATTATATTTTTAGTGAGTGATTAACACGTGTCTTATGAAAAGCGTATGAAATTAAAAATTGATTACGTTATCAAAATCCCTTTTATGCATTTTAATCAGTTCTTTTGAATGATAACCTTATGATTTAGAGAATGATTACAACGTGCTTTATGAAAATCATGTGATTCTTTAAAGCTTTTCAAAAGATAGCTTGTAACTCATAAGAGATGCTATCAAGATCATTATGGTTATGAGTTTTGACGGGTTTTTGAGTTTTGAGGGTTGCCCCTTTTAGATAAAAAAACGATAAAAATTAAAAATGTTATTTTTCAATATGTTAATATTTTATAGATCTTAAAAAAACAACCCATATTGATAATATAACCTCTAAATTCAATCAATAATATACGTTTTGAGGGAGGGGTGACGGTTTTTACACCTTCAAAACCTATAAGCAAAATGAATATACATAACACACTTTAAACAAAGCTTTTGATAACAATAAAGCTATCCATTTTAGATTACGGTATAACCTCTTAAAGGCAATGTAAAAAAATCTAATTCTATTTAAGAGTGGATTTCTTAAATTTTGCAAAACAATCTAAAAAATTATTTAAAAGTTCAAATCGTATCTTTAATTTGAATTATAAATACATTATTAGACTTTTGATATTAATCAAAGGTTTATGATTATGAAGTTTTTTATTTTATTTTGTTTGTTAATACTCACAGCTTGTGGTCCTTGGGATAATCAAGTAACACACTTGACCGGAATTGTTGATCCAAACTACAAGGGACGATTTCAAACCAAAAAGGTGGTTATAGGAGGTGTTGGCATGTCTATTTTTGAGCAAAAAGAACTTGAAGACACCTTTGAGAAATCCCTCGTTAAATACAATGTACAGATATTGAGAGGATTAGAACTTTTCCCTCCAACTCGTAATTATTCCTATAACGAGAAAGAGAAAATTATAACAAATAAAGGCGCAGATGCACTCCTAATAGTTAGCGTTGATAATCGTGATATATCACAGACGTATATCCCGCCAACATATCATCCAGGAACCTCTACAAGTACTATTTCGGAAGTTGGACACTTTACTACCATAAGAACTGTAACGACACCAGGTTATGTGAGCGGTGGACATAATATTAGTAAGCCCGGCATAAGCGTTAGTGTTTACCTTATTCACAATACAAAAAACAAAGAAACCATATGGCTAGCAAAAGGCTCTAGCAATGGAAATGCTTTTGCATCATTTTCTAATCTTATAGTAAGCGTTGCAGAAACAACTGTCGAGAAACTAGCCAAAGAGGGGCTTATCGTCCCAAAGTAGAGTATCTAAAAGTGCAAGTTTCTTCTTTTTAGAATAACGCATATTAAGATTATATGTAAGCAATGTATAAAGGGGGTATAGGAACCTATAGGTATAAGACCTTATACCCCTTATGCGTTTAGCATACCCATTATGTGAGCATGCTTTATAAGTTATTCAGTTTCTCTTATTTCTAATTTTGGTAAGTTCTTAACAATTTTCATTGTTTCTAAACTTACAGTGATAACCCTTTGAAATAACTCTAGAGGGTAGGCAGGGTTGCCAACGGTTTCAACAGCATAGCGATTGGCATCATTCACAATACCACTCTTTTTATCTGTTTTTACACATTGACGCCCCATAAACCATTCAAGAGCAGGCTTGCCATTGACGATATACTCATAAGCTTACTTAGGGATATCTGTCATGATGATATTGCTATTATAAATAACAGTTGATTTATTCTTTTCCTTACTATCCTTAATTTTTGCAAATTTCATTTCAGTCACATAATAGAATTTTTCGAGATTAGAGATATCAGTTAATTTTGGATTACCCTTTTTAAAGGTCACAGGATAAGGCTCTACAGTTTCATAATTCACGTGCAAATGCCCCAGTTTACGCCCTACTGTCACAAATTTCCAAAAATCATCAGC
>NZ_JBHIPV010000039.1:0-4541 GCF_042196165.1 Bartonella sp. AP20NXHL | reverse complement strand
TAATGCGCAAAAGTATCCCCCACGTTATCACGATAAGGCTCCCAGCCCAGTCTTTTTAAAATCTCTGTGACATCTTTGGTTTGCATCATCATTCCCCCAGCATGATCTGTAATTCTTTTACATAAAAATTACTTATGTAATACTTAGGCTCTCTAGAAAGACTATATATTTCCTCACTATCAATTTCACCTCTTCCATAGTTTTTTCCAAAAACTCTTGTAAAAAGGGATAGGTTGCGGAGTGGGAGTGTTCTCAATCTTTTCAATTGGTTGATCACCATCAGGTATCTCAACTCCCACGCTTTCTTTAATTCTTTTGCAAAGGAATTCATAAAAATTACTGGCGTAATATTCGCAATCTTCAGATGGAAGCATGACATAAAGTGGGCATTCACCATCCCGAAACTGCGTATAATCAAAATAAAAGGTTTCACCAAAAGCAGCATCACAAACGATAAGCTGTTTTGGTGTTGCGAAACCACGTTTTCTATCATTTAAGTTTTGAAAAACAATATCATCAAAAGGAACACCTATAGGATGCTCATAAAGACTATAGATTTCATAACCACCAATGTCCCCGCCTTTATAATGTTTAAAAAAAACTTTATAGGAAGATGTGAATTGTAAACCGAGAGCTTTCTCCGCCTTTTCAATCACGAGATCACCAACCTCCTTATCTTTGCTAGCAAAATTAACAATATCACCTTCATATTTATCAACTAATTGTGCAACATCATCTAAGGTATAGGTTTTCATAGATGATCCTCAAAACGTGCGTTATAAACGCTCCATATTTCCTCTATCAATTTCACCTCTTCCATAGTTTTTTCCAAAAACTCTTGTAAAAAGGGATAGATTGCGGAGTGGGAGTGTTCTCAATCTTTTCAATCGGTTGATCACCATCAGGTATCTCAACTCCCGCGTGTACTTTAATTCTTTTGCATAGGAATTCATAAAAATTACTGGCGTAATATTCGGACTCCTCATCCGCAAACATGACATAGAGTGGGCATTCACCATCCCGAAACTGCGTATAATCAAAGTAAAAGGTTTCATCAAGATCATAACTCACAACGAGCTGTTCTGGTGTCGCAAAACCATCTTTTCTATCGAGTAAGTTTCGGTAAACAATATCACCAGCAGGAATACCTTCCCCACAATCTCCATAAAGACTATAGATTTCTTCACCACCAATTTCTCCTCCTCCATATTTTTTTAAGAAAACTTTGTAAGACGATGTAAATTGTAAACCGAGAGCTTTCTCCGCCTTTTCAATCTGTAAATCATCTGTTTCATTCTCTTCATCATCTTCACTACCCAAATTGATAATCTCATCATCATATTTATTCACTTTATCAATTAATACTGCAACATCATCTAAGGTATAGGTTTTCATAGATGATCCTCAAAACTTGCGTTATAAACGCTCCATATTTCCTCTATCAATTTCATCTCTTCCATAGTTTTTTCCAAAAGCTCTTGTAAAAAGGGATAGGTTGCGGAGTGGGAGTGTTCTCAATCTTTTCAATCGGTTGGTCACCATCAAGTATCTCTTCTCCCGCGTGTACTTTAATTCTTTTGCAAAGGAATTCATAAAAATTACTGGCGTAATATTCGCAATTATCCAATGGATACATAACATAGATTGGACATTCTCCATCCCGAAACTGCGTATAATCAAAATAAAAGGTTTCACCAAAATCAGCGTAACACACGATAAGCTGTTCTGATGTTGCAAAACCACGTTTTCTAGCATTTAAGTTTTTGAAAACAATATCACCACCAGGGATATCTGCTCCACACTCCTTATAAAGGCTAAAGATTTCTTCACCCCCTATTTCTCCTCCTACATATTTTTTTAAAAAACTCTTATAAGACGATGTGAATTGCAAACCGAGAGCTTTCTCCTCCTTTTCAATCCGTAGATCATCAGCCGCATTTTCTTCAGTACGAAAATTGATAATATCATTATATTTATCAATTAATTCTACAACATCATCTAAGGTATAGGTTTTCATCGATTATTTCTCCAAACTTCTTTTTTCTCTCTTTTCATCAACCGTAGAGCATTACTGCCGATGCTCTTGTCCCCATCTGTCAAAATCTATCCCTATGATACTCCATTTCATATCGATTATTCCTCCTAAACTACTGTTTTTTTGTTCTCTAAATCCTTTAGCACGTTCCTTCCAATATTCCTCTCTCCACTTACCAAACTTTTCTCTCTCTATAAGCGATTTATGTGTTTTGGAAGGAGCATGGATTACGGAATTATATTTTTGGTGAGATTCTTTGCTCATTTCTGCTATGGGCCCTTCAGGCGTTTGTGATAAATGATGCAATTCAACAGACCTTCCATCAAATCCTATCGGTGCTCTTCCTGCTTCCATTCTCTCAACATTGGTGCCCCACACTTCTTTTTTGTTTACTGTCCATTTAACCCTTTTGTTAGGATCAAACAAATCGTCTTTCTGATAGACTTTGTATGTCTGATCAAATTTGCTATCGGTAAATTTAATGGGTTTCTTTTTTAACCAATTCTTTTTTTCTTTAGCCGCAAGGTTGGTTAGTTCTTTTTTCGCCGCAAGTTTTTCAAGATCTCCCTGAGCGGCAAGTTCTGCAAGATTTTTTTTAGAAGCGAATTAAGAGATCGCAAATAATACCACTACTCGGAATATCTGCTGCATATACCTTATAAACGTTACGTATTTCCTCCCCCCATGTCATTTCCCCCATAATTTTTTCCAAAAACGCTCGTAAAAAGGGATAGGTTGCGGAGTGGGAGTGTTCTCAATCTTTTCAATCGGTTGGTCACCTTCAGGTATCTCAACTCCCACGCTTTCTTTAATTCTTTTGCAAAGGAATTCATAAAAATTGCTAGCGTAATATTCGCAATCTTCAGATGGAAGCATGACATAGAGTGGGCATTCACCATCCCTAAACTGTGTATAATCAAAGTAAAAGGTTTCACCAAAATCTGTTCTGCTAACGGCAAGCTGTTCTGGTGTCACAAAACCATGTTTTCTATAATAATTTAAGTTTTGTAAAACAATGTCATCAAAAGGAATATCTTCTCCACACTCTTTATAAAGGCTATAGATTTCGTAACCAGCAATGTCTCCCCCTTTATAATGTTTTAAAAAAGCTTTATAGGAAGATGTGAATTGTAAACCGAGAGCTTTCTCTGCTTTTTCAATCACGAGATCATCAACCGCATTTTCTGCAATCCCAAAACTAACAATATCACCATCATATTTATCAACTAATTCTATGACATCCGCTAAGGTATAGGTTTTCATCAATTATCCTCCATAAATTATTTTATAAGTTTCTTTTTTCTCTTTTCATCAACCGTAGAGAATTACTGCCGGTGCTCCTGTCCCCATCTGTCAAAATCTATCCCTATGATACTCCATTTCATATCAATTATTCCTCCTAAATTATTGTTTGTTTGTTCTCTATATCCTTTAGCGCGTTCCTTCCAATATTCCTCTCTCCACTTACCAAACTTGTCTCTCTCTATAAGCGATTGATGTGTTTTAGAAGGAGCATGAATCACGGAATTATATTTGTTATGATCTTTACTGCCAATTTCTGCTATGGGACCCTCATGTGTTTGCTTTAGGTGATGCAACTCAACAGGCTGACCATCAAATCCTATCGGTGCTCTTCCTGTTTCCATTCTATCAATATTAGTGCCCCACATTTCTTTTTTGTTTTCCATCCAGTTAACCCTTTTATTAGGATCAAACAAATCATCTCTCTGATAGGCTTTGTTTGTCTGTCCAAATTTGCTATCGGTAAATTTAGTGGGTTTCTTTTTTAACCAAAGCTTTTTTTCTTTAGCAGCGAGTTTAGTTAGTTCTTTCCTAGCAGCTAGTTTGTCAGGATCTCCTTGAGCTGCAAGTTCTGCAAGATTTTTCTTGGAAGCGAATTGGGCAAAATCTTTCCTAGCAATGAACTTGATCACAGCCTTGTTGCCAAGATTTATAGCTCCCTTGGCTGCTCCAGCTCCTCCAGCAAAGTTTTCTAATACTCCGGCTGATAATCTTCCACTTTCAAAACCAGCATTAAAAGCTCCGTCAACCCCCGCTTTTTCAAGATTCTCTTTTACGTAATCTATATCCCCTATAAACGCATCCTCAACACCTCCCCAGAATTGACCAGCACCTTCCCAGGCATCATCAATCACATGTCCACTCACGACCCAAGACGCTCCTGTTTCAATGTCTTTAACAGCCCTTTTCGCGCCCCCCCATGGATTGCTAGCAAATATCATTATTTGTAACATCATGTTCTTCACAGCGCCATCAGCTAACTCGTATAGCTTGATTGGTATATCGGCAATGAGACCAGTCATAATTCCTGTCGAAAAAGTTCTATCTTGTTGTTCATCAATCTCGAACCATTTTTCGTTAACATCTCTTCGACACTGATCATCAGGGCACTCTTCTAACTCTTTCTTCATCTGAGCTTGTTGAGCACTGCTGAGGTAGTTATTTGCAGCGGCATTACCTGCGGCATCAGCGCCGGCATCAACAT
>NZ_JBHIPV010000038.1:0-4939 GCF_042196165.1 Bartonella sp. AP20NXHL | reverse complement strand
TACACTGAATAGCCACATAGCCTTCTTGATGACGAAGCTTAGCAACCAGATCAATGCCGATATCATTTTTATTCCAATCTTCACGTTCTTTTGCCCATTCATAATAGCTCTCAACTTTTTCATATCGCCCATAGTGGAGAGGGTCATACATAAGATATTTTGTCACAAAATCTTCAAACACTTTCCCCCGTAGAGCATTTGATGTTGCCTGTTCACGATAGGATTGTAAAAGGGAGCGTAAAGTGAATTGTTCATTATCAGACTTAATAGATTGCAGCATATTGTAATAAAAATCCCTTGCCTTATGAGACAATTAATATTCATCAAAAGAATCAAAACGAATTCAATTGAATGCATTTAAGGCAAATAACGATAAAAAAGGGAAAAAAACTGCTAAAAAAAGCCGATATTTTTTCAAAAGGGGTCTTTAAGGCTGCTTATCCACAGCCCATGACATGGAATAAGATCAGCAACGTAGTGAAATTTGCTGTTCGTTTCACGTATTCATCAAGATAAATGTACTACGTGCTTTAAAATATCAGAATGAGTATTTTGATAGGTTTTGTAGGTTCTTAAAACCCCCAAAACCCCTACAAAACCCCTTTAAATATATATTATAGATTGTATTTACGGATTGCATTTAATATAGGTTGTTTCTTTAAAACATTAACATATTGAAATATAATGATTTTTATTTTAGATTAAAAAAATAAAATAATACGTACAAAAAGCCCCCCCAAAACTCATAATGGGGAGTGCTTTGAAGAGTTCTCTGTTATATTGTTAATGTTCTATAAGATTTCCAAATTGCCTCAGTGTGATGTTTTATGGCTTGTCACTAAGGGATTCCATTCATAGCGTATGGTAGGGCGACCGCCTTGTGAGCTCTTGTCTCCAGAGATTTCACGTATATAGTTACAACGGCATAAAAGCTCTAAAGCTTGCTTAACGGCTTCATTATCTTTGAAACATTTCCAATTACGTTTATAAATGTCCCTTGTTGTAAAAACATCGGGTAAACAATCACAACGCTCGACAATTAATTTTGCCCCCTCTGTTGCTAAGCTATTCGCCGCCGCATAAAGCCTTTTGACATGACTTAACAAATATTTTTCCCATCGCAAGGCTATTTCAAGGGCATCTCTATTGATTTCCAAACGCCCACCATCAGCCAGTTCAAAAATCAACGCAAGGGTTGGTATGGTTTGATTCATTTTCAAAAGATGTGCTTTTAAACTTGCAGAGAAATGACCATTCTTTATTCTTTTCTGAAAATTTTCCCACCATACACGAAACATTTCTTGAGCTTCAGCAGAAAAGCATATGGTAATAGGGTGTTTTGGTGATCCTAATGGTTTATCATAAAGAGAACGAAAAATTCCTTGATAACTTTCCCATGCCTTTTGATTGGGAGGTCTATCAACCCATAACCGCTCTTTTCGTTCATCGGGCCACACCAGCATTTGAAATCGTTGCAATAATAAGCCGTCATTATTTGTTCCACGGTGCATGTCTTGAATAATGGGAATAATACGTGCAGGTTGAATACCCCCTATAATAGAGACAGTTGCATTGGGAATAAAAATGGTTCCCCGTCCTATACGGTCATAGGTGTAAGACTTATTGCCATTAAAAGCTATTAGATAGAAAGAACGGTCTGATTGATATTCCTTTCTTGCCAGATTAGATAAAAAACCAGCTAATTCATCACGAACCAACAAGAGACCACGGGGGTTTTCTTTTAAGAGTTCCCCAAGCTTTTCAACGGTCACATCATTGACGATAAGACGGCGTTTTATAGAACTGTCATCTTCCTCACTTTCTTTGTGTTCAAGAGATTGAGAAAGAAGAGCAAGGGCTTGTTCCTCGTCTTGATCTTTGAGTGCTTTGTAGGCTTGTTTTTTCTTTTCTCTTTTGTCTAATTCAATAAGAATATCTTTTGTTTCTTGCTGTTTTTTCTTCTTTAACCATTCTTGATGCCATTCCTCTTGAAAAACATCAAGAGGTGCTAAAGCAGCTTCCATGGTATCTGTTTTTATAGTTGAAGGTTCCCCCACAAGGCACCCCAGAGATTAGGAACAATTTTCCAATTGGCATGTTGTTTTGGAGAAACCCGCACGCCATTTCCAATGACAGCAGACAATCCACATAAAGCAGAAACAGCAACAAAATCCATAGGGGCTTGTTGGCTATCCGCAACGTCATAAACATAGTCCATTAATGGCGTTGGCAACTGTAATAAGCTAAAAGGCTCGACGGGTAAGAGAGCCGTATTAATCGGTTGCAATTCCCCCCAACCATTTTGTTGCAATGCGATTTCATAAGGAATGGCTTCTAAACAAGTCTTATCATTTAAAAAAACATTATCGTTATCATTGCATGAAACATTTTGATTGTTGGTATCGACAATATTGTTTTTATTCTCTCTCATTTATTTATACCTTTCAGTATCAAAACATCATTGAAATCTAGACCGTAGGGGGCTTGCATGATAAAGACCTCAAAGCCTTGTCTATAGGCACGTGCAGCGAGGGTAAAACCTGCTTTACGACCAGCCTCATCGCCATCCATTGCAATTGTCAGACGCCCTTTTGTAGGAGGTAAATTCACATGCATCATGCCATGGGTTGAAAGGGACGCCCATAAATTAACGGACTCTGATAACAACCCAGACAGCAGAGACAGCCCCGTTTCAATGCCTTCACAAATAACCAGATGTTTGGGATTGTCTTGGCTTAAATGCACCCCACCACCCATTACAGATCCCAACATGGCTTTTGCTGGTTTTTGGTCTGTTTTGCAGCCATTGGCTTGTAAAAAGGTTCTATGAATGGCAAAGGAACCAGCCCCCTTAACAAGAGCAATCAACGCGGGCAATGTACCCCCAGAGGGGTGTAGACATTTGTCGTAAAAGCGTAAATCAGCAGGCAAATCACACATGATCCCCCGCATGCGTAAATAGGTTTCTGCTAAAGTATTTTTGATTGGTTGGCTTTGTTGCCAAATTACTTTTGCTCTCTCTGCTTTCCTTTTTGCTTGTTTGAGATCAGCACAAAACTGTTTTGAGAAAGAAAGCGTATGAGCATAAGCTTGTTTTCCAAGCAACCCAATTCTAATAAGCGCTTGTATGATCTCTCTAAAAGAGCAACCAGCATAACAATAGAGTAAAAGACGCCCATCATGTCCATTGGTAAGGGATAAGCTAAGCAGCCTATCCATCATGAGCAGGGCAACGGGCTGTTCCATAACGCCCATGCCAAGTAACGCGCAAGGCACGTGTGATACCTTGCGCATTCTTAAAAGAACACATCATTTTTAATCCTATAACGTTGCGTCACAGGACGGATTGTGCTATCTCTAGGGTGATGAGTTTGAGAAAGCCTTGTCCGTCCTTACGTGACAAGGTTTTTTTTATGCCGCGTCACTTTGACGTTGCTGTTTTGCTTGCTCGATGACATTGATAAGATCCGATTGTAACCAACGGGACAAAAAACCAAATTTTAAAGGTTTTGGGAGAGAGCCATTGGTTACATGACGGCGGAATGTTGAGACACTCATATGAAGCAATTTTGCACTTTCACGGTCTGTCAAAAGAATATCATTTTCTGTCATACTAAAATCCTTTCTATCAAAAAATGGTAACAAATCATAACTATTTATTAACCACATTTTGGTTCATTTAGAAAGATGTTTTATTCATAGAAAACAATATTTTATCATACAATTTTTGATGTGATAATTTATGACTCTTATTGAGAAAGAATGAGAGAGAAGAGAGAGAAAGTTATCCACAGATCATGGGGTTATGCACCCCATATCTTAAGATTGACCCGTGACATAAGCCGCCCATTTATCCATATAAACGCGGCGCTGTTCTAAATAATCAGTACGACGATAGGCACGCTCTACTTGTCCTCCGACTGTATGACTTAGAATTGTTTCAGCAACCTCATAGGGGGCATCGGTTGTTTCAGCGAGCCAATCGCGTAAACTAGAGCGAAATCCATGGGGGCAGGCTTCAAGTTTATTGTCTCTCATGTATTGAGCCATACACTTCGTAGCAAGGGGACCGCGACCGGTTGCAGAAAAGAAGAAATCATTGCGAGAAAGTGAGCGCGCTTGTTTTAAAATGTCTAATGCTTCAGATGATAAGGGCACACGAAACTCTTTTGTAATATCACGCTTGCCTTTCATATTTTCAGCAGGGATTGTCCAGATATCACCTTCAACTTGATCTTTATGAATATGACGTAAAGGGTTAGAGCGAACCCCTGTAAGGATAAGCAAGCGCAAAGCAAGATGTGTTATGTTTTGTGTTTTACAGAGGAACTGATAAAAAGCTGGTATATCTTTCCAATCCATTGCTGGTCTATTAGTGATCTTATGACGTTGTTTTCCTAAGAGAGCACGTGCTTTTTCTGTTGCTTGTAAATCAACATTCAAACCCAAGGCAGCCGCATGTTTGAGACAAAGATTAAGACGTATCAATGCTGCTTGGGCTGTTCCAGCTTTTGTATGCCAAATGGGGGCAAGGGTATTGCGTATCTCTGTTTGGGTAATCTCTGAAACGGGTAAACAGCCTAACTTGGGAAGAATATGAAGGCGTAAAGGTGTAAACCAATTTCCATTTTTACCGTCACCTTTTAATTCAGCTTTACGACTTTCAAAAGCATCTAAAGCAATATCTTTTAAATAATGGAGATTACTTATTGCCTCACGCTTTTGTTTATTACGTTCTTTAATAGGATCACGCCCTTCACGTAAAACAGCACGCCATTGCATTGCACATTCACGGGCTTGTTTTAAAGAAACATCTCTTAAAGCACCCAAGCCCATTTCACGGCGCCGCCCATGAATGGTAAAACGGTAAATCCATTGAGCACCTCCATCTTTACGCTTATGAAGTAACAAGCCGGCACCATCATTATATTTGCCAGCT
>NZ_JBHIPV010000037.1:0-5060 GCF_042196165.1 Bartonella sp. AP20NXHL | reverse complement strand
GTTAAGAAATGACCATCGATATATTCACAATCATCAATAAATTCGTATTTTTTTGCAGGCTCTTGTTGATTAACAGATGCGATTTCATTTGCAATGTTAGAGAGAACGGGGGTGTTTTTTGATATATTTGTCATATTTAAAACCTGTTTGAATAATATTGTTATTGACAGCCCAGAAGGGCGCCGGGTGCTAACAAACACGGCAAACAGTCCGTCGTTACACTTTTCTCATAAAGAGTATTGTATGGTGTAACCACACCCGACATAATCATTATATGCTAATCATAACATAAAAGACAGTCAGTATTTTAAAAGATGGGAAAGATTGTTTCGTAATCTACCCGCTGTTTGTTTAGTGTTGTTAAGCACTTGATTATTTATATAACAAAATACGTATTTATTGTCAAATAATATTTTATCTTTTTTGATATTTTTTTGTATTTTTTTAGATGCGTTATGTATTGATAATATCATGTGCTTATTAATTGCTTCTTTTATATTTATGTGCTTTTAAAGCTATATTATGGGCTTTATGAAACGATTGTGTTGTTTTTTGAATTATACATTTATAATATTTATAAACGCTCTCATAATGCGTATTTTTATCTTTATAACCTATCAGTTTTTTCACTAAATGATTTTTAATTTTTTTGTGAATTTTGTTTATAACACATTTGCAACTTAACAGTTTTTTATAGAGATGATCTTTATAACCAACGCATTCATTTGCATTTTTGCTTTATTCAAATAAGGCTGTTATTTTTACGCATTCTCTATAGCTGTTATATGCTTTATAGCCATGGTGTTATTTTTCATTTTCATGATAAAAATGATACATATGATAATTGTAATTTAGAGACTGTTATGAAAACACTTATGAAACTATCTAAAGAGGGATTGATAATTATAGAAATTAGCAAAATCCTTTTTAATAGGCTTTTGTTATTTTGATTAGTTCTTTTTAAAAGATAAAATTATATTTCTAGTGAGTGATTAACACGTGTCTTATGAAAAGCGTATGAAATTAAAAACTGATTACGTTATCAAAATCCCTTTTATGAATTTTAATCAGTTCTTTTGAATAGATAACCTTATGATTTAGAGAATGATTACAACGTGCTTTATGAAAATCATATGATCCTTTAAAGCTTTTCAAAAGATAGCTTGTAACTCATAAGAGATGCTATCAAGATCATTATAGTTATGAGTTTTGACGGGGTTTTGAGTTTTGAGGGTTGCTGCTATTATGTAAAAAAACGATAAAAAGCAAAAACGTTATTTTTCAATAGGTTAAGATTTTACAGATCTTAAAAAAACAACCCATATTGATAACACAACCTATAAATTCAACTAATAATATACGTTTTGAGGGGGTTTTGACGATTTTTACACCTTCAAAACCTATAAGCAAAATGAATATATATATATATAACTCTCCTTAAACAAAGCTTTTGAAAACAATAAAGCACTCATTTTAGATTACGATATAACCTCTTAAAGGCAATCCAAATAAGAGTATCTAAAAGTGCAAGTTTCTTCTTTTTAGAATAACGCATGATAAATTATCCTTTTAAAGATTGTATGCAAGCAATGTATAAAGGGGTATAGACTACAGTTATAAGCTCTATACCCCTTACGAGTTTATCATACCCATTTGTAAGCATGCTTTATAAGTTATTCAGTTTCTCTTAATACCAAATTTGGTAAGTTCTTAACGATTTTCATTGTTTCTAAACTTACGGTAATAACCCTTTGAAACAACTCCAAAGGATAAGCAGGGTTTCCAACGGTTTCAACAGCATAGCGATTGGCATCATTAACAATGCCGCTCTTTTTATCAGTCTTTACACATTGCCGTTCCATAACCCATTCAAGAGCGGGTTTACCATTGACGATATATTCATAAGCTTCAAGAGGGATATCTGTCATTGTGACATTGCTGTTGTAAAAAACTGTCGATTTATCTTTTACTTTACTATTCCCAAAAAAATTCATTTCTGTAACATAATAGAATTTTTCAGGATTAGGGATATCAGTGAGTTTTGGATCACCTTTTTTAAAGGTTACAGGATAAGGTTCTACAGTTTCATAGTTCATATGCAAATGCCCCAGTTCACGCCCTGCAGTTACAAATTTCCAAAAATCTTCAGTGCTCTTTACACAAGGGATACGAGGCAATTCTTTAGAGAGGTTATCAGCATAACGGGTGCGGTAATCTTCTGAATGCAAAATCCCGTAAACATAATAAAATAGATCATCTTTAGTGATAGTTTCATTAGGATAAGCGGCTTTAAAATGTGCTAATCCTTCATCCGTAATGGCATCACGGCGTTGTAAACCAGCTGTTTTGTTTTCCTCTATAGAGTTTGTAAATAAATGGGATTGCTTTTCACTTTTCTCTTTTAAGGATACAATATCTTCATAAAGATATTGCGGAAAGCATTGACCGTTTTCTATCACCTGATAATCAGACACAGCTTTAATCATAAGAACAGAAAAGGTTTTTTTTGCTCCTATGCCTGTAAGTTGTATCATTTTATTTTCAACTGATTTTCCTATAGGAAATATACATGGCATTATGGAAACTCTATCGTTGAAAGCACGATTATAATAGAGCCATTGTTTTGTAAAAGGGCGATAAATACTTTGAATAAAGCACGTCTCCTCGAACTCAAATAATTTTTCTCTTATAAATTCTCGTTTAAGAGTACTACTCCAACTGATCTTTGTAGCATCAGCGTTAACGAAATTGTCTATAGCCTTTTCACGTATTTTGCGATCAACATGTCCATAAGCTTCGTTAAAGCGCTCCACTTCGCTATTATAGAAGTTAATCATGTTGTACATGTTTTTTGATAAAGCATTACGACTTGAGTTGTATGCCCACGCATCACGACTGGTTAGAACGCCACAGGAATAAGTTTCAAAAAGCTTTGTATCATGACCTTTCTTAACACCTAAAGCTAGAAATGTCTTGAAACTGTCATCACGTTGATTTATCCAATCATTATGCCTATCCGGTGTAATTATTTGCCAACCTTGTTTACTCCGTGTAATACCATTAATGCTACCAAATTTTTTAATTGTCTTAAGCTTTTCTTCTCTATTGAGATAATCTCCAATATCACGGAAATATATTTTCCCATGTTGTTGTGCATTTGGATTTTTAACCAAAATAGAAATCGCTATAGGGGCACGAGAACCTTCACCAAAAATTTTTCCACCTTCTTTGCGAGAAAGTTCTCCAGAGGTTCGTTGATTACCACGTAAATGAAAAATATAAAGGCTGCTAAATTCTTCAACGAGGCATTTGCGTAAGCCATCCATAGATTTTGTATCTATAAAACTTGCATTTGTAACAAAACCAATCACACCACGGTCTTTTATACGGTCACTTGCCCAGCGAATGGCGCGGATGTAACTATCATAAAGCGCCTGCATAAGACTTGCTTTTGAATGAGCGGCATAAGTGTCACCAATACGTTTATTTAATATGGGATAGGGAGTGTTCTTTGCATTGTCGTTTTCGCTTTTTTGTCCTATCGAATAAGGAGGGTTACCAAAAATAACTTCGATATCCAGTTTCTTTTGATGCTCTAAATATTCACTGTTTTCTTTGAATAATTTTTGCAGCAGATTCTTTTCTTCAAGCATCCGAAACGTATCAGTCAAACCAATATGCTTGAAAGGGATATATTCTCCTTTCATGATACTATGATAGGTCGATTCAATGTTAATCGCTGCTATGTAATAGGCAAGTAAGACAATCTCATTGGCATGGATATCATAACGGTATTTATATTCCATATCCTCTGGTTTGATGAGATCTGATTGTAAAAGCCGTGTAATAAAGGTACCCGTTCCCGTGAAAGGGTCAAGAATAGAGACACCCCGTGAACCAAGGCTTTTTCCAAATTCATTGCGTAAAACATCATCAACAGAATGAATGATAAAATCCACAACCTCAATGGGCGTATAAACAATTCCTAATTTTTCTACCGTACGCGGAAAAGCATGACGGAAAAATTCATTATAAAGCTTTACAATTAAGTTTTGTTGTGCTTCAAGACTTGTAGTTCCTCGTGTGTAAAATTGTACATTCCTAGAGATAGTTCTGAAATCTTGAGATTCTTCTTTAAGAGTAACTTTATCAAGGATATTAAGTACACGTTGTAAAGCACAAGAGACGGGATTTTCTTGAACAAACTGATGCCCCTCAAACAAAGCATCAAAGACTGGACGCGTCACAAGATGTTGTGCAAGCATTTCAATCGCATTTTCTTCGGAGAGGGTCGTGTTTAAATTGTTACGTAATTCGGTCATAAAACCATTAAACACCCGCCGCGTTTCCGTTTCTGATTTTGTTAAAACTTCGGTTAAGCGTGTGATATGATTTTGAGCAAGATCAGCAACATTGGTTGCCCATCTTTTCCAATAGCTAGGGTCGTAATTTCTCTTAACAATAGCTGCTCTAATGACATCCGGATATTGAGAAAAAAGGGATAATTCTTCTTCTGGTTTATATCCGTGAAAGGATTCATAAGTTGGTGATCCAATGTTCAGTCCTGAATATTCTGATTTTGAGCGTATAGGTAAGTCATCAATAACCACAGTTGTATCTTCTGAGGTAGCCTTTTGAGAAGGAACAATAATATCAAGGGCATAGCTTACGTCCTGTTTTATGGACATATGGTGGATTATTTTATTAAAACTCTCATCATGGGCACGCAAAGCATTGACGACTTGCCAGATGACATCATATTTTGTATTATTTTCCAAGGCTTGTACTGGTGGAATGCCAGCCGGTACTCCAACGGGTAGAATGATATAGCCTCTTTTCTTACCCTCTGCTCGACGCATGACACGGCCTATTGCTTGAATAATCTCAATTTGACTTTTTCGCGGGTGTAAGAATAGAACAGCATCAAGAGCAGGAACATCAACACCCTCAGAAAGACAGCGTACATTGGTTAGCACACGACACGTATTTTCCCCCGCATCTTCCTTTAACCAGTCAAGTTGTTTTGTACGCTCTTTAGCACTAAAGGTTCCATCAATATG
>NZ_JBHIPV010000036.1:0-5565 GCF_042196165.1 Bartonella sp. AP20NXHL | reverse complement strand
AGAGAATGGGCGGCATTAAAAGTTAAACGCGCATGGCGAGGCTTGAGATTGATTAGTTCAAAATCCTTTTTTGAGCGGCCGTGCGCTGCACCTTTCTTGTTTCTTAACTTTATAGTACCGCGCACAATTTGATACAGACCGGATGCGATCATTTTTAAGTCATTTTCATCTAGATCTTGATTTTTTAAGTTTTCTTGCTTCATATCTTCGGGATGGATCTTAGCTTTCTTAACGACTTCTTCCCATAAAGCGGGCAGATTATTACGGGCGTTTTCTGCATATGGGATAGAATGGTGGTCGAGATAAGCTTTGCAAGAGGCTTCCAACAGATTTGCTGCAAATAGAACTGCCTCCCTTGGATCTTTTTCTATATTTTCTAATGCTCTATTTATTTCGATTTCTACTGCTGAAAGTTCTTTCTCTGCAATAAGTTTTTTTAGCTCTTCCATCGAGAGGAGACCAGCTTTTTGCAATTCTTGTGTGGAGGTCAACTCCTTCTTGATAAGATGCCCTCCACGCTGATATTCTAATCCATCTTTCTTTAACGTTTCTAAAACTTTACGTTGATCTGTTTTAAGCTGTTGTAGCATTTGATCTTCTGGTATGTCTTGAAATATGAATCCGACTAACTTATGAAACTCGCTGTCCAAAAAATCACCAAGCAGGGGACCAAGGACTTCAAGCGGTTCATTGCATTTTACATTGATTGTGTCTAGTCGTTTCTTAATCGTGACTTCTTTATCATCACTTAGGTACTCATGAGGAGCAGATGGTGTATAAAAGAATAAGGCATCCAAATTCTCTGGCCAATAGTACTTTGGTAATATTTGAGAGAGTGCCCTAATTGTTGCAGGAGGGATTTTGTTTTTCTGAGATATTGTTTGCGGAGACGATAGTTGCATTTTGTATCTTTGTAATATCAAAAAGTGGTATGTTGAGTGGTTTTTAGAGTATGATTTTATTGTCTGACCTTGCTTAGAAAGTCGCGCAACAATTTTGTGGCTTATATAAGATTTGTGAAAGAGAAATGCCATATTGTGTTTTAATTTTTTTCTCCTTTCATTGTTATAACAGTGAAGCAGTGAAGGGGGTGAATAATGCGTGATAATTGGAAAAATATAGAATGAGAACAGAAGTATAATTTTGTATTATCGTAACTGCAATAACATTCTTTATTGGCAGATTGTTTATTAGAGAGAAGGAAGCAGGCAATGCGCATAATCCCTGAACGGAAGGTTTTGTGACAAGAATTTCAATAATGGCATGTTACTAAATGTTGTGTGTGTTCTTTGCTTGTCAGAAAAAGTAGATGTGGCTCTTTATTTGCATAACCGGTATAGAGTAATGAGTAATGCGGGAGGCTAGTTTAAAATCTCGTTTATTCCGTTAAAGCTTACGGTTTTCTATAAAAAGACTGTTTTCATTATATCCGCTGTGAAGCTCGCATACTTGGTAGATGGAAATATACGCGTTTATCGTGTCTGTAAGGGAGCTTGAAGCAATGAAGTTATGTGTAAAAGAGTTCTGAAAAGCTTCTTTTGTCCGTAAATTTTATAAGGAAAATCTAAAGGCAGGAAAATGTTAGAGAAATCTAAGAGTACGCTGTGAAAATCAAGAAACAGTCTTTTTAGAGATGGTTTGCTGTCTGTCATTGTGCATCATGATTTTCAATGTTTTTAAAATTTCCCTCTCAATGAGAGAGGGCTTTTTTATTAAAGTGGGGGAGATTTCTTATAACAGTTAACAATGAAATGGAGAGAAGATGCTGCTTTACCAGCTGTTTTTGTCTCTTCAGTTTCATTTGGACCTATTGCTGTTATGAAAGCATAGTGATTCAATGACTTTGAAAAGGGGTGAATAACATTATCAAGTTTGTAATACAGTGCGATTTTTCACATCGCGGTGTGTGGTAAAAGATGATTAGCATTTATAGGGGCGTGCGCGGGGGCGGGTTCTATATTCTATGCTGGTGCGGTAGGGCGTCTGTTAGCGCATTTATGGAACTATTCCGCATTGAAATGCGTGCTTAATTTCGTGGATCTTTGCAAAGGTCTGATCAGAAAATCCCATATTTCAAGAGGTTTTTAGAGGGATCTAAAAGCACAGAGGTATCATAAAATTACAAACACCGTACGTTACTGGAGGTGATCAATTTTAGAGCTTAAGGAGCTTATCGGTTTAGTGTTCTTTCATAAAAATGATGAAGGCTGTGGTCAAGGTCTCAGTGTGTTGGTTTCTCGAAAAGTGGTAAATGCTGTATGATTTTATATGCCATTGCCAATGTTATGGATAGGGTGTTCAAATAAAGCATATCATAAATCGGAATTCTTCTCTTTACGCGATAAGAGGAGGGCTAGGCAAAACAGTAAAAATGCAGCGATAGAGAATATGAAGAATACGATATATGTTTGGTTTAAGGACAAGTATTCTTCTGTCAGAGAATGGATCAAAAAGCCAGCGAATATACCCCCTAAGGCACCACCTATTTGCTGTAATATGCGTGTGATAACGGCTGTATCTTTGACGTATAAACTGTTGACATATTGGATGGGGGCGGAAAGGCAGACAATGGTGGCGATGCCAAGTCCTATGCCTCTTAGCAAGAATCCAAGTCCATCCATGCTTATATTATAGCCGAAGCATAATAACCCAAGGCTTGATGTCACTAAACCAATTCCTATCATGAAAAAGGGAGATTTTTCTTTCCATTTTTGGTAAATAAATTTCCTTCCGATCCATGCTCCTACCCCTTGCAGAGCTAGGAGGGCACCGATGATGAGAAGGCTATTTTCATGGGCTTGTTCCATGGCAATGGCTAGTGGGAAATAAACGAGGAAGCTATAAAAAAGAAATGAAGCAACAAGCCCCATGATCATGAGTAATGTATAGCGCGCATTTTGAAATCCGCTAAAGACGATTAATTTGTTTTTTGCTTTCTGATTAGAAACAATGAATAATATGAGAGATATCACCGCTATAAGTGCTAGGATATATAAGTGATTTTTGTTATTGATGTTTCTGGCTTCTGTGAGGTAAAAAAACGAAAGAAGCGATATGGAAAACGCTAAAAATGCAAATAAGTTAAATTTTGTTTTTGTTGTTTCGTTGTTCTTTAAATGTTTTGCTCCAAGGGTGAGTGCCAATAAAATAAGCGGAATATTAATAAAAAATAACAAACGCCAAGAGACATACTGAGCAAGTGAGGCGCCCACCAGCGGACCAAAGGCAGGAGCGAAAACTGTTGGTACGGCTATGGTGCCCATGGCTTGGCGCACTCGTGTCTGTCCAAATTGTAAGGCAATGATGGTTTGACTAAGGGGTAGCAAAAGACCGGTCCCAAAACCTTGAACGATACGGGCAGATATAATGGTTGGAAAACTATAGCTTAATCCTACCCCCAGTGATCCAAGCATAAAAATGAAGCTTGCAAGAAACCAAGTGCTTTTGATACCTATTCTTCCTTGCACAAAAGCTGCCATCAGTAGTCCTGGCACGGTGGCGAGAAAATAGGATGTTACAATCCATTGTATATTATTTCCTTCCACGGAAAAATAATGCGCAAGGTTAGGAAGGATGACATTAACAATGCTTCCGTCCAGCAGAGGAAGTATGCTGGAAATAATGACGGTATATATGACATACCGTTCTGTTTTTGTATAGGAATCTACCTTTTGCATGATCGTGCTCCCTACAGATGTTCTTTAAAACATTGGTTGCGCCCCATTCACAGACTTTTAAAAATTAACACGTGTTTGTGATGTCTGCGGTTTTGATATTGGAATGAATGTGATTGGAAGTGCTGATGGTCCCCAAATGCTTCTCTTGTGTACAAACCCCTCTTCCTCCAAAATGAAGCCATCAGTTAAGCTGATTTTGATGAGTTTATCGAGGAGTCTGTTTTCTGTCAATTCACTTTGCATGAGAGCAAAAGCAGAACCTACACGAGACGTGCATGCCTGCTCCATTTGCATTTATTATTTAACATGGAAAATGTGAAAATCTTTATAAATCAAATTATTGACTTAAAAATCCAATGTTTGTTTATATATCATTTTTTATGCTTAAATGATTGTTTGGGTGTCAAATGTATTCTCAATAGTTTATAATTTTCTTTTCTTAAATGTGCAGCCCTTTCTGGAAAATATTCGACAATCTCTTGATTGTTTAATAAAAATTAAAATCGGTTATAAGGAAGGGCTTGTAAATTATAGAGTAGGAAAAAGGTGCATTTTATAAACAACAGGGGAGGGTTGTTTCCATAGCCCAAACATTTTTTCAAGTTGTTATGGTATCTTTTTGAAGTGCTTGATCGATAAAAGTTTCATAATTATCAGAAACAATATATTGGGTATTTTCTCCCAAAGCTTTGAAATGTTCATGACCGCAATGGATTTTTGCTTTTTCCAGATCGCGCAACATGTCTTCGAAAATACTTCCTTTGCTTTCCACAACAAAATACAGTTTTTCTTGCCCATCTTGCTCGAATAATACAGCCCAATCGGGAGTATATGATCCAAGAGGTGTATCAATTTTAAACCATTTAGGCAATTGCGCATAAACTTTAATCTCATCGTTTTTTTCAAACGATTGTGCAAAACTAAACTCAATATCTGAATCATAAATAACATGATCATAAGGTGATCTATGGTTTTTTACATATTCTTTTATAAAACAATTTGCTTTTATATTTATTAAAATGCATTTTCTATTTTATTTTTTCGTATAATTAGCCAATGAAGCTTTTGCTCTAATGTCGCAATTTGTAAAAAAACTATTTGGTCATTCAATATGAAACTTTTTATGTCGGTTTCTTGTATTGAAAGCAATGGTACGATTTTTGATATCTGATAAAAATATTTACAAAAGAATTAATAACGCATGATTATAGAATTTTGTCCTTTGTTTGAAGCATGTAAAGTTAAACCATTGTTTATTCATAGATTTTATGTTCATTATTTATTTGATACATTTAATCTAGAATGTAAATTGTGTTCGTATACTCAAACTAAAATACTGGTATTGAAGTGGTGAGAGTGTTGCTTTGTTGAGAATAGATAATTTGGTAGGTTGGTATTCCCTTTGTATCAGAGAATTCAACTTATTCTCTCATATTGTGTGTGGATGAAATGTTAACCGCATAATGCTCCCTCTTACATGAGATGTAAGATTGATATGTTTTCCACATTGAGAAAAGTTGTTGATCGTAGAGAAATATTTTTTTGTGAAATTCGTTTGGCTTAAATGGAAAAATAGAGCAAGAGCCGCATATTTGTTATGCTGTAATGGCATATATATAATCGATGGAGTCAACACTTCATTTAAGAAGTTTTTTAAAGGAAAAACATAAAAAAATAGAATTATTGAAAAAAATCTTTTATTTTGAAGCTTGTTTCTCACGATTATAAAAGCTTCACGTGGATTTCAAAAATTCTTGTTGTGTTGAAAAGCATGAAAAATCAAGAAAATTTTGCAAAAAAGCTGCACTATGCGTGCAGCTTTTTATGTATTTGCTTTAAAGGTAGACGTTTTAAAGCATGAAAGTGTCCTTACGGCTTCTATAACCAT
>NZ_JBHIPV010000035.1:0-5830 GCF_042196165.1 Bartonella sp. AP20NXHL | reverse complement strand
GTGATGTCGCGTTATACGAAATGGATTGTACTCATTATACTCTTATTAGCGCTTGATTTTTCACGTATTATGGATGCATTAGTAAGTATTTTTACACAAAAACCAAATATCCGACTCTAAACATACTCTGAGACGCGCGAAATTCTTTAGCAAATGGTTTCTTAATTTTGCTCGTCTCATGGAGGCGATAGAGAATGCCTTCGCCCATTTAAAACAGTGGATTTCAAAGAATTAAAAATTTGTTCTATAATAATAACAAATTGTTAATATACGTGCGTTTAATAGGTATATTTCGTAATATTATCGGCTAAAAAGGTGGGAATAATTATGGAAAACGTCGCAGTTCAAAAACAAGAAAAGAATAAAACTGAAAAGTTTTCTATGAAAGAAAATCTTGCTGGAAGAGTTCGTCGTTTTCCTAAACCGTCCACTGAAATGGAAGCTTTGCAGCCTGTTTTTGAAGCGGTAAGCAACGCTATTCACGCGCTTGAAGATTCTAAGCAAGAAGATTACAAAAGCGCGGGTAACATAGATATAGAAATCAAAGATATAGATAAAAATGAAACACTTGAAATTATAGTTAAAGACAATGGTGTAGGATTGGATGATGAGCACTTTCAAGCTTTTTGCACTGTAGATACTAATTTTAAATTAGAAAAAGGAGGAAAAGGAGTTGGGCGGCTGCTATGGTTGGATGCCTTTAAGAAAATACGAGTTAAAAGTATATTCCTTGAAGAAGATCAGCTTTACCAGAGAAGCTTTACATTTTGTTTGGAAGAGGAAAATCAGATTCTTGATCATTCAAAAATACCTCTTATTAATCAAGAAGTAACCGGACAGAAATTATTTTTACCGGTTTAAGAGATGTAGCGTACCAAAAACATTTTCCACGCGAAACTGAAGCAATTATCGATCATATTGGGGCACATTTTTTTTCAGATTTAATTTTAGAACAACTTCCTCAAATAACTTTTCGTGATGATCAGATGTCTGTCAATTTAGCGCAGAAAGTTAAAAAATATTTAGTAGAAAATAGGGGAGAGATTACACTTGAAACCGCAGATTTTGGTTTATTAAAAATTCGTAATTTTATTTGTATGGCGGATGCTAACCTTAACTTTAAAGGGAAGAACCACTATCTACATCTTTTCGCACATGATCGTACTGTGACTACTGAAAGCATCGATAACCTTATTGGTTTCGGAAAATTTGGAGACCAAGGGCTAGTGTATCATGGTTGCATAAGTGGTCAGTATTTAGATGATAGAGTTAATCAAGAAAGAACGCATTTTTCTTTTAAGAATAAAATATTGAAAAATATTTTACGTTCCGTTGCTAACAATATTGTAGATAGCGTTCTTGCTCCAGAAAATGAAGAATACGAAGAAAAACGTTTAAATAAATTAAAAGAATTTTGTAGAACACATCCTTCCTATTGTTTTGATAATTATGAAAAACTATTAGAAAAACTTCCTAAATCTGCAAAGGATACAGAAGACTTTGTTAAGACACTGGCTATTCATAAGCTTCGAAGAGAAAAAAAGCAAAATTTGAGAATTGAAAACATATACCGTGAAATTACTAAAGGGAATACTAATACATACAGCTTTTCCCAAAAAATTTCTGAACTTGCAAAAGAAGTTAAAGATGAAGAAACAAGACAGTTAGCAGAGTATGTTATACGTCGTAAAGTTATACTTGATATTTTAGGAGAATTAATAATAGAGGTTAAGAAAAATGTTAATGGTCAAGAAGTCCCGCATCTAGAGAAAACATTGCATGAACTTATTTGTCCAATGCGTGTTCGGGGCGATGATCCTGAATCTCAGGAAAATTTAACGCATGATTTATGGATTATTGATGAGCGATTAACATTTACAAAATACTTCGCTTCGGATGTGTCTATCAAAAAAATCGCGAAGAATAGTACAAAAAGAATTCGTCCTGATTTATTATGTTATGATAAATTGCATGCTCTAGGACTTGAAGGTCGTCTTGATGCAGATCTGGACAAGTTAATGTTGGTGGAGTTTAAAAGACCAGGTCAGAAAACATATAAAACGGGTTACACCCCCATGGAACAAATAAACATATACCTTAACGAACTTAAAGGAAAAAGTATAAAGACATTTGATAATAAGAAAATAAAGATTTCAGAGCAGTGTGTTTTTTATTGTTATATTATTGCCGATATAGAAGGTGAACTTAAAACGCAAACGTCGACATGGCAGAAAACAGCTAATGGGCGAGGGAGAACTACTCTTCTACAAGGTGATTTTCGAGGAACCGTTGAAATAATAGAATGGAATGATTTATTGCAGGATGCAAAATTAAGGAATGAAGCATTTATTTCTACATTAAAGGTTTAATTTTTAGATGCGCGAGACAACCTCTTTGCGCATTTAAAACAGTAGATTTCAAAAATTAAAACTTCACCCCCTCCCCACTTTTAAAACGGGGAGATGGATTGTGATTTAAACTAAGCGGCTTTCGTAACAGATTTTTCTAAGACCTGTTTTGCTTCTTTAATGAGAGCTTTGTATTTTCTGTTCTCTTCATCTACTCTGAAGGCATCAAGAAGACGCATATGAATAGGACCTAAAAGATATAAATTTTTTTCGCCAGCGTTCATACCTTCCCAATAGCTTGGCAAATCAAAGCGCGTATCATTATCATAATCAACAGATTGGTTTCTTAGTTTCTTTTCACACTCAATAAAGTAACGGCGTGCTTGACGTCCTTTCTCATTACGTTCCACCATTGAGAGCTCTTTCGCCATGTCTAAAGTGATATGATATTCTGTACTTGGACGACCCGCCTTTAGGTTTCGGTAAATTTTTACCAAAACTCACAAAGCTTTGATTTTCCTGAAAGGGATTAGGTTTTACTCTTTTTTGAGTAAAACTCACAAAGTCCTGATTTTCTTGAAAAGAATATTCTTCAATCCGTCGTGAAATCCAATCGTTGAAGCGTATATTAACTTCTAAAAACGTATGCAATTCACGCGCATTAACAGTTTGAATGGTTTGCTGATCAATGACTTGTTCTGATATTTTTATAAGAGTGTTCATGATGAACTCCTATCGATTAGATGTTTTTCACTGACACTCAATAAAAGAGTGCCTGGTGCTGAAAAACACGGTCGATAATCCGTCGGTTATGCTTTTCCCATAAAGGGTATTGTATAGCGTAACTACACCCGACAAAGCCATTATATGCGTGTAACATATAATGAGTCAAAGCCTTTAATGTGCGAAGAAGAGATTGTGTCGGCAATCTGTCCGCTATCGATTTAAGGCGTTTTTCAGGCATCTGATTCGACAATAGAAACATTGTTATAATCCTGTCAAGTAGTTCCTGATATAAAAGATGCCCATTGTTCTAAGAGAACACGTCGTTGTTCCAAAAAATCCGTTCGCATATAAGCTTTTGTCACTGAACTTCCAACTGAATGGGCAAGAACAGTTTCGGCAATCTCAAATGGTGTTGACGTTGTTTCTGCTATCCAATCCCGTAAGCTTGAACGAAAACCATGGGGACGATAAGTCAAACCACAAACTGTCATATACTTTGCCATGGTGGCATCAGAAATTGGCTTGCCCGTAAGACCAGAAAAGAGGAAACCATTCTTTTCAAAGGGGAGAGTTTTTTCAATAACTCTCAAAGCTTCATCACTCAGTGGCACACGAAAGTCTGAAACTTTTCCTACAATACCTTTCATGTTTTCTTTTGGTATCGTCCATATATTTTTGTCAACTTGTTCAAGGCGCAAATAGCGCAATGAATATGACCGTGCTCCCGTCAAAATAAGTAACTTCAATGCTAAATTTGAAAGGATCTTATCATCTAAGCTTTGATAAAATGCCGGAACCTCTTGCCATAGCATAGCAGGAATATTTGTTGAAGTCGTACGTGGTTTTCCTAAAAGCGCGCGTGCCTTCATACAAGCCTGTAGATCAACATCTAAACCAAGAGCCGCTGCATATTTCAAGCAAATATTGATACGGTTAAGCGCTTTTCGCGCTGTGTCTGCTTTTTCATGCCAAAGGGGTGCTAGAACATTGCGAATGATATTGGCTGTTAATTTTTCTATAGGTAATTTGCCTATGTGTGGAATCACGTGCAACTCTAGTGGAGAAAACCAGCGGCCGTTTTTACCTTCATTTTTCAACTCTGCTTTTTTGCTTTCAAAAGCCGCTTTTGCAATTTCTTGAAAAATATTGCTTTGCTGTTTTAAAATAGTCTGTTCTCGAAAGACAATAGGATCATTGCCTTCTTTAAGAATATCACTATAATATCTTGCAAGCTCACGCGCTTCTTTTAAAGAGAGTTTCGTAACAGGACCAAGTCCCATTTCACGGCGCTTATTATGGTGCGTATAGCGAAAAAACCAAGAG
Organism: Bartonella sp. AP20NXHL; assembly: GCF_042196165.1. Lineage (NCBI taxonomy): Bacteria > Pseudomonadati > Pseudomonadota > Alphaproteobacteria > Hyphomicrobiales > Bartonellaceae > Bartonella > Bartonella sp. AP20NXHL. The sequence continues at coordinate 1,433 of NZ_JBHIPV010000035.1, read as the reverse complement.
CGTGTATTGTCTTTTCGAACATTCAACCATAGCCCTGCCCCATCACAATATTTTCCTTGTAGAGAGGACTTTACAAGTAATGCTGATAACCGATGAATTGCCCTCACTTAACGTCCCCTCTCGTCCACCTTTTCAAGCATTGCTCGTCCACCTTTTTTGGTCCACCTTTTAGACCACCTTTAATTTCTGATTTGAGATTGTTCCTTTAATACTTAATTTTTTTATTGAATCATAAAAAGCTATAGACATCAATACGCCCTTATACATCTTTATATACTTTGAATCTTGTTGCTAAAGCCTGATTCGCTCTCTGGGGGCACCATTTTTTATTTTACACATGTTTGTAAATGAATCGGCTTTTAAAACCTTGTCTGTTAAAGTTTATGCTTTCTGCTTCTGCATAATTTAGCATTTTTAAGTTCTATTCTTGAAAAACTATGTAATACCTTAACAAATTATCTATTGATCTAAGTGTATTGCTCAATAATTTTTTCTTCCATTCAAATTAACTTTTTGCTTATCCCACAGAAAAAACATTATAAATATACCTAATTTCCAGTCATATCTAGAAAAAATTTTAAACTATCGATGCAAATCTTACATAAAATTTTATTCAAATAGTGCAAATCAGCCATTCCCTCCAAGGTACTCTTTAGACGCACTAAATATCTGAATATTTTTATTTAAAAAATTAAAATCTTTTAAAGAGCTTTCTTATTGAATTATACTTAATTTAAACTCAATAAAAACTTTCCTTGAATATATATGTCATTCTTACAAATTTATCTCTCATAAACTGTTAGAGTAATAACATTTTCTTTTCGCCAATATGAACGATCTAAATAAAATAAATATCTGGAAAGGTAAAATAATTCAAAAATACACGACCGGAATTTAATATAATTTATCAAACATTTTCAACTAAACATTTCTTATTATTACGAAAACGATTGTTAGAACTTTAAAAAAATATTGCTTTATAAAAAACTTTTAAACAGGAAAAAAATGATAAATATCATAATTACCTTTCATTTTTTCAGAAAAAACTATCATGTTTAGAAATGAAACTCTTAGATAACACACTCAAAGAATTAACTTATGAAAAATTATTTTAATTGAAACTTAAATAGTTTTACAAAGAACGCTTTAAAATGCGTATTAAAATGATTGACCTTTTACAAGAAATTTGTCAAAAAGCATATCTAGTTTGGAGGGGTGGCCGAGCGGTTTAAGGCACCGGTCTTGAAAACCGGCGTGCAGGAGACTGTACCGTGGGTTCGAATCCCACCCCCTCCGCCACAGCACTTTTATCGTGCTATAACTTTTTGATTCTGTGTAATCTTTTTTAAGGTTCGGTGTAGCTTGCCAGCGGGTTTTGTATATTTTGACACTAGGTTTTGTACCAATTTATTTTTTTTAAAGAGTTTTAAAGA
>NZ_JBHIPV010000034.1:0-6053 GCF_042196165.1 Bartonella sp. AP20NXHL | reverse complement strand
TAAAATTTCCGATTTTATAAAACTGTTTAGATTAAATGGCGTTGTCTCTTCTCAACGTTCATAGATGAAATCAACAAAAACATCAAAACATCATTGAAAAAGGCGCGTAACAATGACTCATGTTTGCTCACCATTGAGATATCCAGGCGGTAAGGCTGCACTGTATGGAAAAGTCAAAGAAATATTTGAGAAAAATGCATTAAATGGCTGTTCCTATAGAGAGCCATTTGCTGGCGGGTGCGGACTTGCTTTAAAGCTTCTTTTTAATGGTGATGTTAAAGATATTCACATTAACGATATTGATCTATTCATTTGGAGCTTTTGGTATTGCGTTTTGCACAAGACAAAAGAATTAATAGAAAAAATCAATATAACGACCATTAACTTAGAAGAATGGTACATACAAAAGAAATTTCTCCTGCAAGTGCAGATGTGCTTAGCGCAGGATTCGCAGCACTCTTTTTGAATCGCACAAATAGATCTGGAATTATTAAAAATGCTGGACCAATTGGAGAAAAAGGACAAAGCGGTACCTATAAAATAGATTGCCGATTTAACAAAGAGAATATAATTGAACGCATTCTTCGCATAAGTGAACAAAAAGATAAAATACATTTAACTCGTTTAAATGCACGGGAATTTTTGCTGCGTTATGGAACTGATGAAAACACCTTTTTTTATATGGACCCTCCTTATTTTAAAAAAGGAAAAGGTCTTTATACTTGGTTTTACAAAGCTAATGATCACCACAATTTAGAGAATGTCATCTCCCAACATGTGACGGCACCTTGGCTAATTACTTATGACAACGTTGAAGAAATTAAATTATTGTATAGGCAATATCTCTCAATAGAATTTAGCTTACAATATTCTCTACAAGAGAAAAGGAAAGCTACTGAACTGATGATTTTTTCACCAAAAATCAAAATGCCTCAATTCTTAGAAAAAAACACAATATCACGTCTTAAAGCAGCTTGATTGCATGAATAGGAGCTTTAATCACATGCTTACACCATTTGGCAAAACTTTACGCAAAATTCGCCTTGATCGCTTTGAAAGGCTCTTAGATATGGCTGATAAACTAGGCATCTCTGTAGCATTTTTATCTTCTGTTGAGATTGGCAAAAAATCTGTTCCAGTAGGAATGGAAGAAAAGATCATAAAGCTGTACGCTTTAGATCAAAACATGGCTTCTCTTTGAAGAAAAGAGGCTGACATTTGCCGAAAGAATTTTATAATGAATTCTTCTGATCCACTTAACCGTGAAATTATTAGCACGTTTGTTAGAAATTTTAAGTGTCTTTCACAACAAGATCTAACAGTGTTCAAGGAATTCATGGTGAGAACGGAAAAGAAACGCTGCTTGCAAAATAAAATACCTTGATCTCCTTATTTTATACACCGTAAACATAATTTTATATGTTAAAAAACAATAATATACTTTTGAAATAATTGAAAAAATAAGCAAATTATGCTAAGATTTTGTATATATAAATTGCTAATCTAATGGGGCTACAAATATGCTAAATAAAGTGACTTTAATCGGGCGCCTTGGTGCTAATCCCGAAAGCAAAACAATGAATTCTGGAGCAGAAGTGGTTAATTTTCGTATGGTAACTTCTGAAAGCTATACAGATAAAAATACACATCAAAAAGTAGAGAAGACTGAATGGCATTCTGTTATGATTTTTAATCCACATTTGGCAAAAATTGCACTTCAATATCTAAACAAAGGTTCAAAGGTTTACGTAGAAGGCAAATTACAGACACGCAAATGGCAAGATAAAAATGGGCATGACCGTTACACAACAGAGATTATTTTACCGCAATTCAAAGGCGAATTGTATTTGCTTGATGCAAAGAAAGATCAATCAGCATCCCCTACCCCTTCACCCATTACTTCTCAACATTATGCCATCGCTTCAGGTGCTGCTGATCATAGCACATCTCTTAATAATGCTATCCCATTCTGATTGAAAAAAAATATGACAAAAAGAAAAAAACGTGCAAAACGTGGTCGTCCACGGATTAAAGGATGTATCAGAGAACCAAACGGACGCATCTCACGAGCAAAAACACCGCATGAACCCATGGATAAATTGGCAATTGAAATGCGTGCCAAACGCTTTGGCTTGACCATAGAAGAGGCTAAAAGTCCGCTTTCCGGTACCTATATCGGGCGGCTTTATTTGCAAGGCGAAATCAATCAAGACCAATATGATGATGCGCAAAAATATCTTGAAGTGAAAAACAATTACCTATGTGCAAAAGGATTGCCTAATGCAATTTATGATAACTTTACTCCTTCATCAAATGAGGAGGCACAAAAACGGTGGATTGAAAGAGCAACTCATTGTTATGAAGAGACGAAAGAGATTATCAAAGAAACACAACACCTCTATAGACAGTATAATCTTTATGCTGCATTACAATATCTTGTTATAGAAGATCAATCGCTAACACATCTTGTTAATTCTTTGCGTATTGTTCTTAATGCGCTTCATAAGCATTTTAGCCGTTAAAAAAGAATTGACATCAGATGAAAAATCATTAAAATGTGTATATATTTACACATTATAAGTTTAGGTAATGGAACAAGATAGCCGAAAAATCATTGCAAAATTAAAGCGTGATGGCTTTGAACTTATCAAAGTAAAAGGTTCTCATCATAAATTTAAAAAAGATGATAAGGTTGTTATCGTTCCACATCCTAAAAAAATCTTCCGATTGGTACAGCACGTTCTATCGCACAACAAGCAGGCTGGTTAAAAGAAGGAGAAGAAGAATGAAAAGATTTTTTGCTCTTGTTCATAAAGATGAAGACTCTGCTTTTGGTGTTCAGTTTCCTGATTTTGAGGAACTTTTTTCTGCTGCTGATGAGGAAGAAAATTTAATCGCAAATGCAACAGAAGCACTCCAACTTTATTGTGAAGATATAGATAGAGTGCCTATTCCTTCAAAATTTGAAGACGTCATACAACGGGAATCTGTCAAAACAGCTTTGTCAGAAGGAGCTTTTTTAATACAAGTCCCCTTTATTGAAAATGATGCAGAAGTGGTACGCACAAATATATCAATTGAACGAGGGCTTTTACGTGCAATTGATAATTGTGCACAAGAGAGAGGTTTAACAAGATCTGCTTTTTTGGCAACAGCAGCCCGTCACGAGCTTAATATTTAGCTCATCAATCTGGAAAAATTTCTCACTCTCGATTTTTTTTGCAAAAGCGTGTAATTGCATATGATCCGAAAACTATTAATGAAAATCAAAAGGCGGCAGGCAAACAAAACGCTATAGTTAAGAGGGATATAACTATCATTGATATTATATACATGGCATCTAATATTTCTGGACCTGTCATTGTCTTTCCCTCCTATAATAATTTCACAATAATTTATAAAATCTAAAATGTTTTAGAAAAATCTATATATTCTATTTTAAAATAAAAAATATAGATTTTTTTGTTGACATGGTGTAAAAAATAGTATTGAATAACAGCACGGCACTAGTTGAATTGCGTCTAAAATTCAAAAATATCCCTTAAAAATTCAGTAAAATGTGAACTTGAAAGTAGCTAGAAAGCCCTGTTTTCTTGCTAGTTCTGGCTAATCTATTTTTCAAATAACAAAAATTAATATTTGACTAATGATGTCATTAATTATGACTCAAAAGGAGCACTGATGAAAGCTGTCATCACTAAGCCAATGTGTGTTATTGGAGACAATAAAAGCACTGTTCGATTTGAACCATCAACACCCAATAATCCATTTGTTGAAGTTTCCAATCAAGTCTACGCACGTCTCAAGCGCGCTAATGCTGTAAAACCTTTTGTTGGAGTCAAGACAACAGCAAAACCTGACAAGGCGGTTGAACAAATTAAGAAAATAGAACAAGAAGCTGTACAAACATCATCTGAACCAGTGACAGAGGAAACCTCACTCGAAAAACCAAAGGAATCTAAAACTTCCAAGTCATCAACACCTACCCCTAAAAAGGCTTAGACGTTGAAATTAATCATCCACCAAAAATGGTATCTTCAACAGGCAAAAGATACCTTCACCAGTCTTCAAGCACCACGCCTTAACTGGGCTCTGCGTAATGCTCTAAACACCGCAGCAAAACAAGTTGAACGCTTTACTGAAAAGCAAGTTGCGACATCTCATCTGCCCAATCAAAGCGTGTCAAAAAAGGGGGGGTATATTAAAGAAAAAGCGACAGCAAGGTTTCTCGAGACAGATATCATTGGTTCTGGAACACCGATACCTCTTAAATTTTTTCAAGCAAGAGAAACAAAATACAGCGTAACATACAAAATGTTTGGAAAGAAAGAAATCTTACCCCATGCTTTTATCAAAGGTGGGAATTTTCCAAAGCGTGTTGAATTGAAAATGGGAGGGAATGTGTTTCAAAGAGATGACGGAGATCAATTCCCCATTGCAAAACAAGAAGGACCTTCAATTGCTAAAGTGATGTCCAAGCCAGAAATTGCAAGTGCTATTGTAAACGAAGCCAATGAAAGACTAATCAAAAACATACAGTACCAACTTGCTCGTCAAGAATATGCCGCCAATAAGAAAGCTAAATAATGTTCTTAAGCTATGTCAACACATTACTCACTTTAATTGTAATTTTTAAAGCAGATTATCACTTTCGTTTTGGTTTTTTTCAGAAAAAATACAATAAAATCAATGTAAAATCTACTTCCCAGCGGGTTGGATCTGTTGCGGGGCAGGCGAGCGCGAACTATCGCTAGCGACAGAATTTTCAATTTGACTGTACATTGTACACTTAACACATTGATAAATAACGAATTTAGTGTGTACAGTATGATATGTAAAATGTCTCCTTATCGCATTGAAGCCCGTTTTTCAGTTCGTGACGTAAAGCTTTCTTTATCCTGATACGCCGAAAACCCCATTCCTCAAGATGGGAAAAATATCAAGGCAAAGAGCAACTATGGATAAGAAGTATCGTGAGGGGATATCGGTTCATGCGTTTACGAAGAGATGGGTGTTTCACATAATGCGGTGGTTTCTCGGATAAAGACAGGTAAATTTGATGCGGCTCTTTTTGAAGATGGTTCTGTCAATGAAGCCCTTGCCACAGCCATCTGGAATGAGAATCCAACAAAGCGCCCTGCTTCACTTTTAGCGCCTGATGGACAACCGCGGACAAAGATCAAACAAGCTTCCACAGATGGAGCCAATGAATACAAGATAAAACTGGAGCGAATGCAAGTTGCGTTTGAAAGCGAAAAAATTGCCCTTGAACGACTACGCGAAACCACTGTTGATCGAGAAGAAATGAAAAGGCAGCTCGTGAGTTTGGAAGAGCGCACCGTAATGTCATATGTTGAATTTTCCTCATCGTTTTGGTGCAAGCATTGCTGCACAAGTTGGATGTGATACAGCCAGCCTTATTGGTGCTATTGATTACACTATGAGAACAGCTTTGCTTGAAGCGGTTAATATTCCAGTGCCTTGTCATGATCCACATTCTCCAGAGTTAGAGAACTTGCAAGAAACGAATAATGGATGACAATGCAGTCGAAGAATTTTTCGCCAATGCCAATGACGCATGACAACCAGACCCACCGTACAAGGTTTCGCAATGGGCGGGAATAGATACCTTAGCACCGTAGCAAGTGCTGAGCCTGGGCTTTGGAGAACAAAGCGTACCCCTTATTTGCGCGAAATCATGGATAACCTTTCCTCTTACGTGCCAATTGAAATAACAATTGTCATGAAAGGGACGCAGATCGGCATGTCAGAAGCAGAATTGAACTTTTGCGGTTATGCCATTCATTATAGTCCGGGACCTGTCCTTTATGTGACGCCAACGGTTGAGACAGCGAAGAAATTGTCCAAAACCCGTCTTGACCAAATGATTATGGCAAGCCCTGCTTTAAGCGAACGCATTGCCAAAAGTGATACGGTGAAATCAGAAGAAATCCAGAACCGTCGTGAATTTGGTATAGAAGATCAGTTAGAGACAGCAATGAAATATATTGCCAGAAAACAAAAGAAACTGATTTCTGAAATCGAATTGACAT
>NZ_JBHIPV010000033.1:0-6252 GCF_042196165.1 Bartonella sp. AP20NXHL | reverse complement strand
TTTCAACGTCCATTTTGTATTGTTTTTCAGATCAAAGTGCACATTTCTGTCTTTAGCAATATTTGCTCTGCCCTCTAAAATAGACTGATCAGCGCTTAATGTGAAGGTGCCGTTGGAGATCGTTTTAACCTCTTTATTGTTCCAATAATTGTCATTTTTCCAAGATTTTGGATCTTCGAAAAGACCATCTCCTAACAATACATCAGCATGGATTTCTGAATTTTTGAGATTGACTGTACCGATTGACAAACCTGGAATATCTTCCATGTTATCGTTAGTAAAAGCTCCAACAAAAATTCCTGTACCATTTTCAGCATGAAGCTCTGCATTGGTCAGATTGATCTCATTACTATGATATTTTTGTGGATCATGCGAGCTATTCGGATTATTATCGGAGAAAGTTGCGAATTGTAAACCGGCAACTTCTGCTGTGGCAGAAACATCTGTCAGATCAATATGTCCGCCATTTATTACAACCATTGCAGCTTTTTTTGCTTCTATTTTATTTTGCTTCCCATTCTGAAGGGCGACGGATTGGGTATCTAGGCCTTTGGAATTAGCATCAATAGCGCCATTAACCATCTTAATTGTGCTATTATTTCCTGCAAAAAGACCAACATTAAAATTTTGAATGGTTGTTTTACCATTTAACTTAATTAAACTATCAGTTTCCTCAACGTTTACAGCAACGGTTTGTTTTTTACTTTCACCACCAGTTATTGTTAAATCTCCGCTAATGATTTGACTTCCACCGTCTGCATAAAACCCTTCATCAACATTTTGAATGGTTGTTTTGCCCATTAACCTAACTTCACTACCAGAGTCCGATGTCCATATACCAGTGCGTTCGTTGTCGGGGCCGTCAAGTGCTTCACCACCGATTATTGTTAAATCTTTGCTGGTGATTTTACCACCGTCAACTGCTCCAAGGCCGCCCAAAGTATTGTTAATTATTGTATCACCATGCAATTGAATTGTGCTGTCATTGCCACTTACAAATGCACCGTTTCCTTTTCCCTCTGTTTTTAGAGCAACATCTGTGGCATCAATATGCCCTCCGTTGATTGCGAATAACGCTGTTTCGTTCGCGGCTACGGATCCTCCCATCATTATGATCTTAGATCCTGAACCGTCTGCAAGGAGTCCTCCGCCATCAGATGATGTAATGTTAGCATTGTTTTTTAAGATAATCGTACTGCTGGCTTCGGCGCTTCCTCCTACATCACGTCCACTAAATGATCCTCCTGAGACCGTTATTGTTGAGTGATCATTTGCAACTATACTGGCGGCTGCCTGAGTCACTTCTACATTATTTAAAACAACGGTACTTTTGTCTGCTTTTATTCCAAAGTTTAGTAGCGCATCGTCTTTACTATTCGATATCTTCACACCTTCTAGCTTGTTTTCACCACTGTTACTGTTTAAGAAGCTGGCACCAACTAGAGAAGTTTTAATGGTTCCTCCAGTCATGTTTATTGCGCCACCATCGTTTGTTGTAAGTCCAATTTCACTATTACTAATCGTTGTTCCCTCAAGCAATTCAACTACACTGCCTTCACCATTAGAAAATACACCAGATGACTTATCGCTATCATTTGTTTTTAGGGTTACATCTGCAACAGTAATATGGCCACCATTTTCAGCAACCAATGCATTACCTTTCCCCGTGACGGTTCCTCCTGTCATGCTGATGGAGGAGTTTGAACTGTTTGCATAGAGTCCAACGTTATCAGATGATGTAATGTTTGCATTGTTGGTTAAAGTGATGGCGCTGCCGTTTTGAGCAGATATTGTTGTATTTTGTGCATGAAATGATCCTCCCGAGATTGTTATTGTCGAATCATGATCTGCAAATATACCGGCTGCTGCTTGAGTCACTGTTACATTATTTAAAGTGACATTACTGTTAGTTGCCTTGATTCCATTGATTAGTGGCGCATCATCTTTCCCACTTGATGTCACTACATCTTTCAGTTCGTTTTCTTTGCTTTTGCTATCCAAAAAGAATGCACCAACTTTGGACGCTGTAATGCTTCCCCCAGTCATTGCGATTGCGCCACTTTCTTGTGTTTTCAACCCGATTGTAGCATCTTTGATCTTTGTATCAGACAATTCAATCACACTGTTTTCACCTTGAGACAAGGCGCCGAATCCACTCTCAATTTTAGTACCCTTATTAGATGCAGGATTATCCCCTTCTGTAGTAGGTGCACTTGTGGTATCTCCCTTTGCTGTTAGAGTACCACCCGTGACTTTAATATGACCACCGTCGTTTGTATACAATGCTGCGTCTTTTCCAGTTACGCTTCCTCCAGTCATTTTTATGGTGGTATTTTCATCATCGGCATGGAGTCCGTTACCATTAGATGAGGTAATGTTAGTACCGCCATCTACAGTAATGGTGGTGCCGCCCATAGCATATACGCCATCCATTTTACCCTCGAATGATCCTCCGGATACTATAACTTGAGAAACGTCATCCGCAAGTATACCAGTTTCTGCTTGCTTAACTGTTACATTTTCTAAAGTAATTAAACTTTCGTTGTTTATTTCTATTCCAAGGAGTGATGATGCTTCATTTTTATTATCTGATATCACTACATTTTGCAGTATACTTCTACTATTCTTACTACCATCAATATAAACGCCAGTTTGAGAAGCTGTAATGTTCCCCCCGGTCAGGTTGATGTTAGCGCCGTCTTTTACAGAAATACCGAAACGAACATCAGAATCAGTGCCTTGAATATTTAAGCCATTTAATTCAAGCGCACTGTTAGCACCTTCAACTGTTACAACATATTTATCGCTACCTGTGTCTGTATTTGTGTTTTCATTTCCAGTTACAGTTACAGTACTGCCGGTGATTTTTCCTTTGTCTTTTACATAAATAGTCTCGTACGTTTTTCCGGATATATCTTTTTCTTCGTTGGCAACGCCAAGAGTTTCAGCATGTGCAGTGAACTGGATGTTGAATAGGATGATAGCAGCCGCAGCCGTGCATGATAAAAGGGAGGTTTTATACACCAGTATTCTCCTTATGAAAGCCCCAAAATATTCATTTCCCCGCAAACTTCATAAGAAGAAGTGAAAATGGATAATTTTTATTAATTTCGATAATTTTCTTTATTTGGTAAGACATTTTTGGTTTTTTGTCAAAATTAAAAAATAAATAATATTAAATTTGTATGAATTTATATTTAACACACAATGTGCTTGTAATGATTTATATTATATAATTAAATTTATTGTAAATCTACATTATATAAATTATAACTATTATTATACTTTACATAATTTATATTATTTTTTATAAAGTAATAATAGTATTTTTTGTAGTATTTCTGCATTTTTATAGCTTATCAAAGTGAATGATGACGGTAATACTATAACACTGTTGCTAGCACTTTTGATTATTTATACCTTATTTATGATAATATCATAATATAATTGATCTTGATATCTAAAGGAGTTGGGCGCTCTAGTATAAGAATACATTTTTTCTCCTGTTGGGGATATTTTAATAGTATACGACTAAGTTTTTATAAGCTGTTGATGTATCGATGACATTTGAAAGAGCCAGAGCCCAAGCTTATAAATCTTAATCAATTAAAGTTCTTGAAGTTGAAGGCTTGAAATCAACAGTGCTTTTATATCATCAAAGTGCACCTTCATTGAAGGATCATTGCTTTCGTTATTTCGAATTTTTGACATATTTTTGACAATAAAATCTAAAAAAATTGTCTCTGAGGAATTTTTTAATATAAAAAATATGTAACGTTTTTATGGTGATAGGTTTATGAGATATAAAGTTGAATTGGTAATCACCGTGATTGCTTTTACTCTTTCTGGTTGTTTTAATCTTGGTTCTGAAAAAATAAAAAGAGACAAGAGGCTTCATCATGATGCATTCATGGATTGGTCTATGAAAGAAAAGTCTCTTACAAAAAATTATACTGCTATCATTATGGCTGATCCGCAACCGTGGCGTTTAAACTCTGGTGATGCCAATGGAATATCAAACAGAGAGCCATGGTTAAAGATAAATGAGCAGGTTGCTGGTGTGATAAAAGCGCACAAGGCTGCATTCCATATTGTCAATGGTGATCTGACGGAGTTTGGACAACAAAAAAACTATGATGATTATGAAAATGTTTATAAAACTCTTGGAGCACCTGTCTATGAGGGGCTAGGGAATCACGATTATGCCAATAATGTTGGTAATTGTACAAATCCTCAAGAATTCAGTTTTTACAAAGATGCTTGTGCTATAAGTGCAGTTTCAAGAATGGTATCGGAAATCAAAAAATACCGTAGTCAATTAGCGCATTTCAATGCAGATGTTACTGAAAGTTTGGTTCCCATTTCGGGTGGAAATATTCGCTCGATAAGGGGGAGTTTGAGTTATTCTTGGGATTATGGAGATGTTCACTATGTGCAGCTTCACAATTATCCAAGCTATACGGTTGGTTTGAAGGGGCAGTCTACAGAAGTGCAAATCAATAAATCTTTAGATTGGCTTAGGAACGATTTAGCTGCTGCTGATGCAAGAGGTAAAGTGACAATCATTAATTTTCATGATGCGCGTGCTGCTTCCATTGATGGTGAATCCTTTTTTATTCGTAAAAAGAATGCTAAAGATTTGTCGGTCTTTAAGTCAATTATTACCTCTCATAATGTTAAAGCAATCTTCGTGGGTCACACGCATTATCAGTCTTATTGCCGTGCGAAAAATGATAAGGTTTTTGGAAATATCCCTATATATACAGCTGGTGCGCTTTTTAATGGAGATTATTACCTCTTAGATGTGAAAGGCAAGACCATTCACGTTAAAGCCTATAATGGAGAAATAGGAAAACCGCTTTTAATTAAAGATCTTGGTGTTATAGGGAAAGACACTCAATTTTCGGCAAGTTGCAGTAAGTTATAATAGGATTTGTTTCTTTGTCTTAAAGCATGAGGGAAAAAACGTATTATATGTGCGGACTTGAAGAGCAGTAGGAGTGTCTAAATGTTACTTAGAAATAGAGTGAAAAATCAGACATATTTTTTTCAAAGCTGCTAAGATTTCAGGTTATACGCTATAAGTGCAATGGTTTAATGTGAACTGAGCTTTAATACAAAGCAGAATAATGGTTTGTTATTCTATTTTTTCTTTTTAGGCTTTCATCTTTGAAGAAAGGGGAGTTTGTCAAGGGTGTGTTCATAATTTGCTAGCACTTGTTGTCCAGAATCATCAAGAAGGCTGTTTTTATTAATTTGTTGCGGTATAATTATTAAGTTATGCCCTTTATTAGAGCTTATAATATCTACTCATGGGCAACACTTTTCTTTTTCATAAGAAAAGCTTTTTATTTTGATCAATTTTTTACTTATAATCTTCAAACAATTGATGTTTTGTGATGCTGTATAATTTCTCTTGATTAATCGTATGAACTTTTAGTTGTATTACAATTTTATCTTCTTCTTTTATACGTAAGTAAATCGTTACAATAATATGATACAAATATTGGAGTCTGTTTATAGCTGTTATGGTCTCATGCAATTATCCTTAGATGACTCTCACGTGTCTTGGCAGTTTTATCTTTGCTTTGAGAGAGGTGTAAAAAGGGGATTTTAAGAAGTTTCAGTTTAGAAAGAGTTTTTTTGCCCGCGAAAAGCTCTCGGATGCTGCCAAGGCTGGTATGGAACAAGCGGGCGAAGATCTGGCTAATTCGATTGTCGATGGCTTTATGTCGTCTATCTCACAATTGATGGATTATTGTAAATCTTTGCCTAGTCGCATTAAGGGGTGGATTGGTTCCATTGATGTAAGAGAGTTTTTGCCAAGTTTTTTGGGGGGTAAAACAGCCATTCAGCCCATACCACAATTTGCGGGGGCTTCTCCTGTAAATTCATCTGCGAGAGAGCAAAGAGACAAAGACCGTTCCCCCATCACACACAATCAAAATGTCACAGTGCATGTTAATGGGGCGCGTGAACCCATGGCCACTGGTCGTGCGGTTGCCCATGCTTTGCAACGGGCACGCGCTAATGCGCTGCATGGCGGGACAGAATGAGGGGAGGGAGCCTATGAGAGATCCTTTGATGATGTTAGGACCGCATCAATTTTATGTGGATTGGCTGAATTTCCAATCTTTTGAAGAAGAGTTTTCTGCCTCATGGGTTTGTATGGAGCGTTTTGGCAGGTCCCCCAGTTTGCAATTTACCGGCTATGGCAATGATGCAAAGACCATTCATGGAGTTTGGTTTCCA
>NZ_JBHIPV010000032.1:0-6302 GCF_042196165.1 Bartonella sp. AP20NXHL | reverse complement strand
AGAGAATGGGCGGCATTAAAAGTTAAACGCGCATGGCGAGGCTTGAGATTGATTAGTTCAAAATCCTTTTTTGAGCGAATTATAAAAAAATGCTTTGGCTGTGTTGCACATGGATATCAATAGAATATTATTCGTGCAGAATGTAGCTACCTTACGCTTGTCTGCCCCCATAATACTTTATGCTATGAGGCAATTGGCAACGGAGCCTTACAGAGCAATCTTTAAAGACCGTTTCGAGCTTCTTTGCCGCAGATTGTATTACAAACCCATAATTGAGTGATTTATGGCGAATTATTTTGAGTGCTCTTGTTGTGCTACGGGTTTTCAAAAATGATATGTGACATGGAAGCTGCTTATTTTTTCGTTTGCATGAGGCAAAGGCAAGAAGCAAAGGCGGAGGCACCAACAATCATGCAAAAGGTGAAAGCGATATGATTGTTGAAATGGCTGATGATCCATCCACTTGTCTATGAGCCGGCAGCTTGGCCAATATTTGAAATAACAAGAATATAACTAAAAAGAACACTGGCAGAGAGGGATGAGGTTGTTTTCCCTGCTTGATAGTATATCTCTGGAATCATGACAGATTCATAGACACTGTAGGCAATTAACGCAATCACAGCGGTAAAGACCCCACCTATGAGGAAAAATGCAGCGAAACTTCCCATAAAGCAGAGCAGATAAAAAGTTGCTTTATCGGAAAGGGTGAGATGTTTATTGATTACCCCCTGCCAGATACAAATACTGATGCCAACAATTGAAAAGAAAATTCCACTATAAGGGGCGAGATTTCTGTCAAATTTACTGAGAAGTGTTGTGGTGGTGATGAAAATTCCCATGAGGAATGCACAAAGCAAAGCCGTGACCAGCAAATAAGCAATAGAACGATTATGTATTATTGTTTTTAAAGAAGAAAGAAGAGCTTTTTTTGTTTTTTTATTCTTTTCAAGAAATAATGTTTTATGTGGGTAATGATAAACAATTTGAATGGATAGAACACAAAGATACAAACCAATGAGTGCAAAAAAAGCCATTAAGAAGGTTGATGCGTTGTATTTTATGGCACTCGTTGCAACAAGAGGGGCGATAACGACAGCAGCATTTTGAAAAAAAGAATAGAGAGTTAATGCGCGTTTAAGAGCATTTTCATTGAGATGTTCTGATAAAATTTCTCTCAAAAATGGCTTTGAAACTGCTTTCGAAAAAGCCATTAAGGTAAAAAAGATCAACCATGCAGAAGGTGTGAGCGATAGGATAATGCACACAAAAGCGCTACTCCTTAAAATAAAGGCGCTAGCCATTAAGAGTTTACGCGAAAATCTTTCTAATAAACCCGTTGTGGTTACCATGAGAATGCTTTCAAGGATTACTGATCCAGCGAGATAAAAAGCGACATTGGCAGCAGTTATGAGAGAAGAGTTTCCAAGCAAAGGGAGTACAAAGAAAAAGGAAAATTCAGAAAGAAAAACTGTGCTATAGATGAAAAAAGTTATTTTATTTTTGCCCATGGAATTTCCATAGAAGTGTCGTTAAATGATCAAATACATTTTGTTGTATCTTTTGAGGAAGCTTTGCTAGTCCTGTTTCTACCGTGCACATTTTGTTGAAATAGGATCTTTCTTGATTCACCAGCCAGTCCAATGCAAGAATATTGTTTTTTCTACGATGTTTTTAGAAATATCGAGCATGATTTGGATTGAGCAAGAATACTGTGCCCTGATGTTCGCGCAACAACCGTAAGATCATTGAGACCTTGATCCTATATCTTCTCCTGATGATTTTGACTATTCCCAATTCTTTTTGATAACCACCCAATCCTTTTTGATAACCAATTGGCACCCCGCATTCTTGCTTTTCCATTTTATCCTTTATGAAGAGGATGTACTATCCCCCCATAGATTGTCAACATATGAATGGGATGAATGATTTTGTAACCTTTTAATGAAATTATATTTTTTTAGTGGAAGGTTATTCATTCTCTTGAAATAGAGAAGAAAAACGATAGAGTTAGCTAATCATTTTTCAAATCTCTTTTAGCGCATGCGTTGATATTTGCCTCCATGGCGTTGTAAAAAACCTCTCTCAACAAGAGTGCGTCGTAATCGGGCAAAGTCTATCGTAAAGAGGTTGCATATCTTGGAAACTTCCGTTTCGCTATAGATTTTTTCCTTTTGAAAGGCTTCACCAATTTTTGATAGCATCTCTTCTGTTTCTAAATGGCGGTCGCTTAAATTTTCCCTATTTCGCTCATGTTTATTTTCTAGCATTTTCCACACTGTCTCTTCGGCTTGAAATCCTGCTGTTGTGTTGTGAATAAGTCCAAGATTCAAAAGGCGATTGATGGATTTGTGAATGTTTTTGGCATCTGAATCGACATGTTTGAGGATATCAGTAAGATTTTTTGCACCAAGGATAATGGCGGCATAAACAGCGCGCAGTGTCGGTGAGGTCATGGCAGAGATCAGTGAATTGCGGGTATTGCGTTTGTGAAGGGTTTCTTTCCCCATGGGCAAAATATCATTGCGAATGGGAATTTCATTGATTTCTATGAGTTCTGCTTGGAGCGATTGTGCGCGTACAATTTGTTCGGCTGGGGTGCGTTTGCGAATAATCCCCAGACCACCCTGGCGATATTTGTGGTTTTCGGGGAGTGTTAAAGCTTCATAGGAGCCGTCAAGCCGGTAGAGAATTTCTTCCCAGATGGGAGTTCTGACGCGTCGAACCCGTTGTTCGCTATTGTGAGCAATTGTTGTGGTCATTGTTGGTTCATGTAGACAAAGATAACCACCAGCGGTGATGTGTTCCCAAACTGTGGTAACAAATCGCACATCATCTGCGGGCGTTCCAGCATCAAGCCAAACAAAATCTATTGGTCCCCAAGATTTGAGCGTTTCATCATCGAGAGAGAAGAAATTCTCATGGATAAATGTTACCATGTTTTTTTCAATACCGTCTTGAAGCAGTTCTTGCCATGCTTCTTCGGCTGATTGGCCTTCTGCTGAAAAATCATCAATGGTGATAAGCCGTGGTTCGTAATTCTCAAGGATTCCTGAAGGGTCAAGCAAAGCTGTACGCTCTTCCCTGGTGGAAGATTCTAAAAGTTTTTTATCTTGTTGCCATGCTTGTTTTGCTTTTTGCAGTGCTTTTGCGATAAAGCACGTACTATCACCAGCACCGATTTCAATGACTGTGCGCGGTCTTGCCATTTGAATGAGCGCATAAATGAGCTGTGCACTATTTTCTGTTCCCATATCGGGGCTTATCAGGGACATCTTTTGATCCTTATCATTATTTCTGCTTTTACAAAAAACGTGGTTGTTTGTTCTATGGGGTGTTGAATGTGCATTTTGGTTGTGGCTTTTTGCAAGAGAGGGTTGGTTTTTTCATTCAGTTGGATTGTACGCCCATTGAGTTGATTAATGGCAAGAGTGTCAAGAGAAGAATCTATGATAATACTGTTGGCTCTCGTAAAAGAGCGGTTGCATGATCTGGTGAAAAGGCTTGTTGATTTGTTTGAATGAGACCCGTGTTGTAAAAGTGATATCAAAAGACTCCCAGAGGCAAGAAGAGTACCATTGAATTGTATTTCTCTCAGTGATTGGACAAGGCAGCTTTCACGAAGTGCTTCAAATGTGGGAAAGTCGAATCCGCCAAATGCCGCTCCTTTTGTAGAAACAATGGTGATGGGTTGTATTTGCCGTTTGCCAATGAGTGCTGGTTTGTTTTTTATTATTTGTACATCTTTTGCCCATTGAATGTGTGATAAAGGATTGAGTTCACTTGGGTAGACAGCGAAAGAATTGATGGCTATGGGCGGCGTTGGTTTTTGCAATTCAAGTGTGTGGGAGCTCTCATGACAATCATGTCGCATATAGTCTGCAAGTTGCCATACATAACCGCCTGTTCCATTGTAAAAGTTTAAGCCTATAGGATCTTGTTGCATGATGTTAAACCGGTTTCTTCTGCTTTGAAATATCAAGTTTTGGCAATGGTTGTTTGCTGGGGTTGTTTGCTCTTCCACACTCAAGAGTGGTTCATCAAAGTCTTATTGGTTTGTGTGGGGTTATAGGGGAGATACAACGATTTCATCGAGGGGTGATTGTCATGCCATTTTTGGGTTTGGTTTGCTTGAGAGCAAAGATAGCAAAGTCCGTTAACCATTATCATATTCCTTTTTTTGCATAGTGCGGTTTATGATAAAACCTAATATGCCTGCGATCATTGTGGCGATGCCAATGATAAATAGTGTGCTTTGGGTGTGATGCACTTTTACAAAACCGGCTCCTAGAAAGCCAATGCACACCGCTGTTTGTATGATGAAAATATAGGCGGGCATTTGGTTGTTTCGATGTTCTTTCTGAATGGCTTTCATCATAAAACTTGCCATTAGAGCATTTTGCACACCGTTTGCACCCCCAAGAATGAAAAATGAAAGCATCATCAACCATACAATATGTGTTAAGGAAAAGCAGAAAATTGCAAAGCCAATTATTGCAGCGGCAAGTGATGCACCAGCGGCATTGCCAAAGCGATGAAAAAGGCTGGAGAAACAGAGTGGACCAACCACGAGGCCAAGACTTAACATGCTTGTGATTACCCCATAGGTTTCTGCACTGAAGTACAGCTCCGTGCGGATGCGGACAATCGATAAGACGTTGAGAGCAGAGGTGAGGATGATGGTAATGATGAGGGGAGAAAGAGCATAGACAACATTTTTTTTACGCAAGAGACCCGTTAAATCTAGCCCTTTTTTGGCTTGCTGTGTTGTGTTTGTTGTTTGCGTATGTATTTTTAAACTTTTAAAACAGAAGAGAGTGATAAAGGTAGCACAAAGAACCATGATGGATAGTGCAAAGAGCCCTTTTTGCCCATTTGATATTCCATACAATACACCCCCTAGCAGTGGTCCGGCAATGTAGCCAAGATTACGAACTGTTTGGATAACGCGGTTTAGTCGATCTAGTTGCTGATCATTGGTTGCAAATTCTGGGACGGAAACGAGGATAGCAGACCAAAAGAGTGAACCAGCACAACCTAGTGCGAAAGAAAGGGCAATGTAAACCCAAAATTTGTTGGCGATTGCGGCAACGGCTATGAAGAGTGCTTCAAACAATAAAACAATGGGTACTGTTCGCGCTGGTTGGAAGCGATGCAAGAGGCGTGGTGCAATTGGTCCGGCACAAATTGCCCCGACAAGCCCTGCAAACAGCAGCATTGAAATAGATGCTGTGCTTTCTGCTAAGTGGAGAGCAAATGTAACTTGTGCTGTTTCATCGGCAAAGCTGCTAAAGCCCAAAACAAGGAAAAGTCCCATTTGGGTAAAAATCATGGATTTTTTCTTTGTCACAATGCTCCTCCCCAAGAGGTTATAAGGTACAATTTTCTTCTACGTGTTTATGGTATATCCCATGCTTTGTATAGTTTTTCTTGATGATCAGTTGAGAAAGGAAGTTTTCAGAGCTCTTTTCCAAAACAAGCACAATGCCTATTGGCAGCAATGACCAGCTCCTTATGTTTTTTTAAAGGGGAGTATTAAGGATGATGGGCTGGTGAAGTTGTCTGATATGAGAGAGACAATAATACAAAAAGACAATCAGAAGATTTTGCAAAAAAGCTGCACTATACGTGCAGCTTTTTATGTATTTGCTTTAAAGGTAGACGTTTTAAAGCATGAAAGTGTCCTTACGGCTTCTATAACCATAATAGCCAAAAACACTGGAAATAATGGCGCCTACCAGACTGCCTAAAAAGCCCCACCACCCCATATTGGAGGCTGTTTTTGTGGCTTTAGTCGCAGTGTTTTTGGCTCCCTTGATCGTATCCTCAAGATTGTCTGAGAGTGTTTCTGCCCGTTCTTCAAGGACTTTGATGGCTTTTTCGGTCTTTTCTTCTGCGCTTTGATAGAGTTGGACGGCACGGTTGACTGCTGTTTGTGCATCCGCACGGGACATGCCATCGGTCACAAGGGCATTGATGATATCACTTCGATCAAATTTTGTCGTGAGATCTTCTACACGATCAGACAGACGCTCACCAAGATTTTTTAAAGTGGTGCGATAGTAAGAAGGGTCATTTTTGAAAGCTGTTATCGCAGAACCAATATCATTGAGTGCAGCTTGATAGGTTTGTTTTAAGCGATCAGGGTTGAGAGCAGGAATGTCGCTTTTATTGAGAAGGGTGCGCAATTCACTCGAAAGTTGGTCAAAATTGATGCCATTGTCACTATTTTTTGCAAAAAACTTTTCAAGACTTTCGCTGTTTAAGTTTGCAAGTATGGGGGAAATATTGTTTTTGAGGCTGTC
>NZ_JBHIPV010000031.1:1881-6887 GCF_042196165.1 Bartonella sp. AP20NXHL | reverse complement strand
TGTGATCATCACCTGAAACATCCCAATGCGTTGCTAAAGCAGGAACCATTTTAGCAGGATCATCTGTCGCAGTACTCGCCAAGTTATCACAAACATTGTAAATAATTTCACTTGCATAAACATCATTGCTTTGGGCGGGATCAAACGTACTGATTGCATCAAGATTCCAAGCCATCACAAGGGTATTAGCCGGTGTTTTTGCTGAAACCTGTTGTACAACTACCCCCAAAGCCATAAGAGTAGCAACAAGAGAGCTGCTACTTTTTAATATTGTTTTCTTCAAGTTCATAAACTTTTCCCTTTATTTATTTTTTATCAATTAATGACGCTGAAATAATATAGCAAATTTATAATTATAACATTGAATAAATACGTTCTAATCGCTTATATTTTTAATCACCTACACAGAGTCATCTACTTGATAAATTCATTGACTTACGTCTCAATAAACCATAGCGAACATACAATATATGTTTTGCTAACCAGTATTACATTTTTTTCATAACCTTTCTTTGCATATGATAATGCACTATATCAGTTCCCTATTAATCATCAATAAGCCTTATCGCCCCAAAAAATAGTGAGCTTTAAAAAATCATTACGCAAAAATTTATGAATTCATTATTCTATTCCTTTAGGCGATATTTAAAATAAAATATGCAAACTTTAAAAATAGTTATCCCCCTCAAACACTCAGTTTCAAGATGCGGCGCATCTTTACTACATGACAAAAACGACACTGGAATAGCAGAAAGACATAAGAAAATATCTTTTCTAAAACGCCATCCCCCCACAAAAAGCTGCTTAATCTTTTGAAAAATAAGTGTCAAAAGTTTTACGTTTTTACCAACAAAACCAAACGCGTTAACAAAGATAAAAGAAAAATGAGAAGAATCATTCCTTCCACGCTTTATCTTTTGAGAAATAAAGCTTACAATAAAAGAATACACACTAAAATGCATTCCCCCATTGATAAAAACAAAATTCATTAGACGCTTCCCCCCTAAAGACATAACGAATATAAACCCTTCTAAACTTTAGTGTGCATCATCGCTTTGCCACTATAAAAATAGAGCATAAAACAACATACAGCAACAGAACTCTCGTTTCCAGCGGAAACATACAGAGATTCAACGAAGCAATGTAGTGGATACAAGCCTGCATGAGCTTAATCATCTTCCAAAAAATTGGAGCGCACACGCGGCAAGATCACTCTACTAATAGAGGAAAGCTATCAGATAATAAAACCCAACACAAGCAGCTTGAGTCATTTAACTTCAATTTTTCATCGCTGTATTTTATTTTTATTACCTAGGTAAGCATTGAGCAATCGACCTACATATAAATAAACCGACAGTCATACAAGCAAAGAAAAACAATGCAACAACAGCACCCCATCTAAAAACCACTTTGCATTCGTCAATAAGCATGAATAAAATATTCATTAATTATAACGGTCATGTCATTAACAGAAATAAAAAAAACTCTTCTCAACCATTACAAATGCCAAAGACTGTTGCACAACATTGAGAGCTAGTAAAGTGTGTGATGGTGCCGATTTGCTCCTTCATAAGCGTAAAGATGGAGGTGCTCAATGGATTTACCGTTGTACCATTCACAGGCGCCACCGCGAAATGGGTTTTGGTGTACTAAATGTTTCTTTAAAACATACAAGATATTACCATTATCTCACTTCAGATACATAACAGTTAAGGTATCACTCCTTTTGGCGTCTGTTTTTTCATCCTCAAAATTATACCTTTATCGTTTTTAGTGCCAACAACAGTAGAAAATCATTAATATTGTATAGTTTGTATATTTCAATTATCTTATACAGTGAAATTGTATAATCTATACATTCATTAAATAATTCAATTATTATCCTATTGATCATTACTCTTACAAAAGACAGTTTGCCAATTTATCGACAAAAACATCCTTCAAGATGATCATTAACAATCCCTACGGACTGCATAAAAGCATAACAAATTGTGGGACCAACGAATGTCCAGCCACGTTTCTTCAAGTCTTGAGAAAGACGAAGAGAAGCAGGTGTCATAGGGTTAGCCAACAGTGTTTGAAAATCTATTTTTTCATAACGCTCTGATGGTGGTGGCTGAAAAGACCAAAAATAGTGGGACAAACTTCCCCACTCTGTTATAATTTCTTGTGCTCTCAATGCGTTATTAAGCACTGATTGAATTTTTCCTTGATGGCGAACAATGTCTTTATTCTGCATTAACATTTGCACCTTTAGCTCATCATAATGAACAATCTTTTCAAAGTCAAAGTGATCAAATGCAATGCGAAAAAAAAAGCGTTTTTTTAAAATTGTAAACCAAGAAAGTCCCGCTTGGAAACCTTCAAGACAAATTTTCTCAAACAAACGAATATCCTCAAAAATAGGCTTTCCCCATTCGGTATCATGATAAGCACAATAAAGTGGATCCGTTCCAGCCCATGCGCAACGAACTTTTCCATCCACTCCCTTAAGAAGACCTTCCGCAAGCATGGCATTAACCCCCGTATTAAAAGAGCATTCCTTGATCATCGCTAGGCGACTTTATTTGCTTGTGTTTTGAACGTTTAGCGGAAATAGGCTCTTGTGTTGCAACACTGATATCTCCATCAAAAAAACGTAAATTTATGTGCCCCGTTTCAGGAAACTGAGCCAAGCGTTTAATGGGCTTATTCTCTTTCCCCAAAGCCAAAACAAAACCGCGCTCCAAAATATTCTGATATGAAGTGCTTTTTAAAAGCCTAGATACTACCTCTAACCCAGCACGTTGTTTTTCCACACTACGCACAAAAGCACGTTGAAGACGTGCCGTATATTCCTTTGTATTGCGTTGTGCTTTTTCACTATTTAACAAACGCGGTGAAAGACGCACACCAAGTGCATGAAAAGAAAAACGTTTTTTATCGTAGCTCACACAAAGAGCACGCTGCAATCGACTTGAAGTTTCATCCAAACCACGCCGTGGTAGAGCAAAAAGTTGATCGGCAGTCGGAAGAGCTCGTAGAGTAGCTCGCAATTTTTGTCGATAAAAATCCAAATAACGCGCTAGTCCCTTGCGCAAACGTGCAGCAAGCGATGCCACCAGCACCTCAAGATCAAGCTTAACAGGAACAGCCCGTTCTGCTGCGGCGGTGGGAGTTGGAGCACGCCAATCAGCCACATAATCAATCAAGGTCCAGTCCGTTTCATGCCCAACAGCAGAAATAACAGGAAGAGAAGATTCATAAACAGCACGAACAACAGCTTCGTCATTAAACCCCCACAAATCTTCTAAACTTCCCCCTCCCCGTGCAACAATAATAAGATCAGGCTTAGGAACAACTCCTCCTAAAGGCAACGCATTAAAACCTTCAACAGCAACAGCCACTTCTTTCCCACTTGTTTCCCCCTGAACACGTACAGGCCAAACCAAAATATGCAACGGAAAACGATCGGATATACGGTGAATAATATCACGAATAACAGCACCTGTTGGTGATGTTACAACGCCTATAGTTCGAGGCATATAAGGCAAAGTTTTTTTCTTAGCTTCATCAAACAAGCCTTCTTCTAAAAACTTTTTCTTACGATTTTCAAGGAGTGTCATCAAAGCACCAATCCCTGTTGGTTCAAGAGCCTCAATGACAATTTGATATTTCGATGATCCTGGATACGTCGTAAGTTTACCAACAGCAATCACTTCCATCCCTTCTTCAGGAGGAAATTTGAGCTTTTCCATCATTCTACGCCAAATAACAGCTTCCAACCGTGCCTTATCATCTTTTAAAGCAAAATAAGCATGTCCCGAAGCATGAGTACCACGGTAACCTGATATCTCCCCACGTACCCGTACATAACCAAACTTTTCTTCAACAACACGCTTTAGGGCCCCTGCTATTTCGGAAACAGTGAATTCTGCCACATTTGTTACACCTGTTTTTTCACTAAACAAACTTACCATTTTTCAATTCTTTACGCCCGTTTCTGTGAATCTTTTTGAAACAACACATCTTTAAACTTTTGATTTATAGCTTCATCAAAATACCCATAACACCGGCTAGAGTAGTTTATATTTTTAATTTCAAATCGATTATCAGGGTTGTAAAAAAACTTGAAGCCGTTTTATGGGGATATCTAGAGTCATTATTTCATTCGAAAATTGTATCAATAGAAGTTTAAATATTCAATCTTAACATTCACACAAACACATCTTTTATAAGAATTCCTGAAATAAAATTCTCTACACAACATAGAAATCCATTCCAGATAAAATTCAACGTATTGCAAAGTGTTAAAGAGCTTTGCAATACATCAAATATATCATGATCATGTTTTTTATATTTTATAAACCTGATCCTTCTTATTTTTCAATTGCACTATAAAAAATACGTGGTGCACTATTCCAAACCCATTTTTTGACATCAGGTGTCATCGCTACAGAAACATATGTCTGATAGATAAAAGCATAAGGTCCTTTCTGCATAAATTCACGTTGCAAATCAGCATACATTTGCGCCCGTTTTTTTGGATCTTTTTGAAACAACGCATCTTGAACCTTTTGATTCATAGTTTCATCCAAATACCCATGGCACCAACTCGCATAGCCTGTATTTTTAGCCTCAAACCGATTATCAGGATTGTAAATAAGACGTGAAGCCATTGTATGGGGATCCGCAGAATCATTATTCCATCCGAAAAAAATCGTATCAAAAGTACGTGCAGATAGTTTTGAAAATAACTGCGTGCCTACGAAACGTTCAATTTTAAAACGCACCCCCACCTTTTTTGCATTGTCTTGGAGAGACTGAGCAATAGGCAAAGCAAAAGGATAAGGAGAGGCACCAGCAAAAATACTGGCCTCAAAACCATCCGGATAACCTGCCTCTGTTAAAAGTTGCTTTGCTTTTGGGAGATCAAGTTTAAAGGGTTGCCCTTCTTTTTCATCCAAAGCCCCAAGATTACCAAGAGGAATAAAACTTGCACGTGGAATACCAACATCTTTGAGAAG
>NZ_JBHIPV010000031.1:0-1781 GCF_042196165.1 Bartonella sp. AP20NXHL | reverse complement strand
AGGACGCCAACTCTCTAGCTGATAAGGACCAACACAAGCAGAATGACTTGCCAAATACCGGTTTCCCATATCACCATCTTGTTCGTTTTTCATGAGTGTCTCACGATCCAGCAAGGCAGCAGTGCGATTAGTGGAAATATTGCTAAGAATGAGCTCTGCTGGATAAGGTTTATCAAATTTCATCACCACCGTTTTGTCATCCGGTGCTTGAAAAGCCTCATCAACATTTTGTTCTGTAATCCCATATTCATTAAATGTTGCCGCATTAGACAATTTCAATTTGACAACCCGCTTCATACCCCAAACAAGATCATTGGCATTCGCAGGACGACCATCGTTGAACTTCAAACCATCACGCAAATGAAAAGTAATCACAGTACTCTGATCATCACTTAAAACATCCCAACTCTTCGCTAACGAGGGAACCATTTTAGTAGCATCATCTGTAGCAGAAACGACTAAATTATCACAAATATTGTTAACCAATTCAATTCCATAACGGTCATTGAGTTGTGCAGGGTCAAATGTACTTATTGGATCGAGATTCCAAGCCATCACAAGCGTATCAGCAGGTGTTTTCGCTGAAACTTGTTGCACAAACATCCCCATTGCAAGAACAGCAGAAATAAAAGAACCGCCCTTTTTCAATATTTTTCTTTTCACGTTCATAGAACCTTTCACGTTCATAGAATTTTCCTTTTAACGTTTATTGTATAAATTCCCCATGCAGCAAAACGTGCTTAATAATTAAGTTTAGACGAACGATAGGCTCCTAAAGATCAAACTTTAAAACCTTCAAGAACAAGCACCTCTTGTCAATGACTCCTCCTGTCTACACTTATAAGCCAAACTAAAACATACAAAGGAAAACACTCTGATATACAATGAACGCTCACCAACAACAGAGCTTATTCACGATATCATAACGCCTACTATTAAAGACTATAAAACCTGTATTTTTTCTATCTTGTTAAGCAAGCTTGTCTCGTATTTCTTCCGGCGTGTTCTATACCATCAAAGCACTACCCCTTTTGGCTCAAGTACCTTAATAACAAAGAGCCTTCATAATAATTTGACGATTTGATAAAACAGGAAAATTTGTCAGTTTGCCAAGTGCAACGACTTTTATTCCTTCTTCAAAAGAAAATTTAATTTTTTCATCACTCCCCGTAAAATAACACCCTCCAAATGACATCTCATCATCTTTCAAAGCAAAAGAAAATATGAACACTATAAAAAACTGATATCCCTTGTGTACCCACCCATAACAAAACTTTCCTTCAACACAGCAAAACCTTTGCACCTTTAGCACCACTAAATTCCGCGATATTTGTTACACTTAGTTTCTTTATGTTATACTCAGTTTTTTAACAAATAAATTGACCACTTTCTAATTCAGAGAAATTGAAATATCGATCTTAACATCCACTTAAATACACCTCTAATGAGAATGAAAAATATCTTTAAACGAATGTCTTGAAAAGACATTCAACAATATATCACGCATTACCTATGATCTTCGACGCATTGCAAAACTTGAAAATTTATACAATACGCCGAATATATCATGACGATGCCCTTTATCTATTGAACAGCATTGAAGACACTCTTATTTTTCAATTTTACTATAAAAAATATGTGGCGCACTATTCCAAACCCACTTTTTGACATCAGGCGTCATCGCAATAACAGTATATTTCTGATAGATAAACGCATAAGGTCCTTTTTGCATAAGTTCACGTTGTAAATCAGCATATATTTGTGCCCGTTTTTGCGGATCT
>NZ_JBHIPV010000030.1:0-7454 GCF_042196165.1 Bartonella sp. AP20NXHL | reverse complement strand
GAGCCAACGGCATGAGAGGCTTGCATATCCACTTTCGTGTTTTTGCCCTGAAGATGATACTCCATCTCATCGTTTCTTACCCCTATCGCTATTTCCCCTTGGGCACCAAGACCAACATTGCCCTTGGCATCTATATCGGAAGCAGCAATATGGATATCTTTTCCAGAGAGAACAGTGGTCTCTTTTCCAGAACTTAAATGAGAGCCATTGTGCAAGGCAACATGAAAGGTTTGATCCCCGCGATGACTATTGGCACTGTTGCGTGTGGCATCAATCGAAACATTGCTCTCAGCTTGCAAGAGAAGTTTATCCGTTGCTTGAACATCAGAGCCTAAAATATTCAAATCTTTTCCAGAGGAAAGCGTTGTTGAGCCTCCAGAGTTGACTTCTGATTTATGATGCATGGTGGCATCACCCTGCTCATCATGGTAATGGGTTTCTGCTGAACCGATCGTCAAGTTACCTTCTTCTGTAGCCATGGCAAGATCACCTCCGGTAGTGATCCCCACCCCGGAGGCGGTGATATCTTGTTTGGCAATCACCGTTGCATTACCACCAGCAGAAAGCGCCTCGGTGTTTAAAACGGTCTCCACGCCGTCAACCGTTGTGCGCCCTGCATCTAAACGAATATTCTTCTCCGCAAGGAGAACAGCATCCCCACCCGCCGCAAAATGCCCCCCTTTACTAAAAATATCCCCGCCATGCACATGCAATTGGTGATTTGCCGCAATCCGCCCTGAATTAGTTATTGTGGAATTGCTCGTATTTTGGCTGGTGATATTGACATCATCGCCCATGATCAAAGCCCCAGCAGAAACAAAGGAGGCTCTGTCTTTTTCAGGGATGTAAAGCACCGGTGCGTAAACATCCATGCCCTTGACCTGTTGGCGCACATAAATCACCATCGGGGCTTCTAGGGACGCCAATTGTTCTTCACTCAAAGCCTCACCAAAGGGGAGATTGTGTGCTTTTGCATATTCTGCCCCGACATCCAGCAAGGTTTTGACTTGTTCAATGGCATCACTTCCAGGAATAAAGGAGCCTTTACCCAAACCTTGACCAACCAGATCACGCATTTGTTTTTCAATCAGCTGCTTTTCGAAATAAGCATCGCCTAAGAAAAAAATCTCTCTGTCAGGATTGTAGCCAATTCTGTTCAAATAATAGGCTGAACCATAAAACTTGCCGACATCAAGAAATTCTGCCCGCGTTTCATAAATGAAATTTTGATTGGGCAGCGTGCCCCCAACCCCACCCGATTGGGGCTTTGGTAAAGGAAGCCCCTCAGCAAGTTCCCCCGCATTATTGAGATCCACTTTTGGTGTAAAGAGAGCATCAACCCCGGTTAAACCACTTAAGGACTCCAGTGGTTTACGTTCAGCTGCTTGTGCTTTAAAATGCGCATCCCCTGTAATCGAACCTTCCGCTGCCGTGTTATTGAGTTGATCGACCACCAAATTCAACGTGCCACCCGCTTGGACAAGACCAGGAACGCTCTCCAAAGCTTCTGAACCAATCTGGCGATCCTTGCCATTGGCTATATCTAAAGAAACATCGCGGCTTCCATCAGCTTTATAGCCATAACAACTGTCTGTATAAGCCTGACAACCAAGATAAGTGTTTTTATAAGCTGTTGCCCCCAAATTGGTGAGCACATTGGCGTGGATATTGGCATTTCCCCCTGCTCTCATAGAGCTATAATGGTTGTCAATGGTATCAGCGTTAATGATGAGGTTGCCACTAGATTGTATTACCCCCGAAACTGTTGGTTTATGCGAAAATGCTTGTGTGACAGTCTTTTCTGTCATATGTGACCAGTGTTCATTTGGGGATAAGACCCCCCACCTATCACCATTCCATTGATACCGGTGTACAGACAATTCCTTCTTTATAGACTTATGTTTCCAAGTGAATGCCTTATAAACTATTCCATCGCTTGAAATTGCAGTGCCATAGGTTCCTTCTTTGCTCGCCCAAAGTGGAATATCCAAAAAAAGTTCTACATGCCCTTTTCCTATTAGTTTATCTTCTTGATATTCGTGCCCCTTTCCCCAAAGATTGGGGTCCTCCTGATATAACATCCCATCACTGAGTTGATCAGAACCCTTTGGTCTTTGGAAAGAAATATCGCTATATTCCGTTTTTTCCATGATGACAGGCGTGCTATCAGCTTCGTTTTTCAGGGTGTTGGTTTGGATATTTAAGTTTCCACCAGCTTGAATAAAGCCTGCTTTGTTCACAAGCGAAAGGCTTTTTCCGCTGCCAGCTGCATTGGTGAAAGATAAATCACCTTCTGTCATTATGGTGCCAAAATCATTGAGCAAAGCACCATCAACTTGTAAAGCACCATTGCCCTTCACATAAATTAAGCCCGTTTTGTTGTTGGTCACATCCCCCGTCACGCTAAAGACTAAATCCTGCCCCGATGCCAATTGACCGCTATTTCCAAGCTCCCCCGTTTTGATCACGAAATCTCGTGCTGCTAAAACAGAAGTTGTCTCATCAACCATAACGCTTGGAGCAACAAAAAGAATATCTCCAGTTCCACCCTGATCTGTCACGGCTTGTAGCCGCGCATTGTGAATATCAAGGGCATTGGTGCTGTTAAAATCTAAACCGCCATAAACCAATTCGCTCTCTGAGACATCAATATGATCTGCAATTAAATACAGCGTTTGCGGCGTGTAAATATGAGAACGATTATTGCTTAAATCGAGAGTGTTTGCTGTCAATCTCACATCCCCCTCAGCAGACAGCACATTCTCAACACTGATCTCTCCAGATACCGATGTCAATTTTGCACTGCCATAGCCCATGACCTGATCATAATAGATGTCGTTGCCTGCAAAAATTTCAATATTGCCACCACTGGCAATCTGACCAACCTTCACCCCTTCTTTTGCTGTAATCAAAAGAAAACCGTTTTTATCTAAAACAAGATCCCCTGAACCGCCCGTAGAAACGACACCTGTCATCAGTGTGCCAGCATCAAGGCTGCCAACCTTTAAAACAGCTTTTTCACCCGTCATCAGCGAAGAAAAGTCAACCGCCCCACCCTCAATATTTGCCTTACCATAGGCTAAAAGTTGTCTAAAATGAACGGGAGCATTTGTTTCTGGTTGTGCTTGAATGGCAACATTTTGATGCGACAGAATTGTTTGAGAAACAGATAGCCCATTATGAGAAACCAGGGTGATATCTCCTGCCCCATAAATACTTTCAGCGACAATCGCACCTTGACTGCTCTGGAGATCAACATCCCCTTGGGTGCCAAGAACAACAACACCAGCAGCACCCGTTGCCGCCATATCAACCCCACCGGCTAAAAGCTGCGCCTGTATATCACCACCGGCATGCGCCTTGAGGTTCCCTTGCGCTAAAACAATCCCCTCAAGCTTCAAGTCTCCGCCCGCTTCAAGAGCCATATCAGCACCTGACCCTAGCCCTGAAACTTGAAGTGTCTGGCGCGAAGAAAGCTCCATATTGCCCCCAGAGGTTGCCTTACCGGCAATCGATAAAAGCCCATCCTGCGCCTCTATCTTCAAATGACCATCAGCACCAACCGTTTCTAACGTCACATCCTTATGGGCGGCAATATCAATATGCTTTTTCGAGGTGATGTGCTTTGCCAATACGCTCTGGCTTTTCGATTTGAGGACAACGCCCCCATGACCAAAAACATTCTTCAACGAGATTTTCCCGTCAGCAGAAAGATGCAACTGCCCCGCATTGGCTGCCATATCATGGCGCATACGAACCCCAACACCTTTTTCTGTTGCCACAAGTTTAATCTGATCCGCTTGTAGAGCCCCCAAAGCAGAACCATCTATCGCATATTCCGGTTTACCGGTAATATCAGTTAGCTCTTTCATTTCCCGTGAAGCATAATCAAAGTGACCCGTCCCTGCTGTCACTCCAATTTCCTTGCCCGCAACAGCTCCTTCAAAATGCACCGTGCGTGAGACAATATCGACAATATCAACAGCCCCTTGGCCTGAGAAAAAATTGGCTCCCTTGGCGCCAAAAGTAATATCCCCACCTCGCACCTCAAAGCCTTTCAAAAAACCGCTCGCATCAATTTCGGGTACACCTGTGGTTAAGGTCGCATGGGGCGTATTGATAAAACCGCAACCATCACAGCTTATCCCATTGGGATTGGCTATAATCACATCGGCGGGGCTCCCAAAAACCTCTCCTGGACCATTCAAGGCACTACGCTTGCTGCTGGTGACTTCATTTAAAATCACTTTCGCTGAACCCGTGAGGCGCAAATGCGGATTGCCCGGCATAATGCCCCCCAACTGCGATTGCCCCACTTCTTGCGCATGATTGTTCCAAATCACACCTGGATTTCCAATATTAAAATCGTTATATTTATTGTGTGATAAACCCTTGCCATTGGGGGTAACAATATCAATCGAGGGAACCCCATTGGGCGCTGCTACTATATCTGGACGATGGGCGGCATTAGCGTTAGGATCCACAGTAATTTGTGCCTGTAACGCTGAAGGGGCTAACAAACAAGAAAAACCAAGTCCCCCAAATAAAACCTTTTTGAGCATCGTACTGGAGACTAAAACACCTAATAAAGCTGCTCTTTCTGCTCTCTTCTCATATCTCATACTTTAACTCCCCAATAAAAAATGCTTAAAGTTCCATTGTTAATGTCATAAAAAATGTTCCTGATTTTTTGTGCTTAACTGTGCTCCAAAAAATACTGGAATAACTGGCATCAAGAGAGACCATGCCTCCCGCAAGCTTGACACCGGCTGTCCAACCGGCAAGCTGGTCACTCTTAATCCCATACAAAGCTTGCGAAAACACACGCCCATAATCCAAACCAACATAAGGGCGAAGTTCACCAAAAACTTTTTTGAAGGTCGCGTGATTGCTCCACGGAATGGTGCGCAACAACAAATCATTCCGGCTAAAAAAACCGTTATTGCCAAAAAGCAAACTCTCACGCGTGCCACGAACATTGGAAGCGCCCCCCAACGAAATCTGTTCAGCACCCAATAAATTATGCGGTGAATATTGACCACTCAAAAGATTGCTCAGTATAAAGTCCAAGCTCCCTACCTTAAAAGGCGTCATGACACTAAGCGTACCAGTAAATTTGGCAAATTGTGGCTCCGCATCCCCTGCTCCTGGATCGTGCTTCTTGACAGAATGAAACAAAGGGAGCCCTTGCAAATAACTCACATCAAAGGTCCAAGTCCCCCCCCAACATCTGGCGCGAATGCGAAATCCCAAAATTGGCGACGCTATATTGACGGCTACCCACTTCAATCTTATTGCCAAGAAGGTAATTGTTGGTTCTTTTATAAGAAAGACCTAAATTCAAGGTTGTAAGGGAAACACCATCACGATAAAGAACTCTGCTTGTACTGGCGTGCAACTCACTGGAATCCCCCGTCGTCTCAATATCGGTAAAATTGCCAGGGATAATGCTTTGGTAATTATAAACAGTGCCATTCAATCCAAAGGTCCAATAACCGTACGGAATACTCACACTCGCTGAAATGTTATTGCTATGTCCTTCTTGCTTGCTCCCACCCCAATAATCTGTCTGACTGCGCTGATAGTTAAAATCCCACGCATCATTCATCCCTAAAATATTTTCTACCCTCAAGCCCGCACTATAACGCGCATAACCCGTGGAAGATTGTCCCATATTGTCATGAGAAACAGTAACCTTGAAAGTTTTATCGGGATGATTGTTAATATTGACAATGGTGCTCCCTTCTTCACGCCCTGGAAGAAGTTCGCTTTGAGCGTGCGCTGAACTCAAACGGTTGATCTGATCAAGCCCCTGTTCAATATCGCGCATGTTCAGAACATGACCTTGAAGCCCAGGAAAAGCACTCCATACAACATTGTTATAACGAGACGCCGGTGAACCATTATAGTAAATCTCTGAAAGTTTCCCCTCAATGACAACAAATTTGAGCGTCTTGCTGTTTTTGATATCTTGATCAGGAATGTAAAAACGCGCCGTCACATAGCCTTGATCCAAATAAACTTTGGTTAACTTCTTGATTAAGAGCTGAATATCAAAAAGACCAATACATCTTCCAACATAAGGCTCTGTTACGGCTGATATAGAGCGCTTTTTGACATGGTGCACTCCCTCAACAACAAGAGCATGAATGGGAAAACATTGCTTCCCACCCAAAAGCGTTTCTGGATTTTGCTCTGAAGGCGTCTTGATCCTTTTAGGCGTTAAAGCGCGTAATTTCTCAATTCTTTCTAATTGCTGCTTCTCAGATTGTTGGCGAGAAAAATTATCTGTTGGGGAATGAAAAATAGCTGAGGAGCGCGCATAAACATTTACACCTGTAAACAAGCCAAAGAAAACAACAATGGCAGGAAAAATTCTCAAAAGAGAACTTTGGCGTAAAAATATCAATAACAATACAGATTGCCCCCGCTTTGCATTATTCATGAAGCACTCTTTAAAAGAACTTCATGAAACCTCTAACAAGTCCACTCAAAACAGCCACTGCCCTATGACGCTTTTAACAAAAGCACATGCCTTTGTGACCAAAAAAGTGACACCCAAAACTGCTTTATTTTAACTGCTGAAGATCTCTCCCCCACATCTATATAAAGAAACCTCTAAACAAAACTGTTTAGCCCGTCAATGGTTAATACATTAATATCCCCAGTTTAATGCTACAATATATTTATCAATAATTAGAGATAAATTCACTCTCCAGCTCCTCTAAGCCACTCAACACGCATATAAACGAGACATCATGCTATCAAGCACATCCTATCGTCAAAAACAACAGCATAAAACAATAAGAAATCTCTTTTGAAGTCTTTAAGACAACCACGCAAAACTCTTTTTATGGCATTCTCATCAAGGAACTTTTTTCCAAAAGCAAATGATCTGAGTGACCTTATCAGAAGAGTTTTGTCAGTCTTGTCAGTTCATTCTAGCTCCTATATTATTTTTTTTAAATGAGAGAAAATTAAAAACATTATATTTCAATATGTTAGTATTTTAACGATACAACCTATATCGATAATACAACCTTAAATACAATCAATAATATATATTTGTCAGTTTGTGTCAGTAAATTAAACTGACAAAATAGATTATTTTAGTGACTCATAAAACCTATCAAAATAATCATTATGATAATTTAAAAGCACATGCTTCATTTGTCTTTTTTCCATAAAATAAACAGCAAATTTCACTATTTTGCTGATCTGACCCCGTGTCATGGGCTGTGGATAAACAAGCTTTAAAAAAACTTTTTGAAAAAATTATCGGCTTTTTTAGCATTTTTCTGCATTTTTTCTCAATTCGTTCAAAATGGATTTAATAAGCTTCGTTTTGATTCTTTTGAAGAGAATTAAACCCTTATGTGAAAACGGAGCCCTGTTGTAATATGCATCACTTTAATAAGTATGATAATGAACATGTCACTTTACGCTCTCTCTTA
>NZ_JBHIPV010000029.1:0-7862 GCF_042196165.1 Bartonella sp. AP20NXHL | reverse complement strand
GGGCGTTGCCGCTGCCCTTGCCGGTGGCAATGTTGATGCCGGCGCTGATGCCGCAGGTAATGCCGCTGCAAATAACTACCTCAGCAGTGCTCAACAAGCTCAGATGGAGAAAGAATTAAAGGAGTGTCCTGACCTTTTATGTGAAGCAGCAGTGTCTGCGAAGTGGTCTGCGATTAGTACAGGGCAAGATATAAGCTTTGGGGCAGGTATGGTAGCTGGTGTCCCGGCTGAAATATACGATACGGTTGATGGTTTTTGGCAACTAGCCAAACATCCCAAAGAGACTTTGAAAGCGCTCAAAGATTTTTTCAGCAGTGGTGAGATTTTGGCGACAATTGGTCGGACCCTTGGACAGTCCTATGTAGATCGCATTAATAAAATGGAGGAGGAATATGAGCGAGCTGGTGCTGGTGGTTCCTTTAATGCTGGACTTGAATTTGGAAAATTATTGACTGAAACAGCATCCCTAATGACAGGAGTTGCTGGAGCAGCCAAGGGAGGCATAAAGCTTGGCGCAAAGGCTCTGGCTAAATTTGCTGCTAAGACTGAGGTAACGGCTGCAAAAGCAGGCAAAGACATCGCTCAATCAACGGAAAAAATAAGCGATAAAGCTGTTGCAGTTCATGAGCAAACAGGAAACAAAGCTTCTCAGACAATTGAAGAAGTCAGAAATAAAATAAAAGATATTTATCCAGAAAAAGACATTGCTCAATCAACGGAAAAAATCAGAGATGAAATTGCTAAAACTCAATATTTCACACAAGGAGAACATTTATGGTCAGACAGAAAATCCACTGTTTTTGAGCTTGAAATACCTCACAAAGGAGAAATAATTACTCAAAAATATGAAGTTTATGAGAGTGAAAAGCTGTTTAATCCTTACCGAATTGTTACTTGGATAGAAAAAGGGAAAGAAGTAGAAGGTACAAATATTGAAAAGATGACAGCAGGAAGAGCGCCCATAGGATTTGATGATAAATCCATTGAATTCCATCACATATTGCAAACACATGATGGTCCTCTAGCAATGGTGACAAACGAGTTTCATAAAAAATATCATCGTATCCTTCATAATAGGCCTAAGGAAATGGGATCAGATATTGATAGAGATTTGTTTAAAAAGTTGAGAGAAGAACTTTGGATGTTATGTGCTGAATGTTATAAACCGAAAGATACAAAAATTAAAAAATAACAATTTATAGGAGAACAAATTATGAAAACTTACACCTTAGATGATGTTGCAGAGTTGGTTGAGAAATATAGTGATATTGTTGATTTTGGCACTGCAGAGGATGCGGTTAGTAATGAAAGGATTGAAGAAGCTGAGAAAATTCTTGGTGTAAAGTTTACAACTTCTTATAAAGACTTTTTAAAAAATTATAAAGGAGGAGAAATTGGAGGTTATGAAATATTTAGCATTTATAACGCAAGTTTTGATAAGTGTCCTGCTGGTGATATTGTTTTCTATCATTTGACGGATATAAAAAATGGTTTCGCAAAACCAAATCAGCTTGCCGTGAAT
Organism: Bartonella sp. AP20NXHL; assembly: GCF_042196165.1. NCBI lineage: Bacteria > Pseudomonadati > Pseudomonadota > Alphaproteobacteria > Hyphomicrobiales > Bartonellaceae > Bartonella > Bartonella sp. AP20NXHL. Next base: position 6,340 of record NZ_JBHIPV010000029.1, on the reverse strand, counting down.
AGAACTGATTTTGGTGAAACATTTTACTTTGATTATACTCAGTTTCAGGATGGTGAATGCCCACTTTACGTCGAGATTCCATCTGGAGCGTCACATTATTATGCAAGTAATTTTTATGAATTTCTCTGTAAAAGAATTAAAGAGCACGCAGGGGAAGATTTATGAAAACCTATACCTTAGATGATGTTGCAGTATTAATTGATAAAGTGAATAAATATGATGATGAGATTATTAATTTTGGTAGTGAAGATGATGAAGAGAATGAAACGGATGATCTACAGATTGAAAAGGCGGAGAAAACTCTCGGCGTACAATTCACATCCTCTTACAAAGTTTTTTTAAAAAAATATGGAGGAGGAGAAATTGGTGGTGAAGAAATTTATAGCCTTTATGGAGATTGTGGGGAAGGTATTCCTGCTGGTGATATTGTTTACCAAAACTTACTCGATAGAAAACATGGTTTTGCGACACCAGAACAGCTCGTTGTGAGTTATGATCTTGATGAAACCTTTTACTTTGATTATACGCAGTTTCGGGATGGTGAATGCCCACTCTATGTCATGTTTGCGGATGAGGAGTCCGAATATTACGCAAGTAATTTTTATGAATTCCTTTGCAAAAGAATTAAAGTACACGCGGGAGTTGAGATACCTGATGGTGACCAACCGATTGAAAAGATTGAGCACACTCCCACTCCGCAACCTATCCCTTTCTACAAGAGCTTTTGGAAAAAACTATGGAAGAGGTGAAATTGATAGTGGAAATATGGAGCGTTTATAACGCACGTTTTGAGGATCATCCATGAAAACCTATACCTTAGCTGATGTTGCAGTATTAATTGATAAAGTGAATAAATATGATGATGAGATTATCAATTTGGGTACTGCAGAAAATGCAGTTGGTGATCTCGTGATTGAAAAGGCGGAGAAAGCTCTCGGTTTACAATTCACATCTTCTTATAAGAGTTTTTTAAAAAATTATAAAGGAGGAGAAATTGGAGGTTATGAAATCTGTAGCGTTTATAGGGATTGTGGAATAGGTATTGCTGCTGGTGATATTGTTTTCCGCAACTTAAATAATAGAAAAAGGGGTTTTGCGACACCAGAACAGCTTATCGTAAGTAGAACAGATTTTGGTGAGACTTTTTACTTTGATTATACGCAGTTTCGGGATGGTGAATGCCCACTCTATGTCATGCTTCCATCTGAAGATTGCGAATATTACGCAAGTAATTTTTATGAATTTCTCTGCAAAAGAATTAAAGAGTATGCAGGGGAAGATTCATGAAAACCTATACCTTAGATGATGTTATACAACTAGTTGATAAATAGGATAATTGCGATTTATTGCTTGTTATGAAAACATCTAAAAAGAGATTGATCATTATAAAGATTAGCAAAATCCCTTTTAATAGACCGTGTCAGTGTTGTCAGTTCTTTTTAGAGCCTCTATTGTTTTTTTTATGAGTAAAAATTAAAAACATTATATTTTAATAGGTTAGTGTTTTAAAAACATAACCCATATCAAGAGTACAATCTTGAAAGATAACCAATGATGTGAATTGATTAAAACCTGTCAGTTATGTGTCAGTAAAGTGAACTGACAAAATAGACCATTTTAGTGAGTCATTAAAGCCTTTCAAAAGATAGCTTGTAATTCATATGAAATGCTATCAAGATCATTATGGTTGTGAGTTTTGAAGATTTTGAGTATTTTGAGAGTTCCTTTTACTCCCCTTTATATATATTTTTTCAATCGAAAAATAAAAGTCATTATATTTCAATATATTAGCATTTTAGAGATACAATCTATATTAAGATACAACCTATAAATACAACCAATGGTATATTTTTGAAGGTATTTTGAGAGTTTGAGAAACCTACAAAACCTATAAGTAATATAAGAAAATGAATATACATAACTCTCTTTAAACAAAGCTTTTGATAACAATAAAGCTATCATTTTAGATTACGGTATAATCTTTTAAAGGCAATGTAAAAAATCTAATTCACTTTAAGAGTGGGTTTCTTAAAAATCTTAAAGCAATCCAAATAAGAGTATCTAAAAGTGCAAGTTTCTTCTTTTTAGAATAACGCATATTAGGATTGTATCTAATCAACTTAACAAAAGAGGTATAGATTATGGTTATAAGCTCTATACCACTTGTGAGATCAACATACCCATTATGTGAGCATGCTTTATAAGTTATTTAGTTTCTTTTAATACCAAATTTGGTAGGTTTTTTACGATTTTCATGGTTTCTAAACTTACGGTAATAACTCTTTGAAACAACTCTAGAGGGTAGGCAGGGTTGCCAATGGTTTCAACAGCATAGCGATTGGCATCATTAACAATGCCGCTCTTTTTATCAGTCTTTACACATTGACGCCCCATAACCCATTCAAGAGCGGGTCTACCATTAACGATATACTCATAAGCTTCAAGAGGGATATCTGTCATTGTGATATTGCTGTTATAAATAACAGTTGATTTATCTTTCTCTTTACCTGCTTTTGCGAATTTCATTTCAGTCACATAATAAAACTTTTCTGGATTAGAGATATCAGTCTGTTTTGGATTGCCTTTTTTAAAGGTCACGGGATAAGGTACTACAGTTTCATAGTTTACGTGCAAATGACCCAGTTCACGTCCTGCTGTTACAAACTTCCAAAAATCTTCAGCACTCTTTACGCAAGGAATGCGAGGCAATTCTTTAGAGAGGTTATCAGCATAACGAGCACGGTAATCTTCCGAATGGAGTAAACCGTAAACGTAATAGAATAGATCATCCTTAGTAATTTTTTCATTAGGATAAGCCTCTTTAAAATGTGCTAATCCTTCATCCGTAATGGCATCATGCTTCTGTAAACCAGCTGTTGTGCTTTTTTCTGTAAATAAATGGGATTGTTTCTCTTTATTGTTTTTCAAGGATTCAGCATCTTCATAAATATAGCGTGGAAAGCATTGACCTTTATCCACTACATCAAGATTAGGTAAACTTTTAGACATAAGTACAGAAAAACCCGATTGAGTTCCCGTACCTGTAATTTGTATTACCATATTTTCAACCACCTTCCCCATAGGGAATATCCGCGGCATTTGATAGACTCTCTCATTAAAAGTACGGTTGCAGTATAGCCATTGTTTCGTAAAAGGACGATAAAGACTTTGCGTGATGCATTTATTTTCAAATTCAAAGATTTTTCCTCTTACTAACTCTTGTTTAACATTATAGCTCCAACTTATCTTCCTCTCATCTGTATCAACGAAATTATTTACAGCCTTTGTACGTATCTTGCGACTAGCATGCGGATAGATATCATTAAAACGTTCCACTTCACTGTTATAGAAGGCAATCATATTACTCATGTTTTTCTTTAAAGTTTCATGGCTTGAGTTATACGTCCAAGCATCACGATTAGTTACAACCCCAAGAGAAAATGTTTCAAATAGTCTGAAATTACATCCCTTCTTATCGCCTATAGCTAAAAATGTTTTGAAATTGTTATCACGTTGATGAATCCAGTCACCATGTTCATCCGGTGTAATTATTTTCCAACTCGATTTATTTGTGATGCCATCAACACTACCAAAGTATTGAAGCATCTCAAGTTTTTTTGCGGTGGAAAGATTATCTCCAATATCATGATAGTAAATCTTACACGGTTGTTTTTTATTTGGATTGCGCACAAAAATCGTTACAGCTATTCCGTTTTGACTTCCAAAACCAAAAACATTGCCTCCTTCCTTTGATAGCTCTTTTGATTTTATATTTTTTCGAATATCACCACGAAGATTAATAATATAAATAGAAGAATATTCATTTCGTAAGCATTTTCGCATGCCATCAGCAAATGCTTTATCTATCCATCCATTTCCAGAAATATAAGCTACAATACCACCTTGAGAATTTAAGCGATTACTTGCCCACCTAATCGCTCGAATATAGCTATCATAGAGATTTCTTTTTAATGTTGCTTGAGATTTAAGTGCATACGTATTTTGGATACTTCTATCAAGTATTTCATATTCTACATTTGCATTATTATCATTCTCACTTCTTTGACCAGAAGAATAAGGAGGGTTACCAAAGATAACTTTGATGTTTAGATTTTTCTGATGCTCTAAATATTCACTGTTTTCTTTGAATAATTCCTGTAGAAGATTTTTCTCTTCAAGCATCTGAAACGTATCAGTCAAACCAATATGCTTAAAAGGAATATACTCACCTTTCATGATACTATGATAAGTCGATTCAATGTTAATCGCTGCTATGTAATAAGCTAAGATAACAATCTCATTGGCATGGATATCATGACGGAATTTATATTCCATATCCTCTGGTTTGATGAGATTAGATTGTAAAAGCCGTGTGATAAAGGTACCAGTACCTGTAAAAGGGTCAAGAATAGAGACACCACGTGACCCTAAGCTTTTGCCAAATTCATTACGCAACACATCATCAACAGAATGAATGATAAAATCAACAACCTCAACGGGCGTATAAACAATCCCAAGCCTATCCGTGGTTTTCTTAAATGCCTTGGCAAAAAAACTTTCATAAAGTTTGATAATAAGATTCTGTTTTGCATGAGTTTCCGTAATGCCTGCTGTACAGAATGTGACACTTTTGTAGAATTTATCAAGATCTTTCGTTTTCTCTTCGATATTGGTTTTATCCAGTTCCGTTAAGATCTTATCCATTGCTTGCGAAATAGCATTGTTCTGTACAAATTCATTGCCTTCAAACAAAGCTTCAAACACGGGACGCGTGACAAGATGTTGCGCTAACATCTCAATCGCTTCCTCTTGTTTGATTTCGCTGTTGACGTTGTTCTTTAATTCCTTATGAAAGGCATCAAAAGCATGAAAGGTTTCACTGTTTTCATCAGTAAGCAGGTTTTGAAGATGCGTAATATGGTTTTGAGCAATCTCAGCAACATTGTTCGCCCATATGCCCCAATAATCGGTGATTTTAAAACTATCCAGAAAAATGGCTTTGACAAAATCAAAAAATTCAGAACGGCGGAATAGGTCTCCTTGTCCTCCAGATACCGATTGAGATTTGCTTTCTGCTGTTCCAATGACACGTCCAGAACTTTCTGCTTTTGATGGTATCGAGATCTCATCAACCGTTGTGGTAAGCTCTTTTAATTCATCCTCACGCTTAATCTCTATAATCTCAATCGTATGGCTGCTATCTTGTCCTAAAGACATTTGATTAATTGTCCGAGCAAGTCTTTCATCATGAGAATGTAAAGCATGCAAAACTTGCCAAACAACACGGTATCTCTTATTGTTTTTTAAAGCTTTTTTGGCTTCTAAGTGTGAAGGAATGATAATGGGTAAAATGATATAGCCCGTTTTCTTATTTGGAGCACGGCGCATCACACGCCCCACCGCCTGTATCACATCCACTTGGCTATTGCGTGGGTGTAAGAACATGATCGCATCAAGAGCAGGGACATCAATCCCTTCTGAAAGACACCGAACATTGCTTAAGATCCGACAAACATTGTTCCCAGCATCTCCTTTAAGCCAATCCAGTTCCTCATTGCGTTTTTTGACGCTTTGCGTTCCGTCAATATGTCTTACTTCACAGTTTAGAAAGGGAACGGTTTGAAGGAAATCATCAATATGAGATTTGATAATTTTATTAAAGAGCTTTGTTATATATTGAGAGGTATTGATATCTTTGCAAAAAGCTAAAGCACATTGCATGGGCTCTGTATCATCATCATCAACAGCGGCTTGCTTATCTATTTTGGTCAGGGCTCTATAACAGCCAATAATTTTTGCCGCATCATCTAAATCAATTTCACGGTTTTCATTGGCAATAATCTCCTGTATGGCTGGTGTGATATAGGTTTCATTAATACCCAAGACCACAATCTTGTAAGGAGTTAAAAGTTCATTATCGACAGCTTCCGCGAATGTATAATGATGGAGTTGTTTGCCATAAAGCGTTTCATCGTCCATAGATGCGAGAACGGCATTAATCTCATCCGCCCGCCTTTTGGCAGTATCACTAAAGATACGCGGCGTTGCTGTCATATACAGACGTTTTTTACCTCGAATGATGCTGTTATCATGAACCTTGATAAATTCAGATTCATTGTCTTCAGTTCCCAATGAAGCCCCAGTGGTTCTATGCGCTTCATCACAAATGATTAGATCAAATTCGGGTAAATCATATTCTTTTTGTGCATCCGAAATCACTTGGATAGAATGATAGGTTGAAAAGACCACCGTCATTGCGTCTACTAGGTTTTCGCAAGCTTCTTTGGCAAGGGCTTTCGCATCCGTGGTAGCAGGGAGAACAAGATCTGATGTTTCCATG
>NZ_JBHIPV010000027.1:0-8261 GCF_042196165.1 Bartonella sp. AP20NXHL | reverse complement strand
CCTATGGGACCTGCAATTGAAGGCGGCGTTGGCATTAATGCGCAACTGTCTCACAATTTCTCCCTTCATGGTGATGTGAGCTATCAACAAAAGCTTCAGAAAACTGGTATAAGTGGTGCAAACTTTTCAGGCGGCATACGCTATCAGTTTTAAAATAAAACTGTCAAAACAGCGTATTTCTTTTCTATGCATTAACAAAAAAGGCAGCTACAATATGCTGCCTTTTTATCTCTCCCCTATTCTTCTCTACCAATACACACCGCCAACATTTTTCTTTAAGAAAATTAGTTAAAAAACTCAAAACAATAAAATAGCGCGCTTTCAACTAGTAAAAATATCCCTTGAAAAAAACTAAACGTCGATTGAAAAATCAATGAGCGCTATTTTATCGTAACCGTGTTAAAGAAAAACATGAAAGATATGGTATCATCTTTGGTTTCATGATGTTGAAAGAGATCCCTATCAGGCTCAAGCATACAGTTTTTTTAAATTTTCTTGCCTACTCCTTTTCTTTAAGCATAAGCAATAAGCTTTATGCAAGCATAACACATATCTTGAATAGAAAAACTTATAATACTTATATAATATTAACATAATGTATTCATATAATACTAAGTGAATTTAAGTATAATACATTATATGTTAAATGTATAATTTATTTTATACTTTACATAAAAATAAAAATTGCCTATTCACGTTCCATCTCTAAAATACCCATCCATTTGATATCCTTCTTATAAGCGGGGGAAGAGTGTGGGGCACTTATAATTTACTTATAATTTAGGAAAATCTTGATGTGTAAAAAGTCCCTTTTATCCTGCACGGCTGTCATAGCTGTCATGCTATTCAACACCCATCTCAATGTATATGCTGAAACTCTTGAAGTTTCCGGCGAGAAAAAAGAAGTATCTAACACAACGTATGAGATTATTAATGCGAAAGACAACGGGGAAATTACCGGCACACATTTAACTGTGGTTGGGAATAAAGACACGGATATTTATGCTGTAACAGCTGACGGTTTTGGCAGTGCGATTACATTACTGCAAGACACAGCCATTAAAGGAACTGATTTTGACATTCGTCTTGGTCTTAATGCAAAAGATGGTGCTACAATCAAAATGACTGGAGGCATTATTACGGTTTCTGAAATTGGCGCTTTCTTCGAAAACAGTATGAATGATAAAAACAAGCTGGAAGGTGTAACAATATCAAGCGGTAAAGATGACCACTTCATGGACAAGGGAATAAATGCCGACAACAAAAGCAAAGTTACTTTAGAAAACGTAACGGTTACGCAAGCAAACACCAGTATATTTGCAAATGATCATTCTGAAATAACGATTTTAGGAGGAGCATTTGATGGAGAACTCAAAGGAATATCTGCTACGGAAGGCAGCGCTATTACTTTAACCTATAGTGAATTAGCCGATAATAAAAAAGGCAGTGTTCAAGTTACATCATCTCATGGTGACGGACTCTATGCAAATGGTGCACAATCCACAATCACAATGATAGGAGGATCAGTCACTGGAGAAAATACAGCATTACTTGCAGAAAATGGCGGACATATTGACGTCACAGATGTTACTTTAAAAAAAGATGGCACCGGAATCGGTGCAATAGCTAATGATGTTGACAGCACAATTGAACTGCACGGAAATACGGTAATTAATGACGCTGTAATTGGGCTTTATGCAACAAACGGTAGCACAATCACAATGACTGGAGGAACCATTACGGCTTTTGAAACTGGTGCGTTCTTCAATGAGAGTAAAAGCGATAAAAACAAGTTAGAAAATGTAACCATTACTTATGCAAATACCAGCATAAGTGATCAAGACAAGCTAGAAAATGTAAAAACATCGGACAATGAATTAGACCCTGGATGGGAAAGTGAATTAGAAAATGAAAAAGAAGAGTTTTTATACACAGGAATAACGGCCTTTGCCGGAAGTCATCTCACTTTAGAAAATGTAACCATTACGCAAGCAGACACCAGCATATCGGCAGAAGATGGTTCACAAGTAACGATATTAGGAGGAGCATTTGATGGAGAACACACAGGGCTATACGTAATGAACGGCAGCTTCATTACTTTAGCCAATAGTAAAGAAGGCAGCGTTCAAGTTACATCATCTGATGGTGATGGACTCTATACAGACGGTTTATTCTCTACCATCATAATGATGGGAGGGACAGTGACTGCGGGAAACAGAGCATTATTTGCACAAAAAGGTGGATATATTAAGGTCACAGATGTTGCTCTAACAACGATGAACGGAAACGGATACGGGGCAGCTTCCACCGATCCTTACAGCTTTATTGAATTGGATGGGGAGACAACGATTAATAATGCTATAAATGGACTTGATGCGGAAAACAATGGTGTCATCATAATGACGGGAGGAGCTGTAACTGCAAAAAGTGCAGCATTGTTTACCATGAACGGTGGATATATTAAGGTCACAGATGTTGCTCTAACAACGATGGACGGAAACGGAAACGGTGCAGCTTCCACCGATCCTGAAAGCTTAATTGAATTGGATGGGAACACAACAATTAATAATGCTCTCATCGGACTTTATACAGAAAATAGTGGTACTATCTCAATGGCGGGTGGAAATGTGACTGGGAAAAGCGCGGCAGTACTTACAAAAAGCGGTGGACATATTAAGGTCACAGATGTTGCTCTAACAACAATGGATGGCAACGGATATGGTGCAGCTACCAGCGATCCTAACAGCTTGATTGAATTGCATGGAAAGACAACGATTAATAATGCTTTCATCGGACTTTATACAGAAAATAGTGGTACTATCACAATGGCGGGTGGAACTGTAACCGCAACAAACATGGCACTGTTTGCAGCAAACGGTGGACATATTAAGGTCACAGATGTTGCTCTAACAACAATGGATGGCAACGGATACGGTGCAGCTACCACTGATCCTGACAGCTTGATTGAATTGGATGGAAAGACAACGATTAATAATACTTTCATCGGACTTTATACAGAAAATAGTGGTACTATCACAATGGCGGGTGGAACTGTAGCCGCAACAAACATGGCATTGCTTGCAAAAAGCGGTGGACATATTAAGCTCACAGATGTTGCTCTAACAACGATGTATGGTAACGGATACGGAGCAGCTACCTCCGATCCTGAAAGCTTGATTGAATTGGATGGAAAGACAACGATTAATAATGCTTTCATCGGGCTCAATGCAGAAAACAGTGGTACTATCACAATGGCGGGTGGAACTGTAGCCGCAACAAACATGGCATTGCTTGCAAAAAGCGGGGGACATATTAAGCTCACAGATGTTGCTCTAACAACGATGTATGGCAACGGATACGGAGCAGCTACCTCCGATCCTGAAAGCTTGATTGAATTGGATGGAAAGACAACGATTAATAATATTTTCATCGGGCTCAATGCAGAAAACAGTGGTGCAATCACAATGACGGGAGGAGCTGTAACTGCAACAAACATGGCAGTGCTTGCAAAAAGCGGTGGGCATATTAAAGTCACAGATGTTGCTTTAACAACAACAAATGGTAACTATGGTGCTGCTGCAACCGATCCTGAAAGCTTGATTGAATTATATGGAAAGACAACAATTAATAATGCTGTAACCGGACTTGATGCAGAAAATAGTGGCACAATTATAATGACTGGTGGAACAGTAACTGCGAAAACCATGGCATTGTTTGCAATGAACAGTGGACATATTAAGGTCACAGACGTTGCTCTAACAACGATGGATGGCAACGGATACGGTGCAGCTGCCAGCAATCCTTACAGCTTAATTGAATTGCATGGAAATACAGCGATTAGCAATACTTTCATCGGACTTTATGCAGAAAACGGTGGCACAATTAAAATGAATGGAGGGACCGTAGCAGCAAAAGGATCAGCATTTGTTTTAAAAAATAGCGGATATATTGATGTAACAAATGTTTCTGCAACAGCAGAAAACAGTGGCATAACATTTGATAAATCCGAGGACGATAATGCCTTAGAAATCAACTTGACAAATACAAAGATTCGCACTGAAAATAGTATTGGAATTAACGCAGACCAATCAATCGGTATAGCCAATCTCAAAAATTCAGAAATCAGTGCCGATATTTTATTAGCAGCAAAAGGTTCAACTAAAGAAAATAATTTTGCTTTTACACTAAATGCTAATCACTCCGTATTAAAGGGAAGAGCAAAAATTGCAGAAAACAGAACTGTACGCTTTGATTTGACAAACAAGACAACATGGATATTGAAAACCAGTACAAAAAAAACCGATGATGACGGAAAACTGCTTGCTATTGCTCAAAGGTCACGTTCTGATATTTCTGTGCTCAATCTCAATGATAGTTCTATTGTTTTTAATGGACCGGTAGAAGATCATTATCATACATTGCATATAGGATCTGGAATACCGAACATTCTAGCAGTCTATAATGCCTCTGGTGAGGCAGAAATTCATTTCAACGCTATATGGAGTGATGGTGTTGCAATAGATGCACAAAAAACCGATAGGCTTCTCATTCACGGTGATGTAGCAGGCACCACAACAGTTTATGTCAAAAGTGTTTCAGGGGATAAAGAGAGCGTAGAAAATGCTTCTACTCCTTCAAATATAGGTGGACTTTCACTTATTCAAGTTTCTGGAGAAGCAAAAGAAGACTCCTTTAAATTGAAAAATGGCTATACCACCATAGGAGGAACTCCTTATAAATATACGCTGACTGCCTATGGACCAGTATCAAGCTATGGCAAAGCCAATGCTAACCAAAACTTATTCGATGAAAAGGATAAAGATTTCTGGGATTTCCGTTTGCAGCCTGAATTTTTTGACACCGATTCAAAAATAAGAGCAGTTGTACCACAAATGGCAAGCTATTTGGTTATGCCAAATGCCCTCTTTTATACTGGATTGGCCGATATGGCCAAGCAAAATGCACTTTTAGCCAATATGAGAACAACAGTCTTGGGAGAGCAGAAAAATCTAAAAAATAGTTTCTTCCTCTCTACCTATGGGGGTACAGGAACCTTATCCTCGAAACGCGGTCCCCTTAAATATGGTTATGGTGCTGATATTCGCTACGCTGCTATACAAGGTGGGGTTGCATTGACTACGTTAGAAGGGCACAGCACTACTACACATCTTGGTCTTTTAGGTACCTATGGGCAGCTGTCTTTCACTCCAAAAGAGATGCAGGATGCAAGTAAAAGCACCCTAGATAAATGGTCTCTCACTGCCTATGGTAGTGTACAACATGACAGTGGTTTCTATATCGATACGCTTTTATCCTATGGGATAATAAAGGGCGATATCACCAATGCTATCATTGGTAAAACCGCGAAATTGAACAATGTAAAAATGTTGAGTATTTCCACCACCGTTGGCAAACAATTTTCTACCGGAATGGAAGGTTTAACCTTCGAGCCCCAAATACAACTTGCTTATCAACATTTGATGTTTGATACCATTGAAGATGCTGATAATTTAAAAATTGATATGAACAATCCTTCTCAATGGTTGATCCGTGTTGGTGGACGTTTAACCAAAACCATTATGACCACTGAAAATGGTCCTGCCATTTCCTTCTATGGAAAAGCAAACTTGATCAAAACCTTTGGTGATGATGGTACCATCCAGATTGGCAGAGATTTTGACCTTGATCCCATAGGAACAGCAATTGAGGGCGGCGTTGGCATCAATGCACAACTGTCTCACAATTTCTCTCTTTACGGTGATGTAAGCTATCGACAAAAGCTTCAGAAAACTGGTATAAGTGGTGCAAGCTTTTCAGGTGGCATACGCTATCAGTTTTAAATCAAGGCTGTAAAAATAGCCTATTCATTCTATTCAATTTAACAAAAAGGGCAGCACAATATGCTGCTCTTTTTGTACATTAAAGTCATCCTTTTTCCTTTTAAAGCACCCTTCCCTCTTTATACTTAATACTTAGTTCTTTACGAAAATCCCCAAGACAAGACACAACAAACGCAACAGAGCACTTCTATCCCCAGTGGATGAAGAGTACTTCCTACTTTGAAAAAAAGAGAAGTCTATTAGAAATAAATTAATACCACTGTGTTGAAAGATGACAACCCACTTTAAGCCCAAGTAAGTTAGCTTTTTTACTAGCTTCTTCTACATCCTTTTTTGTTCCCTCATAATCCCAATTTGCGTCATATAATAATCCCTACCATCACGTAAAAGATGTCATGGTACCACTATATCAGTATCTCAGAATATTTCTCTGAATAATAATATTCAAAATTATAATTCTTTAAATAAAATCAATTATAAATACATTTTGTATTAGACATAATTAATATCAAGTATTTTTTAATTTTGACAAAAAACCAAAAATGTCTTACCAAATAAAGACAATTACTGAAATTAATAACAATTATCCATTTTCACTTCTTCTTATGAAGTTCGCGGGGAAATGAATATTTGGGGGCTATCATAAGGAGAATACTAGTGTATAAAACATCCCTTTTATCATGCACGGCTGCAGCCGCTATCATCCTATTCAATATCCAGTTCAGTGCACATGCTGAAACCCTCGTAGTTTCTGGGGGAAAACAACAAGAAGTATCCGATAAAACCTACGAAACTATTCACGCAAAAGACGGTGGCAAAATCATTGGAAAACATTTAACCATTGTTACGAATAAAGATATAAACCAAGGCACAAACCAAACCGTCTATGCTGTAACAGCAGAAGGTGCTAACAGTGCGATTGAGTTACTGGATGGCACAACCATTAAAGGCACTGGTTCTGGTATTTTCTTAGGCCTTGAAGCCAAAGACGGTGCTACACTTCAAATGACTAAGGGAACAATTACATATTCTGGAATGGAGGCCTCCTCATCTGGCATTTTATCTAGCACTGGTGCTTCCTTTTCTGACAGTAAGAGTAAAAAAAACAAGCTGGAAGACGTGGTAATATCGAGTGAAAACGATAACAGTTCACTATCCTTAGGAATAAGTGCTAAAAACAGCACAGTAACCTTGAATAATGTAACCGTTACTCAAGCACTAACAGGCATATCTGCAGATGATCACTCGACAATAACAATCTCTGGAGGATCATTTCGTGCAAAAAATACAGCAATATCTGCTCAAAATGGCAGCACCATTACTTTAAACAACAATGTTACAGTCGCATCATCTAATGGTACTGGACTCCATGCAGATGGTATAGAATCCAAGATCACAATGAAAGGAGGGGCTGTCATAGGAGGAAGTTTGAATGGACATGAAGGCGCATTATTTACAGAACATGGTGGACGTATTGAAATTACGGATGTTACTCTAACAACCGATAACTTCGGAAACGGTGCACTTGCACTTGGTTCTGATAGCATAGTTGAATTAAAAGGCAATACAAAGATTAACAATGCTTTGAACGGTCTTGGAGCATTTGATGGTGGTAAAATCACCAGCGAAAATTTAACACTCATCGGTTCTGGAGCAAAAGAAGAAAGCACTGGTGTAGGAGTTGACCTGCCTAACAGCAAGATCGAACTAAATGGAAAAACAACCATTGAAAAATTCACACATGGGCTTGAGGCACGAAATGGTGGACAGATTGATGTCACGGATATAGCTTTAACAACGAATGACGCGGGAACCGGTGCACTTGCACTTGGTCCTGATAGCAGAATTGAATTGCATGGAACGGCAACGATTAATAATATTTTGAAGGGTCTTAGAGCAATAAATGGTGGCAAAATTACCAGCGAAAATTTAACAGTAGTCGGTGGTAAAGCAATTAATGAAAATCTCGGCAAAATAAGCATTGGTGTACGGACAGAGGATTCTGGTAGTGAAATTCAGTTAACCGGCAAAACAACCATTCAAAATGTCGATGAAGGTCTTTATGCAGACGGTGGAAGTCAAATCATTAGCGGAGATTTAACAATAACCGGTGGTGAGTCCGAAGCAGCAACCGTTGGTGTAAACATTTGGGATGCCGATAGTATAGTTGAATTCAATGGCAAAACAACCATTCAAAATGTTGATGTTGGTCTTTTTGTCATTGAAGGTAGCACAATTAAAACGAGCAATCGTGCTATTGATACTAATTCTAAAGGCCTAGATACCCAATCCGATACTCCTCAGAAGGGGAAGAAAAATACAATAGAAGCAAAAATGGCTGCGCTGGTTGTAATAAATGGCGGACATATTGATCTGACAGATGTTTCTGCCACAGCAGAAGTTGCCGGTTTACAATTCGCA
>NZ_JBHIPV010000026.1:0-8266 GCF_042196165.1 Bartonella sp. AP20NXHL | reverse complement strand
GCTGTCCATGTGCCACCTTCATACTTAGCTTTACCACCTAAAGATTGCGCAACACCGCTCCCTAGAGCATATAGCTGGTTACCCGCTACAGCATCACTTGAAGTAGCACTAATGTCTCCATTGGTAAGCGATGTTATCTTGCTGCTTACCTTCTCTTCACCATGCGTCGCTACAAACGCATGTGCAGTGTCGCTCCAATTCAAGGAATCACTCTTTGCTTCAGCAATATCTTTGCTAATTTCATCCTTAATATTCGTGATAGAATTATTCACATTCGCGAAAGAAGTTCCTACACCAGCAAACGCTGTTGCTACATCATGATACTCTTTATCTTCTGTTTTGCCATCTTCTTTCACGCTCTTAACCGCAAATGTAGGCGCACTCCAAGTTCCATTCTCATACTTAGCATTACCACCTAAAGATTTTGCAACACTGCTCCCTAGAGCATGAAGCTGGTTACCCGCTACAGCATCCGTTGAGGTTCCACTAATGTCTCCATTTTTAAGAGACGTAATCTTGCTGTTCTCTTTACTGTCCCCATGCGTCGCTACAAAGGCATTCGCCGTTTGGCTCCAGATTAAAGAATCACTTTTTTCACCAGCAATTTCTTTGCTAATCTCATTTTTAATATTCGTGATAGAATCACCAACACCGGCAAAGGCAGACGCGACACTGTCATAAGTCGAGTCAGTAACGTCACCATCAGAATTGAAGCGCTTAACCTTGAATGTAGGAGCAGTCCACGTGCCATTCTCATACCTAGCGTTACCACCTAAAGATTTTGCAACATCGCCACCCAATTTATGAAGCTGATTACCCGTTACGGCATCCGTGGAACCAGCATTAATGGTGCCATCTAAAAGAGATGTAAGCTTGCTATTGCTTTTGCTATCTTTCTCTCCATGCGTCGCTACAAAGGCACCTTTAGCCTTATCCCACAACAACGCATCAGCCTGAGCAGTGCTAATTTCATTGGTAATCTCTTTATGTAAATCCGTGAAAGAAGTGCCTACACCGGCAAACGCTGAAGCCACATCTGTATAGCTCTCCTCACTCTCAGTACCATCAGATTTTACTGTTTTAACCGTGAACTTAGGCTTGCTCCATTGGCCATCCTCATACTTAGCACCACCACCTAAAGACTTCGCAACATTGCTCCCTAGAGCATATAGCTGGTTACCAGCTACAGCATCCGTTGACGTTCTACTAATGTCTCCATTTTTAAGAGATGTAATCTTGCTGTTCTCTTTACTATCCCCATGCGTCGCTACAAAGGCATTCGCCGTTTGGCTCCAGATTAAAGAATTACTTTTTTCACCAGCAATTTCTTTGCTAATCTCATTTTTAATATTCGTGATAGAATCACCAACACCGGCAAAGGCAGACGCGACACTGTCATAAGTCGAGTCAGTAACGTCACCATCAGAATTGAAGCGCTTAACCTTGAATGTAGGAGCAGTCCACGTGCCATTCTCATACTTAGCGTTACCACCTAAAGATTTTGCAACTTTATCACCTAGAGTATAAAGCTGGGAACCATTAACGGCATCGGTTGACATTTTTGAGAGCTCACCAGGAGAAACCTTCAAAAGACGCCGTGTCTTACCTTCACTACTCTCAAAAGTCACGTCAGTTAATACTGAGGTAGGAGCAATAGCTATCACAGTTGGCCCATCATCCGCTCGGTTTAGTGCACTGGGTAAGCTTCTTATAAGAGAAAAGCTGTCTGTGTTCTTATGCTGATCATCACTTTGAGATGGATTATCTTGTTTTTCCCCAATAGCATGGGGTTCCTTTATCTCAACAAGCTGATGATTTAAACCTGCCAAATCACTATTAGTGCCAGAAAATGCATCCGCAACACTTTTATAACCTTCTACATTCTTATAACCTTCCGTACCTGCAAATGCAGTATCAAAAGCAGCTTTAGTCTGAAACTTAATATTAAGACTAAAGTTCTTGGGGGTATCCTCCCCCTCCACAAATGCAGAGCCACTATCTCTATACAATTTACTGCCAACTACATAGGCTGGCGGTATACCTTTAAGCGCATTTGCACCACCACTAAAGTCGTTTGATTTGTTATTTAAAATCTGAGTAGCAGCAGCAACAGGAGAAACATTTGATAAAAAGATAATCACTGAAGCCAATGAAAGCGCTTTAATAAAAAGCCGTCGATAAAACGAGCAAGAATTTTTACAATCATTCACCACTAGCGCTTTTGGTGTGGTATATAATTTTTTCATAACAAATTCTCCAAATAAGAAATACATATTTAGAACATTAAAAAGTCATATTTCAGTGCTAGGGGTGATTAACGACGTGATTTTTGTTTGTTCTCTATAAAGTTTGAGTTTGCCGCAGAGGCGAACAGAAGTAATTAGAAGTCCGGCAAGGTTGTGATGGACGTTGATTAAAGGTTTGGTTAATGGGTTTTTTATTTTTTCCGCTTTTAAGAAGGATGCTTTTTTTTGCAACAAAACTCCTGAATGAGGGTGAAAAACGGATATGAAGAAGACATACTTGCGCCCTATTGTTAGATCTGCGGTTTATAGTTTTTAAAGTAAAATAGTTCATTTTGTATAATTAAGAGGCTGTAATGTTTATTAGGGGAAAAGGTTAAGTTGTTGGCTGAATGATTTAGAGTACTTGTTGTGAAATCATTACGCTTTTATCGCGGGGATAAGAGGCGTACTCTTGAGCTTTAGATTTTTTTCTCTCAAAGAGCTTCAAAATAAAATGAAGGTGATTGTTTGTTTTTTTCATAATCCGTCGCGCCCCCCTTGCGAGCATCTTTCTGTTTTTACCAAAATGAGTCTTACTAAAGAATATTTCGCGATGTTATAGACTATTGCGTAAAATAGCAAGAGGAAAATGAATTTAATTATTTTTACAGAATGAGTCTTTCCGATTTATACAATCGTAAAATATCCTTATAACTTTAAAATTCATAGATTCCATGCACTATAGACTTGTCTAGAGGTTCTGTTTTATCGTTCGTTTTAGGTGTCCCATTTTGATCAAAATGAGTCTTACTAATAATTGCCGCTGTTGCGTACCTCATGATTGCTACTGCTATGCACAGAGCAAATAAATAAAATAATAATAATACGATTTTTGATTTTTTTAAACGTATCCCCCCAATGGATATTTTCTATCAATGAAATTATAGAACGTACAGTTTTAAAATACTGTGCGATTACGCACTCTATCAATTTATATGAGAGTATTACGCTGTATTTATAAAATTTTTGTTAAAGTAATTCACTTTTTACTAAAATCAATCTCACTAAGATTATTACTATAGAATACCTTGTTATAAGACTTTATAAGTATACTACTCTATGGACTTCTCTGTAAAATATTACTTCTCTATAATATAAAATTTCGCCCTTGTCTGATGAGACAAGGGCGAAACTTCGCTTAAATTGTAGTTTTTCATATTCTCTGGTGTTATTTTAATTTCAGAGTTATTCCACCACCTACACCCCACTGACCGCCAGCACTGGTTGCTGATAGATTAGAACGAATCTTGCCATCTTCAGATGTATAACCTGCACCAATCGCAAAGGCAGATTGTCCACGCCAAAAACCACCACCAAATGAAACACTCACAGATCCTGGGTCATCGAAGTAACGTAAGTTAGAGACTGCCAAACCAATCGCTGCTGCTTGCCTTGCCTCTTTGCGCACATTCGTAATATCATAACTTAGTGCGTCAAACTTCATATCGGTATAGGATTTCGCCGCATTAACACCATTATCGACTTGTTCTTTAGTATACCTTTTCGCACTTTCAAGAGTAATCTTCATCTGCTCCGCGGTATGATCGTATAACTGACCACCATTCACTGCGTCCTTAGAGCCATGTTCAATTTTTCCACCTTGAACATTCGTAATCAAAACAGGCTCACTGTCATCGACACCTTTTAGAGTGATGCTATTGATTTTCTTTCCGCTATCATCGGTATCATAGCTAACCGCAACATTCACCTTTTTTTCAACTTCTGTTACCCTGTCTGTAACGTTGGTTACATTTTTTTCAACTTCTGTTACCTTGTTATTCATCTGCGAAAACTGATAGTCAGTCACCTCATAAGTTGACTTTTCTAAAATTTCACTAGGAGCAACAGTTACAGTGGTTGAATTATCCGCCTCATCTATGGCGCTTTCTTCCTCATCTATGGCAAGAGGTAAGCTTCTTAGAAAACGTGCGCTTCTCATAAAAGGAAAGCCTTCTGAAATAATATCCGAAGAATTATCTTGAGGTGTATAACTTTTTTCAATAATACCAACGCTATCCTTTATCTTAACAATCTCCTCATTCAAACTTGTGAAAGCACTATTAACGCCAGAAAACGCATCTGCAACATTAGTATAGTTTTTCTCAGTTTCATTACCATTCTTATCAAAGGCTTTAACTGTAAATGTAGGATCTGACCATTTTCCCGCTTTATCATATCCAGCACCACCGCCAAAATAATGTGCAAATGCCTGAGCCATAAAATAAATTTGACCACCATTTACCGCTTCGGTCGATGTTGCCGTAAATGCACCCCCTTTAACACCAGAGAGAACTCGTGGAAAATTAATACCGTTTGCAATATCTATTCTATCACCACCCTTGTCTCCACCAATCGTAATAAGCCCAACGCTATTTTGCCTAACAAAACTATCACCTGTCACACTTTCGATCTTTTGATTAAGATTCGTAAAAGAACTACTTACACCAGAAAGCGCATCCCCAACATTCTGATAGTTCTTTTCAGTCCCACTACCATTTTTATCAAAAACCTTAACTGTAAAAGTAGGAGCATTCCAGTTTCCATCTTTATCATATCCAGCATTATCACTCAAATAGCCTGCAACTACATTGCTCATGGCATAAAATTGAGAGCCATTTATCGCATCAGTCGATGTTGCTGTAATCGAACCAGCCTTAACACCCGCAAGAGTCCGTGCCACATTATCAACATTCGCGATATTTACCCTGGCCCCACTTACTTTTCCACCAATGGTAATAAGTCCGGTATCATCTTGCTTAACAAGATTATCACCTGTCCCATCAATGACTATATTCTCAATCTTTTTATCAAGATTCGTGAAAGAACTACTTACGCCAGTAAAGGCATCCGCAACATTCTTATAGTCCTTTTCAGTCCCACTACCATTTTTATCAAAGACCTTAACTGTAAAAGTAGGAGCACTCCAGTTTCCATCTTTATAGCCAGCACCACCGCCAAAATAGCCTGCAACTACATTGCTCATGGAATAAAGTTGAGAACCATTTATCGCATCAGTGGACGCTGCTGTAATCGAACCAGCCTTAACACCCGCAAGAGTCCGAACTGCATTATCAACGTTTGCAATGCTTACCTTAGTTCCACTTACTTCTCCACCAATGCTAATAAGTCCTGTATCATCTTGCTTAACAAGACTATTACTTGCCACCTTAATATTTTCAATCTTTGCATCAAGATTCGTGAAAGAACTACTTACGCCAGTAAAGGCATCCGCAACATTCTTATAGTCCTTTTCAGTTCCATTACCATTTTTATCAAAGACCTTAACTGTAAAAGTAGGAGCTATCCAGTTTCCTTTTCTATCGTATCCAGCACCACCGCCAAAAGAGATCGCAGTACTGATGCCTTGGGAAAAAAGCTGAGAACCATTGACTGCATCATACGAGATTGGCGAAACCCAACCATCAGCAACACCAGTAAGAGTCCTCAATCCATGAGAGCTATTTGCGATAGTTATTCTATTGCCACCTACGTCCGCACCAATTGTAATAAGTCCTGATGCATCTTGCTTAACAAACTTATCATACCTAGTTTCAGCGACATAATTCTCCAAACCATACAACGCAGAACCAACATCTCTATATATTTTACCGTTAATTATATAGGTTGGCGCAATACTTTTACGTATATTTGTACCTCCACCAAAATACTGCGCTACATTACCCCAAAGATCACAAGCAAAAACAGGAGAAGCATTTGATAAAAAGGCAGCTACTGACACTAATGAAAGCGTTTTTATAAAAGGTAATCGATAAGACGAGCAAGAATTTTTTAAATTACTCACTGCTAGTGTGTGTGGTGTGGTATATAATATTTTTTTCATAATAAATCCTCTAAGTAAAAAAAACATATTGAAAACATTAAAAAGACATATTCCGGTGCTACTAAGCTCTAGAGGTAGTTTTTTCTTGTTTTATAAAAGATTAGGGTTGTCATAATGCGGAAGAGGACTATCTAAGATATCAATGAGGTTGTAGTCCACCTTGATTGATAGTCCGATTAATAAGGTTTATTTTCCCCTTTTAGGGGGGATTTTCTTTCTGTAGCAGAGCCTTTAAATTTAAAGGCGAAGAAAGGTGAAAGAAGTGTAGAAAAAACATGTTTGCGCGCTATTATTAAGTGTTGTGTGTTTAAGAGGCAATAAAGGATGTTTATTGCGCAAGGGAGTTAAGTTGTTTGTTGAGTAATTTAGAGCGTTTTTTGTAGGGTTATTGTGCTTTTGTCGTGAAAATAAGCGAGATACCCATGAGTTTTATATTTGTATCTCTTAAAGCTTTTTGAGATCAGACGATTGTGATTTTGTAATTTTTCCATAACTTACCGCACCCCGCTTTGCGAGAAGATTTCTAGTTTCTTTTAATTAATTTTTCGCACTCTATACAGATTATTAAAAAATAGCAAGGAAAAAATAATTTAATTATTTTTTTATATTTTTATATAATGCGTCTTTCTGATTCTTGAAATAATTCTAGAATTCATAGCCTCATTGTTTACACTTTAGGCTTTTATAAAAGTGCTGGTGCATCGTTATGCTTTAAATATCCCTGTTGTGATCAAAGTGAGTCTTACTTAATCATTCCCGCTGCTACATACAAAGAAAATAATAAAAATGGAAAAAATGAGATTTTTTATTTCTTTAAGCATACCCCCTAGTGGATATTCCTATTAATAAAATTATAAACTGTACAGTTTTAAAATATTGTGCGATTACGCGTGCTCTATTAATTTATATAAAAACATCACTCTGCATTTGTAATTTTTTTTGTTAAAATGCTTCACTGTAACTAAAATTAGTCCCACTAAGATTATTATTACAGAATACATTGTTATAAAACTTTACAAGTATACTACCCTATGAGTTTCTGTGTTAAATATCACTTCCTTATAAAATTTTTACCCTTGTCTAATGAGACAAGGGCGAATGCGTTTTTTATTATTAATGCAGTGTTAAGTTTACTCCTGCACTTAACCCCCTGTAACCTCTTGCACTCGTGACAGATATATTAGAGCGAATCTTTCCATCTTCTGACATATAAACGGTTCCAATAGCTCAAGCCAATCGACTACGCCATAAACCACTACCAAAACAAAGACTTAAAGACCAAAGGATATTAAAATAACTTAAATTCGATACTTCTAAACCAACAGAGGATGCCTGTCTTGCTTCTTTCTGAGCTGTCTTAATATCACATCTTAATGCTTCAAATTTTGTATCCGTGTAAGATTTTGCATCATTAACAACATTACTCATTGCATTATACTATGGATTCAGAAAAACATTTATCTATATATTTTTTCGCATCATTAAAAACTGTCTTAATCTGCTGCTCACTGTCATGTAATTGATCACCTTTTATGGCATTATACAATCCAATAATAATCTTATCAGCAGTAGAATTATGCAAAATAAAATACCCCCTATCTTGTCATAAAAAACAATGCTGCATTCATTAATAATATTATTACAATATATTAAAAATAAATATCGATTACTCAAATAATTCCTTTTGGAGATGATAAATGATTTTTTCATATAAAATTTCATAATAAAAAATATATTTTTACTCGAAATACGCCCTTATCTTCTATTGCTATTCATTTATGATGAAAATAACTTTCCTTCTCTTTAAATGGCACATGTAACGCATTTGATAAGAGAAGGAAAATTTATTTCGAATTTTCTATTGTTAATTCAGTGTTACCCTAAATCCAGCACCTACCCCCCAATGTCCCCCAGAACTCGTTGCAGATACGTTAGAGCGAAATCTTCCATTTTCAGACATATAACCAGCACCAAGAGCAAGTGCAGATTGACTGCGCCATACACCCGTACCAAATGAAAAACTTAATTTTCCCGGTGTATCGTCATAGCTTAAATTAGATACTGCTAGACCAATAGCAGCAGCTTGTCTTGCTTCTTTCCGAACATCCTGAATAGCATAATTCAACGTCTCAAATTTCAT
>NZ_JBHIPV010000025.1:0-8502 GCF_042196165.1 Bartonella sp. AP20NXHL | reverse complement strand
TTTCGCTTCAAGGGCGATACGATCGACAAAAGGAGCGGTTTTTGGCAAAGATTGTCCAACACCTGCCATTTCCGTTAGTTGGCTGGTTAAGCCCGCCGTTAACATCGATGAGACAATGCTGAGAACATTCTTTGAAGAGCCAAGCTCATGCAAGGCGCCGGCAATGTTGCCGCGATTATTGACAAGAGCCACAGCGCTTTTGTTAATCAGTGCTTGGACACCTGCCTGTATCGCCGCATTCATGGCGGTACTCGAGCCAAGCCCCAAAGCACCGGTAATGGCACTGGCAGCGCCCGAGGCTGCTCCGCCCGTAACCGCCGTGACAGCCAAGGCCACGATAGCCGCACCGGCTTCTGTCAGCCCTTGGGCTTTATAATCCCAGTCTTTAAATTCAGCCTTAACTGCTTGCCAATCCACTTGCTTGGATAATTCTGGATCATCACGCAGTTGCTTGATCCATGCCATGCCTGGAGAGCGAGACAATTGCTCAAGAGATTTGTCTAAATCACCAGTTGCCTCATACTCAACAACAAAGCCATCACCCGCATCAAGCTTTATGCCACCCTTAGCATCTATGGTGACATGTTCGATGGTCTCCTTAAGGTAACCTTTATCGCTCTCACTCCACCACACAAGGTTTTCATTACGCTGATAAACATCCTTAAAATCTTGATCCTTGTTGGTCAGAAACTTGATTTTTCCCGTATCTGATGCCAAATGCGTCTGACCACCACTTGATAGCCCTGCCGCACCAAGTGTGAGATGCCCATCTTTGGCATGCATGGAGAGGTCGCCCTCTGCTTCTATCGTGGTTTTGTTTGTAGTAACTTCTGTTGATTGTTGACGAAACTTATTCTTTTGCTTCGATTTGTCGCCTTCTTTGCCCCTATCATCCAAATCAGAACTGTTAAAATCTTGCACCGAAGTCACGGTGAGAGCGCCACCACTGGTGAAATCACCATTGCCCTTGGCTTTAAACTTTCCCTCAAGGTTCAGTTCACCACCTGTGACAATGGTCAAATCTCCATCACTTTTGACTTCTGTCAAACGGTGCTCACTGCTTTGGGCGTTATAATGCCCTTTTTCCAATGTCTCCTTATGGTCACTCTCTAGCACTAATGAACCAAACGTAGCAGAACCACCGACAATCACCGTCATCGGACCGCCGCTGGTGAATTCCCCACCCTCTGAGCCAAGATCACCAAGGGATTGAATGTTTAATTCATGATCAGAGAGAATTTGTCCCTTCTGCCCAGCTCGATCAACAAAACCATATTCATTCGTGTCACGGATTTTAGCGGTACTATTGACAATCGTATCACCCGTCATGGTAACCGTATCACCATGAATAACACCGGAAGAATTGGCTAAAAGACCGTTACTGGTGAGTTCTACAGCACCTCTGGCATCTAAAAAACCACCATCATTAAACAATGTTTGCGTGGTCGAAACATGCAATGCATCATTACTTACCACAGCACCGCTATTGGTAAGACGGTCCGCATTCAAGGTGACGCCATTGCCTTTCAAACGCGCACTGGCAAGGTTTCCTTGCAATCCTTGTGCGTTTTTTATCCCTTGTTCTGAAGAGGAGGTTGGCGCCAAATAAACGTGGGGCACTAAGACCTCTTGTCCGTCTACAAGGTGGGTCTCAAGCCAGATCATATCCTTTTTGATCCCAGCAATCTGCTGAGGCGTTAAGGGCTTGCCTAGCTCTAACCCCAAAGGACCTTGCTGCTCCACAGCATTGTCATAAAGCCTTTGCATTTGAGCATTGGGATCTTCAACATCAAGAAGAGTGCGATTGCCTGTCAGTTCAAAGATTTGCTCACCCACCAGACGATATTCAAAATAAGCATCCCCCAATCTTTTAAACACGTGCTCAGGCTTATAATTGCCAATCTTTTTTAAGTAATAGTCCGATCCTAAAAATTTACTTGGGTTGATAAAATCCTGTCGCGTCTCAACTAAAAACGGCACATCCGGTGATTGGCTGCCAGCCAACTCTGTCTTGACAGAGTTAAGCCCATCTTGCGTTGGCACTTGTATGGATTCTGGTGCGGGTGTTTTTGTGCTTGGTGCAAAAAGCCCTTTGTGCCCTTTCAAACCATTGATGATGCCGTCCAATCGATCATCACTAATCAGTGGTTTGGAGCCATCAAAATCGGTGTTTTTAACACCAGCCAAACCTTTATCGCCAGAGCTTAAGCCAACTTGCTCAACCCCCTCACGCACCGCATGATTGTCAATATAGCCTGTCAACTTGGCATCAAGCGTGCCACCAGCTTCAATCGTGCCGTAAACAGCATCATAAGTGCGGACGGTTGTTTGGGTATCAGTATAATGTCCCTCATCTGTAATGCCTGTAATACCACACCCTCCTAATAATGTGTGGCAATGTTTCTTCCTGCGATGTGTTTCAGTTACAATCTTGGTTGTTTCGGTTAAATCGCGCCCCTCATTGAGCAGCGTATCACCCTGCATCTCAATGTTGCCATTAGCAGCAATCAAACTGTAGCTATTACGGATATCGCCGGCATTAATTGTCAGATGACGCCCTACTAAAATCTGTGCAGCATTATTGGTAAAATGAGGCTGCTGACGGCTAATTGTAGTGTCAACATCTTCCTTTATCTGATGGTGTTTAATATTAGTGCCTTCCCAACTTCCCGCAACGTAACTGTGAGAAATCACTTTATCGCTAACTTCAACCCCGCCTTCACGCATGTTGGTAAGCGCTGAGACATCGAAGATCATATCGCCTGACACGGCTTCTAAAAGACCCGAGCTGTTGATTACATGACCAGCCCGCTCTCCACTTAAGCCACGGATGATGAGATTGTCTTCAGCAATGACATCGGCAAACTTATTAATAAAATCCCCATCTAAGGAGAAAATGGCAGATTTCTTGGCATAAATCAGCCCGCTATTGCTCATATCAGCGCTCACATTGAGCGCAACCCCATCACCACTTGAACCAATACTGCCGGCATTGTCCAAAACATCTGCGGTTAAGACAAAAGCACCACCACTTTTGAGTACACCGTCTTCACCATTTAAAACCAGAGCAACTTGCCCCAATGACGGATCATGGCTTTCTGCTATAAGCGTAAAGCTGTCACTGGCTAAAAGCTGACCGGAATTGGCTAAAGATCCGAGAGTTGCTTCAACAACACCGCCCACCATAATACCGGAATTGCTTAAAACATCATGGCTGTTGAGAGTAAGTACTCCGCCTTGCGCTTCCACAAGCCCATCTTGGGTGAGTGTGCCTGCCTTCAGCGTTACATCATAGGCGCCAACCTCACTTGTCTCGCCCAGCGTCAAGATGCCATCACTGGAAAGCTCTATCCGCTTTTTAGAGACAATGCGCCCCGTTTGGCTGAGATTTGTTTGCGCATGCAAAGCAATGGTATCATTGCTTTCTATTGTGCCACTATTGCTTAAATCACCATGGCTGGTCAGTTGAAGGTCACCACGCTCAATCTCTATGTGCCCTGCTTGGATCACACTATCAGCAACAATATTAACTGCCCCTTGCGTAGAAATGAGACCATCAACATTCTCAAAACTGCCCACATCAATGCGCAAACCATCCCGCGCTAAAACATGCGCACCTTCATCATGTGTAGCGTTTTGTTGGTCTGAATTTGTCGTTTCAGCGCTTTTATTGACAAAAGACGTTGCAACAATCTTCATCTCACCGGCTAAAGCACTGAGAAGACCAGCCTCATTGTTTATATGACCAGCACGTATCTCTTTCAGCCCACCAATGCTGAGAGCCTCTTCAGCAATAATTCTGCCCTGTGTATTGCTCAGATTACCATCACTGAATAGATCCATAGATTTTTTGGCGTAAATCAGCCCACTATTGCTGACATTTCCTGCCACATTAAGGGCAACATTCTCACCACTGGAGCCAAGCACACCGGCATTGTCTAATTGCCCTGCGATCACAACAAAAACACCACCACTTTGAAGGACCCCTTCGGATGTATTCTTCAGAAAGGCTTGTTGCGGATCGGCGCCTTCTTGTGCGCTTACCATCAAATGCAAATCATCGGTTGCAATAAACGTCCCTTGATTGGTAAATGCACCAATATGAGCATCGACACTCTCACCACGCATTGTGCCGCTATTGATAACCCCATCACGCACTTGAAGGGTTAATGCTCCCTCTTGGGCTTCCACAGTCCCTGCTTGGGTTAAAGCATCAGCACTTAAAACCACATCATAACTTAAAATCGTACTCTCTTGACCGGTTGTGAGCATGCCCCCCGCTGTCAATGCAACCTGCTGCATACTGACAATATCACCCGTGTGATTGAGGGCACCATGGGCATCTAGCGTTATCTTCCCATTAGACCAGACAGTGCCTTCTTGGATCAGGGCACCGTGATGCGCATAAAGGTCAATTTTTTGCTCTGCCACTAAGCGCGCGCGTGATGTAAGCTCTGCTGCTTCCACCAAAAGAGAGCCGCCGGCGCTATAATGTCCAGCGCCTACAGTGAGCGCATCATCGGCGCTCAAGACAATATTCCCCTTGGCACCAATATGGTTGTTTAAAGCGGTGATTTGATTGGTTTTAATGGTCAGATCGCCAAGGGAAGAAACCCCTGTTTGATCATTGTCTTGCATGCGGCTTAGATCAATTGTTGCTGCTTGGATCTCTAAAAGATCACCAGCGGCTATCCGCCCATCCCCCGCCTCAAGCTTCGCTGCCTGTAAATACAAAGAACCCGTCGCTGACTGTTGACCATCACTCCCAATACCGCTTGCTAGAAGAGCATGGGACTGGAGCTTGATCACATCTGCGTGCACATCAACAGCACCGCTTGCCGCAACGCGAGCTTGCTCAGCCAGTTCAACATGTTTCAAAGCCTTCAGTTCAACTGCTTCTTCTGAAAAAAGCAGATCTTTCACATGCACACTATCGTGGTGAGAACGCGCTTTTACTGCTCCTTTGGCGCGTGCTTTGGCAATCACCAGCTTGCCATCACTTGTCAATCTCATGGCGCCTGCATTGGCAACCATGTCTCCTCGCATCTTAACGCCGGCGCCTTTATCATTGGCAATCACGCGGATCTGCCCCGCATACATTCCACCAAACTCACTGGAATCAATCGCCAATTCTGGCTCTTTGCCATCAGAACCAAGAGAAGTTGCTTCGCGCTTGTGATAATCAAAATGATTGTGACCAGCGATAACAGCCAAATCTCCTTTGACCTGTATGGGACCCCCGATACTGATCTTGCGCGAAACAAGATCAAAAATATCTAATGCACTCCCATCAGCCCCACGAGAACCTATGGTGATATCTCCACCCTCAACACGCAACCCACTCAAAGCGCCATCGGCTCCAATGATCGGTTGTCCGGTCGATAAAGTCACCCGTGGAGTATTGATAAAGCCACAACCGTTACAGGTAATCCCATTGGGGTTGGCGATAATAACATCCGCCATTTGCCCGTGTACTTCGCTCACGCCTTCAAGACGCGAGCGATTGGCACTCACCACTTCATTAAGGATAACCTTTGCTGCACCGCTATAACGCAAATTGCCGTTGCCTGGCACCAATCCCCCAAGCTGTGAACGCGAGACTTCCTCAGTCGAATTGTTCAAAATCACGCCATGGGTATCAACATTGAAACTGTCATATTTGTTATGAGAAAGACCCTGTCCATTGGGGCGAACAATATCAATCAGCGGCACATCATTGCCGGCTTTCCCCACCGTGGGGCGGAAAACAGAGCCAACCCCGTCAGCTGCTTTTATCCCTTGGCTCTCTTGTGCAACAGGACTTCGCGCTCCAAGCGCTTGTGCTTGCAACAACAAAGGCTGAAAAGCTAAGCAAAAACTTAAAACCAGTGAAAGCCCCTTATGGATCCCTCGCTGCAAAACACAAAGAACGCGCTTTCCTCGCTTGTATCCATATCCCAATCTATGCTTTTGATTTTTCAATCCCCGCATCTTCAGCTCCTCATAAAATTCTTTATCTCTTAAAAAAAACAACCCATATGGGTGTAAACAGCGCAGCGATATTTTTACCGCCCCTTTGCTCTAAAATCTCAATAATGCCCGTACTTGAAATAACCCTGTCGAATTTCCCTTTTCTCGCACTGTCGATTGGGTTAAAATATTCGAATAAGATACATCAATATCCGTAATGTCTCCGGTTGCATGGAAACCAAGAGTTGCCCCAACGAGGCTCCCGCCAAAACTGTTTTTGTTTGCATCATTGGCTACAGCCCCCAGATCAAGCGCCATATAAGGGGAAAATTGGCTTATAAATTTACGCCCCATTCTCGAAGAAAAACCTGGCAACAACAGCGACAATTCATTGCGCCAAAACGCCCCATTATTGCCGTAATAAATCGCCTCACGCACCCCGCGCACAGAGGAACTACCACCAAGCGATATTTGCTCTGAACTAAACAACGTGTCGGGTGATAATTGTCCTGAAAACAGCGTGTTATAGCGAAAGTTATATTGTTTGAGCGAAAAAGGACGCACGTAGCCTAGGGAAAAAGACAATTTGGAAAATTGCCCTTTGGGTGAATTTTTTGTTGTATTCTCTTGCTCTTTATCGTCATAAGCGCCAAGAATTGCCAACCCTTTATGAAACCCTATATGTGCGCTTAATTCTCCTCCAAGCCACTTGCGCGAATGATCAAGCTCAAAGGTTGCAATAGCCAGTTTACGGCTGGAAACATCAACCCGGCTGCCCATAATAAAATTATCAGAATATTTCCATGTCAACCGTCCTGTAAGCCAGGTCTTTCCCTCTTGATCACGGTCAATAACCCGTGAAATCCACGGTGTCAGCGATAAAGACTTACCCTCAGTCATAATATCGGAAAATATCCCCTTAACACTCGAATGATATTGGCTCCACGTCCCATCAAAACCTGTTGTCCAAGTGCCATAGGGAAGAGAAAATGATCCCGTTAGAGTATCACTATTGGGGCGTTTGTGAGAAAAATGATACGGACTACCATCCATAGAACGCTGATAGCTAAACGACCATTGATCATTGATCCCTAACAGATCATCAAAAGAAAGGCTCAAGCGCGTTTGATAAAGCCCTGTTGCTTTAGCGCCAAGATTATCGCTGGAAAGCGTAATAAGCCAAGGTTTCTGTTTTTCAATATGAACATCGAGTATCGAACCACCCGAATTGCTCCCCGCACCAAGATTAATGGTGGCTTGGCGTGAGAAAAGCCGATTGATTTGATCAAGCCCTTGCTCTATCTGGCGCAGATTGGTCGGCTTCCCAATAAGGTTTGGAAAAGCCGTGGTGATTTCTCCTTGAGATTTCCTTCCAACTTTATGCCCATCAAGGGTAATATCTTCCATCACACCTTCAACAACAACAATCTTGAGATGACCGCCGCTTAAATCTTGCTCAGGCAAATAAGCCCGCACTGCAATATAGCCGCGCTTCATATAAAGCTTGGTCACCGCTTTGAGCACTTTATTGATTTCGGCAATCCCCAAACACCGTCCTTCCCAAAGAGAAATGGCTTCATGAAGGTCGGTGTGAGAAATCAACTGAGCACCAACAAATTCAATGCTTTTGATTAGCAAACAGGTTGTACCAGACGAAGCACCATAGGGAGATGTGGTATCATCGTCTGGCAAAAAGACCCCATGGGTTTCGTTTCTACGGTGTAATTGCTGAAAACGCTGTTGTTGTGTTTGTTGTCGTTGGATGCTCTCTGATTGATTAATCGCTTTCTCACGAATGTTTTGGGCAAAACTCGGCAACGAGAAAAGGCACAAAAAAGCCGCAAAAACAAAAATGAAAAAAAATCTATGCATTCATTGTGCCCTCAAAGTGAGCAACCAAATGAACCATATCATCAGCGTCACAGAAAAAATCGCCAACCGCGTAACAATTTTTTAATTTTTTGATGAGAGTAATACTTATAACATCTGAGAGAAAAGCATAGACTGTACTGTATACACTTGCTTTATGTGTTGTGCAAACCATATCATTTCCCCCGCTTGTGAAGATTTTACAATGACACTGTTAAATGACAATCATACACTCTATATGCTTCTTAATTTTAAGGTGTTGCATGTAATATAATCTTGAGCTTCAAGTAAAGACTCTTATTCATAGAATAGACCAAATTTATTGGAACTGTTACATATTAGAGACAACAAAAAACACTCCATTATTATCGCTTGATAAGAAAAATAGTATGACAATAGCTTATTTACTAAAATAAGAAAAAAAGAAAATGCGTAATGCTATAACTTATGAAGAATTAGCATATTTTAAAGCCGCTTATCCTAATGAAAAAACACTAAAGATGATCTGTTTTATTATGTTTACGGTCTTTTGCATTCAGAAGATTATCGCACCCGTTATGCTGATAACCTCTCTAAAGAATTGCCTCGTATCCCGTGTGTAAAGAATGCTGATGATTTTTGGAAATTTGTGACAGTAGGGCGTAAACTGGGGCATTTGCACGTGAATTATGAAACTGTAGAGCC
>NZ_JBHIPV010000024.1:0-8800 GCF_042196165.1 Bartonella sp. AP20NXHL | reverse complement strand
TGTTATTCGTGTTTTTCGTTTTTTCTAAATCCTCGATAGCCTTTCGCACCCAGTTACGCCATGTTGCTTGCCAATCGATTTTGGTTGCATTTGCTCCGGCTTTTGAACGCCAGTAATCTCGAAACTTTGCGATTTCGACTTTGACGCGCTCTGGAGGCAAGCCCTCTGCAATGGCAAAATCGTAATCGGGTTCAAAATCCGCAGGCAATCGACAACCGCGATTAGCTTGCGCTCGTTTTGCTTTTTTGGGAACATTCTCTTGCTCGTGAATGGGAGGTTGGTTGTCTGATGATGTTGTGATTTGCTCTGATGTGGTCTCAACAGCAGCAACCTCTGTTGGTTCGTCAACCAAATCGATTGTTGCTAAACTTTCAGAACCAATTTCTTTTTTTGCTAAAACGATAGTTTTAGTTTTTTTATTATATATGTTATTGTTATTGTTAATGGCATCATTAAGCATTTCTTGTGCATTGCTAAAATCCCCACAAGCATCATGCTTAGCATCCTTAAGCATACCGTTAGCATCATGCTTAGCATTTTTAGCATCTTGATCATCACTCATTGTTTTTGCTTTATGATGTTTTGCCCATTTTGCCTGCGCTGCTTTCTTTGCTCTCTCTGAAAACTTATTTAAATTTTCATTTGAGTTATTGAGTTCTTCTTCAACATCTAAACTCCACAAGCGTCCATCTTCTAAATAAATGATGTGTCCAGATCTAAATAAATAATTTAATGCCTTTTCAAATCTTTTTACTGAACAACAAGTAAAATGAGATAATATTCGTGCATCATTCAAAAGAGGCTCACGCGTGTGTAACATTCTTATCCGCAACTTCACATAAACATTGACTTCCATAGGTGGTAAATCAGAGAGTTTAAATAGCCACTGGTCTGTATTAAGTCTCGTCCAAGCCAATTTAGTTGACATATTTTACCTCCTTTTCTTCATTATTATTAAAGGTAAAATTATCTAGCTCTTCACTGAGGTTATTGAGTTCTTCTTCAACGCGCGTATTCCACAATCCATTATCTGTCTCAACAAGTTTATTATTTCTCATGAGATATTCGACAATAGTCGCAAACTTTTTTTGTGAACAATTGCAAACACGTGCAAGCGTTTCAAAATCTTCTTTAATTGGTGCTTTTTTATCGTACATGCGAACGAGAAGCGTCATATAAGCGCCCCTTTGCTCTAACGTCATTCCATCTGTACCACTTATCCAGTCATACAAATGGAATCTTATCCATGGCATTGCATTAGACATGCGCGCCCCCTTCTTTTATTAAATATAAATGAGTGATCATAATCCCCCCCTTAAGGCTCTACGTATTTATATGTGTGTTATGACAGAGCGTGTTGTGATTGCCTGTCTTGAAAAAATGTTTATGAAAAAGTATCCTCCCAACGATTCTAAAAAAGTGGGGAGGGGAAAGATGCAAGAATGGATAAAGATATTTCTTACGGGTTTCCTGTCATTTATCGGATCACTTTCAGTAGCGCTTATTTTAAGATGCAAAGACCGTAAAGAAGCAGCCAAAATCCGGAAAGATGATTTAGAAAAAGCTGCAAAAAAACGAGAAGAAGATAGAGAATGGATAAGCAAGCAATTTGCAGAAAGCCAGGAACAAACGATAGCCCTTAAAGAGCAAGCGATATCGACAAAAGATCTTGCCAAATGGTCAGAAGAACATATTAAAATTTTGTTAGATAACAAAAGAGTACAGGATTTAGGACCGCCACTTTCCATATATGCAACTGGACCGCATCTTCCAACAAAGGACAAGTGGACGCTTCTTTTCTTAAAGGTAGAAAATAATGCACAAACTGTCGTCCATATTTTAAATATAAAGCTAAAAGATAGTTCTCGCTTTATTCTTGGATATGGCATCATATACAAACCTAGGCAAAAAACTTGGCAAATACAATCACCATATGTTAATCCTGACGCGGTTGCAGAATCGCGAGTATTCCCTGGCTTCTGTGATAAAGCAAAGAATTTTCGAACGGGACCAGAAATCGATGTTAATATTTCTGTAGCTCCCTCAGAAGGCAAACCTTCAAAAATCCTTATTTTTGTAGCAGCACGTGAAGAAGATATAAAAGACCAAGTTACTTTAATCATTACCCATACATCCCCACTGCAACCAGAAACAAAAATGACTGTAACAACACAAACCAGCCTCATAGACTTTAAAAAAGTGGATTAACTCAATTCAGACGCACACTACACGCATCATTTATTAATTTGATTTCTTCTTCTCTTTTTTTGATGAGGTCATCCCTTAAGAAGCCAAGATTACTTTCGACTAAAGCTGTAAACAAAAGTAGCTTACTTAAGCGATAAAAAGATGATAACTCTTGAGAAAAATGATTATCAAACCAAGCAGTAAAAGCTTGCGTAA
Source organism: Bartonella sp. AP20NXHL (assembly GCF_042196165.1). Lineage (NCBI taxonomy): Bacteria > Pseudomonadati > Pseudomonadota > Alphaproteobacteria > Hyphomicrobiales > Bartonellaceae > Bartonella > Bartonella sp. AP20NXHL. Next base: position 6,397 of record NZ_JBHIPV010000024.1, on the reverse strand, counting down.
ACACAGATGAAAACCATTGATTAAAATCATCGTACGGCAATAACGGAAAATAATTTCTATCATCACGCGCAAAGATACTATGTAGCATACAAACAATAAAACCTGTTGATGGGGGCTTCATGCTTGTTTCAAGACATGCATCTTGAGGCGAACGGACACCATAATATATGTCTTTCTGTCCAATCTTATTAACAAGGTCGATCAACTGGACTTTACTTATAGTGATCTGTGGGACATCTATCATCTCTGATCTTTCTTCTTTAAGAATGTGAAGGCTGCTGTTGATGTTCATTACTATCTGTAGGAGCAGCAATAAAAGCAGAACTAGAGCTAGAACTATCCTTCAACTTTTGCAGCTTGAGATAATTTATTACGGAGATAGATCCTCTTTTTTCCCACTTGCAAACAGCTGCTTGAGTTACACCAAGCATTTTCGCCATTTCTGATTGAGTCCAATTAAATTTGCCCCGTATTGACTTAGTCAAATTCTTAAAATCTTCTCGTTGATCCATTTACAAGCTCCAATTACAGCTCTGCCTTATTTTATTCATATAATTATAGTTATATAAAGTCAATGAAATTTATCTTTATCAATGATAAAAAAATAAGGTAAGCAGAAGTATGAGTAATAAATCTAATATCATAAGCACATTAAAAAAGATTTTGACCGAATTTAACTTAACGCAAGAAGATGTAGCCAAACGGCTAAACGTAACACAAGCTTCAGTGTCTAAGTGGTTAAAAGATTCTGATCCACGCGGCTCTAATCGAGATGCCATTTTAGAATTATATAAAGAACTAAAAGGGGACAATCACTTAATAACTTTTGTTCCTCTTATGGGGTATATTGGAGCAGGAACACAGATAGATCCAAGTTTTGAACAAATCCCTGAAGATGGTCTTGAACAAGTAGAAATTCCTTTTGTTTTACCTGATGATATGGTTGCTTTTGAAGTTAAAGGAGATTCTATGATACCAGCCTATAAAGATGGAGATATGGTTATCGTAAGACGGCGCCAAATTAAAACAATAGAATCCTTTTTTGGCAAAGAAGCCGTTATTTTAACACATGATAATAAAAGATATATAAAGCAGATTAGCAGGGGAATGAATGGTGAAATAGATCTGCTTTCTTGGAATGCCTTACCTATTAAGAATGTTAAAATTGTGTGGGTTGGAGAGATATTTGCTATTTTGCCAATAAGTTCTTACAGCAAGATGATTCGGACTTATCGCTAATTATCCTCCCCTCTTATTCAGCAAGATATTATAATATTTTTTATAAAAATATAACTTTTTATAATTTTTTGCTTGCTATTTTATAATTATAGTTATATAAGTAATTATATAAACCACGCACAAACAATCGCCAAGAGGCGTTAGGGAGGAAAAATTATGGAAAATCCAATTCTTATAAATTCTGATGAAATTTTATTAGTTGCCTACGATAAAGATCAACACATTGCAGAGTCTGGACCACTTGATGCAAGCCAAATTCTAAGCATTGTTGATGAGGTAGATGATGCAATCCAAATCTTTCGCATCAATCCTTCTGAGAATAATTGTGAAGATATCTCTGAAGAAATTGCAGAAGCATATGTAAAAGAAAATATCGAACATCTCCATGAGGATAGTGAGGTTCATGACTTTGTACGCGAAAGTGATGCTTACCAAGAACTTTTAGACGAGATCGCAGACGAAAAATATAATGATGAGATTTACGGTACTTACGAACAACAACACCGTTTGCGTGCATGTGATGTGCTTTAAATTCTGAAGGGCGCTTTTAAAAACGCCCCCTTTTTCCCATCAATAATTGATTAGAGTAAACTTATGAACACACATGATAATGATATTCATAGTGAAGGATATCTCACACCTGAAAACGAGGTAGACAACAAAATTGGTTATGCCAAAATGGTCAAAGCCCATGTGATGCATAGGTACTTACATTTGAAACAAGATTTTTCCACTTGGTTTAACGATTGTGTTGAAAAGCTTGATCTAAAAGAAGGCATGGATTTTGTTTTTACAAAACAAGAATGGAACAGACAGAAGATTTGTCCAAAATCTGAAATAGAAACAGATAAAACCGATAATCATTACTTCAAAATTCACGCAGCAAGGAAAATTGCTCAAGCAGAGCGCCATAGAAACTATGGCAGAATATTATATCAAACCTTGTGTTTTTCTTAATTAAGGGGGGTGATGATGCGAAACTTTATTACAATATCTGAAAACAATTTTCAAAACACAACTGTTCCAACCATGTCTAGTCGTGAAATTGCAGAGTTATGCGGTAAGCAACATGCGCATATTATGCGTGATATTCGACAAATGTTAGGAGAATTATATCCTGAAGGGGGTCAATCCAAATTTGGATCCACCTATTTAGATAAACAGGGTAAGCCCCAGAACTGTTACAACCTCCCTAAGCGTGAATGCCTTATCTTAGTTTCCGGTTACAGCATGACATTACGTGCTAGGATTATAGACCGTTGGCAAGAATTGGAAAAGCAAGCAGTAATACCACAAATCGACTACTCAAGCCCTCAAGTTATGCTTGGTGTTTTAACGTATCTCAAAAATGAAAATGAACAAAAAGATAACATTATTGCAAATTTAAAACCAAAGGCAATGGCTCTTGAAAGCTTACAGCGCCATAATGGACTCTTCGGTCTTACAGAAGCCGCTAAAATACTCGAGATGCAACCAAAACAGTTCATTCTCTTCTTACAGCAAAAAGGTTGGGTTTACAGACGAGCAGTAGGTGGAAATTTGCTACCGTATCAAGACAAAATCCAAAAGAAACTTATGGATTGTCCAACCATCACACTTCAAACCGCAAGTGGAATAGAAAAAGTCATTCCTTGCGCAAAAATCACAGCAAAAGGAATTGGTGTGCTGTCTCAAGAGCTTAAAAGACAAACCATGCATTAAGAGGAGGTTATTATGATAAAAAAGAAATACGAATTGACTGATGAGACAATTAAAGTTGATAGAATAACGCTTTACCGGATCCGTGCATTAAAAGATTTTGGTGATGTTAAAAAAGGTGATCTTGGTGGCTGGGTAGAGAGTGAAAGAAATCTTAGCCATGATGACAATTGCTGGGTTGGTGGTGAGGCGTGGGTTTATGAAAATGCCAAAGTTTATGAAAATGCTAAGGTTTATGATGATGCCGAAGTTTATAATAACGCAAAAGTTGGTGGTAATGCCATAGTAGCTGGCAAAACAGCATTTTATGGAAGTGATGCTATCTTAAGGTAGAGGCAAAAACCATGGAAAAGAAATACGAACTTACTGATGAAACAACTGAGGTTGATGGCAAAACTCTCCACCGCATTCGTGCATTAAGGGATTTTGATGATGTTAAAGCAGACGACCTAGGCGGTTTTATACAAAAAGAAGACAATCTAAGTCATGATGGCAATTGCTGGGTAGGCGATGATGCTAGGGTTTATGATAATGCTCGTGTTTATCAAAATGCACATATTTCCGGTTATGCCTATGTTTATGGTGATGCGCGGGTTTATGGAGATGCACTCGTTTCTGATGAAGCAAAAGTTTACAATTATGCAGAAATTTACGGTGATGCATACGTTTACGGTGACGCTAAAGTTTTTGATCATGCACATGTTTATGGCAATTCTCATGTTTATTATGAAGCATATGTTTACGATAAGGCAAGCGTTTATGGAAATGCAAAAGTTGGCGGTAATACACACATTTACGGAAATGTAAAAATTTACGGTGATGCGGATTTACGTTGTGAAGATTGGATTGGCAGCAATAGCAGAATATCCACTGGAGCAAACTAATGGAAAAGAAGTACGAACTTACTGATGAGAAAGCTGAGTTTAAAGGGGTAACTCTTCACCGTATCCGCGCTTTAAGAGACTTTGGAGTTATTAAAAAAGGTAATTTAGGCGGCTTTATAGAACATGAAAACAACCTATCGCATCATGGTAATTGCTGGGTAGGTGGTAATGCATTCGTCTTATCTTGTGCTTGCGTTTACGATAATGCTCAAGTTTATGATGATGCTGAAGTTTATGGTAGTGCACGAATTAAACATAATGCACATGTTTACGGTTTTGCCGAAGTTTATGGAATGGCAACAGTTTCCGGTAATGCACGTATTTATGGCGACGCAAAAATTTATCGTGATGCGGATATTGATGGCGATAACGTCATGTCCACTGGAGAAAAAGCATGGTGAAAAAATACGAATTGACTAATGAAACCACCGATATTGTAAGTTGCCATACATTGTACCGCATTCGTGCTTTAAGAGATTTTGATGATGTTAAGGCTGGGGACCTTGGGGGCTTTATAGAAAATGAAAGCAATCTCTCTCATGATGGCAATTGCTGGGTCTATGATAATGCTTGTGTTACTTGGGGTTCAAAAATTTATGACAATGCAAAAATTTATAATAACGCCCGAGTATATGGTGGTGGTCGCATTTTTGAAAACGCACAGATTTACGGAAATGCAATTGTTTATCCCAATGCAAGAGTTTATGGCGACGCAAAAATTTACGGAGATTCAGAGATCTGCGGAGAAAGCCGTATCACAACAAACGAGAAAAAATAAATCATGTATAAATATGGAATTAAACCTACCTTGTGTGCACAGTTAGTTGTGAGAAATACTCACAATCTAGGTGAACTTTGTATCACTATCTCTGGGTATAAAGACGAGCCTTATGTAGATACCATAATTTCTGAAGACATAATGCAGCCTATAAAATCCAAACTCTAACAACCAAACCAACTTTTAACACATGCGTGATTCACGCCACGGGTGAATTGCGCTCAAATAGGAGGAAATCAAGATGAGTGAACTAAGTACCACACAAATGGAATTAGTGGAAAAAACGAACGATTGTGAAATCAAACCTACAGCTATGGAGCTTATTTTAGAAAGAGCTTTAGAAAATGATGTCGATATGGATCGTCTCAAGCGTCTTCTTGAATTGCGAGAAAAGGAGATAGAACGACAAGAGTGTCAAAACTTTGTCCGTGATCTTTCTGCTATACAAGTGGAATATAAAAATATCGAACAAAATGCCATTAATACACATACTAAAAGCCTCTATACAACGCTTGATAAATATATTGATGCTATTAAAGAACCTCTTGCAAAACATCACTTTGCCTTGTTCTCTCGTATCAAAGACCAGAGTTCAAATGACATAACTGTAGAAATGACTTTAAAGCATATATCGGGCAATGAAATATCAACACAAGGAACATTTCCCATTGATGCTACGGGAAGCAAAAATAACACACAAGCGGTTGGTTCTACTATAAGCTACGCACGTAGATATCTCTTAGGCATGCTTCTTAATGTTGCAAGAAAAGAAGACGATACAGATGGAATAACACTTCTTGCGGGTATCTCTTCTGAACAGATGAATGAAATCAAAGAATTAATTAAAAAAACACAATCTGAAGAAAGTAGGCTTCTCTCTTTCATAGGAGTAAAAAATCTAAAAGATATGTCTTTTAAACAAGCACAAACCGCTTTGTTTGCTTTGAAAAAAAAGCAGCGAAAGCAAATGAATAAAGCACAACAAGAGCAATTAGATGCACCTATACAAGATATTGAATATGCACCAACTCAACAACAAACGGCGGTGTGAAATGGAACAAAGAACAGCACAATGGTTTCAGGCCCGCTTGGGAAAAGTCACCGCTTCAAACGTTTACAACCTACTGAGTAAAACAGCAAAGGGAATGCCGACAAACAAATATGAAGACTACAAAATCAAACTTATAACAGAACGTTTAACTGGTGAAGTAAGCCAATCTTATCCAACGCCGGCTATGCAATGGGGCATTGAACATGAAGAAGATGCCTTGAAAGAATATGCATTTATTTATGATACAGAGATCATAGAGTGTGGTTTCATACAACACCCCACAATCAAAATGGCTGGTGCTAGTCCTGATGGGTTTGTTGGTGATGACGGTTTAGTTGAAGTCAAATGTCCACAATCACCAAACCATTTACGCTTCTTTATAGATGACACTATAAAGCCTGAATATAGCGCGCAAATACAATTCCAAATGGCTTGTACGGGACGAAAATGGTGTGATTTTATCAGTTATGACCCACGTTTTACGAGGCAATCAACATACTTACGCATGAAAATCAAACGCATTCACCGTGATGAAGAACACATTGAACAGATTAATCAAGCGGTCGAAGCTTTTTTAGCAGAAATAGAACAAGAGATGCAAAAGATTTTGACAAAAGCCGCTTGACGTTATGGGGGTGCTCTCTCCTCCCAGCACCCCCACCCATTTACCAAGGAAATTAAACGTGTGTAACACCAAACATATTATCATACAGCCTGCTAAAGATGAGGAATTTTGTTTTTTTACCA
>NZ_JBHIPV010000023.1:0-11136 GCF_042196165.1 Bartonella sp. AP20NXHL | reverse complement strand
GAAGTAGAAGGCAGTGAAATCAATATCGCTAATAGTAGCAAAGCAGATCGAACTCTTTCTGGTGTGAAGGCAGCAACACAAAATAATGAAGCGGTTAATAAAGGTCAGCTTGATGAAAGTTTAAAGAAGCTTTCTAACAGTCTTCAATCAGATGACTCGGCTGTTGTTCACTATGATAAAAAAGAGGGTGATAATAACACTATAAATTATGCGAGTGTGACTTTAGGAAAAGGTGCAAATTCTGCTGCTGTAGCACTTCACAATGTTGCTGATGGTCAGATTGCCAAGGGTTCATATGATGCAGTCACGGGTGGACAGCTTCATATCATCACAGATGATTTCTCAAAGATTTTAGGTGGCGATGTATCCTTTGATGGCAAAAACTTTAAAGGACCAGGGTATAAATTATCGAATATTGATAAAAAAGGTGAAGTAACAGATCAATCTCATACCGATGTTGGTTCTGCCTTTAAAGGACTTGATGATAATATCAAGAATGTGAACGCTCGTATTAAGGAGTTTGAAAAGGACGTCTCTTCGAATGGTTTAAATTGGGATGGCAGTGTAGGTGATGGTGGTGCCTACAATGCCGCTCATGGTGAGAAGGATGCGAGCAAGATTGTTAATGTCGCTGATGGTAAGGTAGAGAAAGATTCGCACGAAACTATAACAGGTTCCCAGCTTTATGCACTGGGCAACAAAGTTGCAGAATATTTTGGCGGCGATGCTACGTATGAGAATGGCGTATTGAACAAACCAACCTTCAAACTCAAAGTTTTCAACTTAGAGAGCAATGAAATTGAAGTTGAAGAAAAAACCTACAATAATGTAGCGGAAGCCTTTGACGGAATTGATAAGAATTTCCAGAGTGTGAATAAGAATGTGCAGAACATCGTTAATGATTTTAATGACAAAGTCACGAATATCAAAGAATCTGTTCAAGGCGATGCTCTGTTGTGGGATGGTAAAGCACAATCCTTTGTAGCCAAGCATGGGGAAAAAGATGGAGAAAAGGAAAACAGCAAGATCACATCACTTGCTGCTGGTTCTATAATATCAGCTTCGAGTGATGCGATTAATGGCGATCAGCTTCATGCAATCACTGAGGATTTATCAAAAATTTTAGGTGGAGATGTATCCTTTGATGGCAAAAACTTTAAAGTACCAGATTATAAATTATCGAATATTGATGAAAAAGGTGTTGTAACAGATAAACCGCATACCGATGTTGGTTCTGCCTTTAAAGGACTTGATGACAATATCAAGAATGTGAACGCTCGCATTAAGGAAGTCTCAGAGGGAGTTGCACAAGATTCTTTATCTTGGAGCGATGCTGACAAAGCTTTTGTTGCCCAGCATGGGGAAGGTGATGACAGAAAGGCAAGTAAAATCACATCGCTTGCTGTAGGAGATATTACGAAAGAATCGATGGATGCCGTAAATGGTTCTCAACTTTATTCACTGGGCGATAAGGTTGCAAAATATTTTTCTGATGACGCTGAATATAAGGATGGGGAATTGAAAGTTCCTGATTTTAAGCTCAAAATTATCAATGATGATGGCACTGAAGCTGAATCAAGCTATAAGAATGTATCAGATGCATTTTCAGGTGTGGGTAAACTTTTCACAAAGGTTCAAACTGCGATCAGCGATGTAATCAGTAATTTGCTTGTTACGAAAAATGAAGATGTTATCAACATTGGTAAAGGAGTAGAAGGTAGTGAAATCAATATCGCAAACAAGAGTGGTAAGGATCGAACCCTTTCTGGTGTGAAGGCAGCAGAAAAAGCCAATGAAGCTGTGAACAAAGAACAATTTGATAAAGGTTTGAAGGATCTTTCTGATACCCTTCTGTCTGATAGTTCTTCTGTTGTTCTTTACGATAAAACAACAGATAATCAAACTGATTATACAAATGTAACTTTTGGGAAAGGGAAGGATGCTACACCTGTTGCGCTCCATAATGTAGCCGCTGGATCGATTGCGGAAAACTCAACGGATGTTATCAATGGAGGACAGGTTCACATTCTTTCAATGGATATAGCAAAATTGTTGGGTGGAGATGCTGAATTTAAGGGTGGTGCTTTTAAAGGGCCAACTTATAATTTATCCAGTATTGATAAAGGTGGCGAAGTAACAGATAAACCGCATACCGATGTTGGTTCTGCCTTTAAAGGACTTGATGACAATATCAAGAATGTGAACGCTCGCATTAAGGAGGTCTCAGAGGGAGTTGCACAAGATTCTTTATCTTGGAGCGATGGTGACAAAGCTTTTATCGCTCTGCATGGGAAAGGTGATGACAGAAAAGCAAGCAAGATCACATCACTTGCGGCTGGCTCTATAGTATCAGACTCGAGTGATGCGGTTAATGGCGGACAGATTTATGATCTGAATCAGTCGCTAGCAAAGTATTTTGGTGGTGATGCTAAGTATGATGGTGATGGCTGGGCGCTTCCAGGTTTCAAGATAATGACTTTCCAAGAAGATGGAAGCTTTGAAGAGGAGAATTATGATAGCATTGCAGCCGCGTTTGCCGGTGTAAATAAGGTTTTCAAGAATCTTCATAATGAGATTTCAGACAACATTGAGCAAAATGCGTTGTTGTGGAGTGATGATGCAGGTGCGTTTGTAGCACAGCATGAGAAAGAAGGTAACAAGGAAAACAGCAAGATCACGTTCCTTGCGAAAGGAAAGATATCAGAAGATTCGACGGATGCGATTAATGGTGGTCAGATTTATACACTTCAACAGACATTTGCCTCATATTTTGGTGGAGGAGCTGGTTATGATAAGGAAGGAAACTGGCAAGGACCAAAATTCACTGTTCAGGTCTTTAATAAGGATGGTACGAAAGGTGATAAAGAGGAGCGTAATAATGTCTCTGAAGCATTTGATGTTGTTAATGACAGCATGAGCACTATCAACGATCGTATAAAAGAAGTTGAAAAGGGTACCTCTTTGAATAGTCTGAATTGGAATGAAGAAAAAGGAAGTTATGATGCATCTCATGTGGATTCTCAGGGTGTTAAGAGTCCAAGTAAGATTATCAATGTAGCGAATGGTAAGGTAGACAGAGATTCAAAAGAAGCAGTGAATGGAGGACAGCTTTGGGAAACTCAGCAGATGATTACAGATCAGGTCAAGGATATTGAAAATAGAGTTACGGAGGGATCTGTACAATACGATAAAGATAAAGAAACGGGAAAAAAGACCAATAAAGTTAGCTTAGTTGGTGGAGATGAAAGTTCTCCAGTATTAATAGCCAATGTAGCCGATGGAAAGATTGAAAAGGATTCGAAAGAAGCGGTTAATGGCGGTCAATTAAAAGATAAGATGGATTTTGTGCTTGAAAGTGCCAATAAGTATACGGATGAGCAAATTTCTCATCTTGTAAAAGATGGAGTTAGTGGGGCTAATTCGTATACGGATATGAAGTTTTCGACATTAAGTTATGCTGTTGAGGATGTTCGAAAAGAGGCAAGACAAGCAGCAGCTGTTGGTTTAGCGGTAGCTGGTTTACGCTATAGTGATATTCCTGGAAAATTAACAATCGCATTTGGTAGTGGTTTATGGCGTAGTCAATCTGCTTTTGCTTTTGGTGCAGGTTATACTTCAGAGAACGGTGATATTGGTTCCAACTTGTCAATTACCACTTCTGGAGGTCACTGGGGTATAAGTACAGGGGTTAATGTGATACTCAACTAATAAACGACTAAATCCATAAAATTGATTTGCCTTTTTCTTATTTAAGAAAAGGGCAAATTTTTTACTTTCTTCCAGAACTCTCTAAAGCTATTCTAAATGTATAAAACTCCCGTAATTATATAAAATCCGAATATAAAAAGCTTATTACAACTTTTGTTGAGAATAAAAGAGCTTAGTGGTAAAGATTCAAAAAATTGATTGCTATTATTTTGATTTATTAAAATGCTTCAAGCAATGTAAATACGAATATACCCTTTATTAAAAGAAGACAGTTTTAGCTTTTATTTTCGTATAGTTTTAAACGTATGCTTTATAATGCAACGATCTACAGGATATGCAATGTACTCCAAACACAAGTATTGCTTTAGGGTAGTGGAGCGCAAACGGAAAAAGAATGGAGCGTTGCTGTAGGCAATATGGCTCATGCTTTAGAGAAAAGCAGTGTCGCAGTAGGTGGTGAATATAATAAGAAGAGCGAACACGGGGAAAATGATTATACTCTTTCGAAGAGTGATTATTCAACAGTAGTAGGAGCTGTTTCTAAAGCTTTAGAATATGGTTCGATTGCTCTTGGTCACTCCGTGCATATGCATTTGCTCAAGAAGCTATTTCTATGGGCTTCTATTCAAAAGCAAAAGGGGGTGGAAGTATCGCTTTAGGTTCCTATTCTAAAGAAAGTGATGGTTGATGGGAGAGCTATCGGGAACAACTCTGTGTCTGGTAGAGCTGCTGGCGTTTTTGGAGATACGTCTGTTCTGCAAGAACCGGTTAAAAACATCTAATCTCAATGGAAAAGTACGAAAGTTGCAGTAAGTATTGGTGTTCCTAGTAAGAACATAACGCGACAAATTATAGGCGTAGCAGCTGATAGAAAATCTGCCGATGCAGTGAACCTTAGACAGTTGCAAGATTTAGAAGAAGTCGTAAGAAAAAAGGTTGGAAACTGTCTATTTCTGATGAGGCAGCTAAAGATATGGGTGCTAGATAGTACAGAATTTTTCATCGGGAGGAAGTAACTTCAGGGTTAAAAGAGATAAGGACGATGAAAATAAGCTCATATTTGGTTTGGCTAATGATATAGCATTGAAAAGCATAACATTAGGAGAGAAAACAAAAGTCGATGCAACAGGCTTAGTAATTACTGATGTCCCGCAAATAACCACCGGTAGTATTAATGCGGCAAGTAAAAAAGTAACAAATGTTGAAAAAGGAACTAGCAATACTGATGCAGTGAATTTTTCACAACTGAAGGGAATAAAAGAACAAGTAGCAGTGAGTATTTTTGTAAAACAGGATACAGCAACGAGACACATTACCATTAGTAAGGATATAGATGGGGCATTTTAGTAAAAAGCTTTCATAAATCCTCTAATGAAATAAAAAATCTTATTCACGAAAAATAAACTGATGCCTAGCGGATGATCAATAGGCACAACAAAAATTATACCTCTTTCAAAGAGATCAAAGCTAAAAACGACACACAACCTTTGGTAGAAAAATGAAATCTATTCTAATATTAAGTATTTTTTTACCTTCCTCAAATTGATTTTCACGAACCTTCCCCTAATTACCCTTCTAAAGACGCTGTAGAAACAACAGCTTATGTCTTAATTTTATTTATGACCTAAAACACGCTGTAAAAGCAGGAACACGCAAAGGAAATAAGAAAGCTTTAGAGTTCTAGAGCATACCTTTTTTGTGTTTTTAATCTATTATTATGAAGGGGGTATTATGAAAAAATTATATACTACACAAAATCTGCGTGATTTGAGTTTTTCTCGTTCACATCATCGATCATCATTGTTTAAAGTAGCTTCGTTAGGAACTGCGGTGGCATTGTTTTTATCGAATGCTTCTCCTGTTTTTTCAGCAAATCTCGATTTAACAAAAGCATCTCTTGAAAATGTGAAGAATGCTGCCGTGGTTTATCCGCAAAGTACTCTTTCTGCTTATAATGATTATACAAGTGGTATGGGGGGGGATAATTCTGCCATAAATGTTTTAACAGTCGACGGAAGGTCTGTATGGAAAGATGCGCAAAATATCTTTACAGTGGGTGGCGCTGTTATTTTAGATCCAGAGGAATATACGGAAAAGGGGAAAAGTGTAGCTATAGACTCTACAGCGCACGCTTTAGGACTAGGTAATATCGCGATAGATGCCGGATATAATAACCAAGATGATAATAGAGATGCATTCGTAAATGCTTATTCTTTACGAGTGAGGGCTGATGGTGATGAAACTGTTGCTATAGGGTCTGGGCCTGAAACGCGGGCGTATGGAAAGGTTATTCTTGGGGACGGTTCTGGGACTAGCTCAGGTTTTGGCATGGCCGGTTATGATCCTTTCACTAAAGGTTTATCAGGTGATGATAGTCATGTATGGGTAGGTAATGCAGGTATAGCGACTATTGGTAATGATAAAGAGAAGATGACGCGCCAGCTTGAAGGGGTGGCAGCTGGTACTTATGATACTGATGCTGTGAATGTTGCGCAGTTAAAATCATTACAAAAATACGTAGATCAAGGTTGGAACCTATCCGTTGGGGGTAAAAATGCTAAAGCCGTTGGTATAAAAGATACTGTAGATTTGTCAGCGGCAAGTGGCAACCTTACGATTATAAAAGGTGAGGAAGACAATAATGTAAAATTTGATCTAGCTAAGAATATTAAAGTGGAACGAGTTACCGCTGGAAGAAGCTCTATAAGTGATGATGGCATTCTGTTTGCTAATGGGGCTGGTATAACTGTGGATGGTATTAATGCTGGCAATAAGCAGATTACAGGAGTGGCAGCTGGGGAAGAACCTGAGGATGCAGTGAATTTTGCGCAGTTAGGGAAGATTGAGAATACAGTTGAAGGTGTAACTCATAATATATCACAATATTTTGGTGGTGGAGCGGATGTATTTAACGGTAAGGCGCCCAGTTACACTATTCAGGGCAAACCACATAATGGTTTTGAATCTACTTTTAATGCTGTTGATACTTCTATCACGAATATACAAAATCAGATTGCGAATGTGGCAAAAAACAGCCTCGTTAAGCAGGAGGAAAATGAAAGTGCTATCACCATTGGTGAGTCAACAGGTGGCACTGAAATCAATGTTGCAAACAAATCTGGTGAAAATAGGATAATTTCCGGTGTGAAGGCAGCTGTAAATGCTAATGACGCTGTTAATAAAGAACAACTGGATGGGCGTATAGCAGATATTAGTAACAGTATTAATAACATTGAAGAGGGAAGTGCTTTTGCAGTTCTCTACGATAAAAAAGCAGATGGAGCCGTTAATTATAATAGTGTGTCTTTAGGTGGTGATAAGACTACAGCACCGGTTGCTCTCCGTAATGTTAAAGATGGGAAAATTATTGAAAATTCGCATGATGCAATCAATGGTAGTCAGCTTTGGGAGACGAATGATCGTGTTGCAGGTGCTGAAAAGGATATTATCCATATTAACGATAAGGTTACTAACATATCAGCTACGGTTACTGATCTTGGTGAAGAGGTGTTCAATATTCAGAAAGTGGGTGCTTTTGCAGTTCTCTACGATAAAAAAGCAGATGGAGCCGTTAATTATAATAGTGTGTCTTTAGGTGGTGATAAGACTACGGCACCGGTTGCTCTCCATAATGTTAAAGATGGCATGATTGCGCAAGGATCGCATGATGCAATTAATGGTAGCCAGATTGAAAAAATATCCCGAGATGTAGCAGTCATTTTTGGTGGTGATGCGGAATTTAGCGAAGGTATTTTGTTTGGTCCGCACTATCATTTATCGCAAATTTCTGAAGATGGTGTAGCAATAACTAAGGACCATAATAATGTTGGTGATGCTTTGACAGGGCTTGATGACAATATCAACAATGTGAATAGCCGCTTAACACATGTAGCCAATGAGTTTACTCAGAAAATTGATGGTGTCTCTAAAGATTCTCTGTTGTGGAGTAATAATGAGCAGGCATTTGTAGCACAGCATGGAGCAGACAAAGAAAATAGCAAAATTAAATTTCTTGCCAATGGAGACATTTCTGCTAATTCAACCGATGCGGTAAATGGTTCACAACTTTTTGTTACTAATCAGAATGTTACCACTGTTACGAATAATCTAGCAAAAATTTCTCAAAATACATCTCAATATTTTGGTGGTGGTGCAGATGTATCTAACGGTAAGGCTCCCACTTACACTATTCAGGGTAAGCCACACAATGGTTTTGAATCTACTTTTAATGCTGTTGATGCTTCTATCACGAATATTCAAAATCAGATTACAAATGCGACAAAAAACAGCCTCGTTAAACAAGAAGAGAATGAAGGTACTATCACCATAGGTAAGGCAACAGGTGGTATAGAAATCAATGTTGCAAATAATGCAGGCAACGATAGGACGATTTCTGGTGTGAAGGCAGCTGTAAATGCTAATGAAGCTGTTAACAAAGCCCAGCTTGATAAAAGTATAGAGATGATTTCTAATGATATTAATCTCACAAGTGCTGCTGCAGTTCTCTACGATAAAGAAAACGGTGCCATTAATTATGGTAGCGTAACTTTAGGTGGGGTAGATAACCAAGACCCTGTTGCTCTCCATAATGTTAAAGATGGCATAATTGCGCAAGGATCGCATGATGCAATCAATGGGAACCAAATTAATAAAATATCTGGAGATATAGCAAATTATTTTGGTGGTGGTGCGTCATTCAAGAATGGTACCTTTAAAGGACCAAAATATAGTTTATCTGTTATTGATACAGATGGTCAGATGGCAAAAGCCAACTATTATGACGTTGGGTCAGCTTTGACAGGTCTTGATGCAAATGTGAAGAGTGTGAATACGCATCTGACGAATGTGGTAAACGATGTTAATGAAAAAATCACGAATATTACTCAAGAAGTTAAAGGGGACGCCTTGTTGTGGAACGGTGATGAGCAGGCATTTGTAGCACAGCATGGAGAGGGAAGAACCAATAGCAAAATTAAGTTTCTTGCCAATGGAGACATTTCTGCTAATTCAACCGATGCGGTAAATGGTTCACAACTTTTTGTTACTAATCAGAATGTTACCACTGTTACGAATAATCTAGAAAAAATTTCTCAAAATACATCTCAATATTTTGGTGGTGGAGCGGATGTATCTAACGGTAAGGCTCCCACTTACACTATTCAGGGTAAGCCACATAATGGTTTTGAATCTACTTTTAATGCTGTTGATGCTTCTATCACGAATATTCAAAATCAGATTACGAATGCAACAAAAAATAGCCTCGTTAAGCAGGAAGAGAATGAAGGTGCTATCACCATTGGTGAGTCAACAGGTGGTATAGAAATCAATGTTGCAAACGAATCTGGTGATGCTCGTACAATTTCCGGTGTAAAAGCTGCAGAGTGGAGTGATGAAGCTGTTAACAAAGCCCAGCTTGATAAAAGTATAGAGATGATTTCTAATGATATTAATCTCACAAGAGCTGCTGCAGTTCTCTACGATAAAGAAAACGGTGCCATTAATTATGGTAGCGTAACTTTAGGTGGGGTAGATAACCAAGACCCTGTTGCTCTCCATAATGTTAAAGATGGCATAATTGCGCAAGGATCGCATGATGCAATCAATGGGAACCAAATTAATAAAATATCTGGAGATATAGCAAATTATTTTGGTGGTGATGCCTCATTCGAAAATGGTGCCTTTAAAGGACCAAAATATAGTTTATCTGTTATTGTTGAAGATGGTCAGATGGCAAAAGCCAACTATTATGACGTTGGCTCAGCTTTGACAGGTCTTGATGCAAATGTGAAGAGTGTGAATACGCATCTGACGAATGTGGTAAACGATGTCAATGAAAAAATCACGAATATTACTCAAGAAGTTAAAGGGGACGCCTTGTTGTGGAACAGTGATGAGCAGGCATTTGTAGCACAGCATGGAGAGGGAAGAACCAATAGCAAAATTAAGTTTCTTGCCAATGGAGATATTTCTGCTAATTCAACCGATGCTATAAATGGTTCGCAACTTTATCTTATGAGCAACCAATTGGCTGCGTATTTTGGTGGTGGCGCTGGCTATAATAATGGAGAATGGACTGCTCCTACTTTCAAGATAGCACAATTCAAGGCTGACGGTAGCTCTGGTGAAAAGAAGAATTATCATAACGTTGCCAGTGCTTTTGACGGCGTGAGTGAGAGTATGTCTAAGATAAACGACCGCATTCAAAATGTTGAAAACAATGTCTCGTCCAATGGTTTAAATTGGAATGAACAGAAAGGAATGTATGACGCTAGTCATAAAGGTAAAGCGAGCAAGATTGATAATGTATCTGATGGTAAAGTTGAAAAAGGCTCAAAAGAAGTTGTAAATGGAGGACAGCTATGGGAGACGAACAAGAAGGTCACAGAAGTTGAAAACAGGGTAGACACAATTGAAAACAGAGTAGATAATATCCATCAACATATACAAGATATTGAAATTTCAGTCGCAGATGGTGCAGTTAACTATGATAAAGATGGAGAAGGAAACAAAACCAATAGGATCACTTTAGAGGGTGGAGATTCCAGTGAACCTGTTTTAATTGATAATGTTGCGGATGGCCGTATTGAGAAGGACTCGAAAGAAGCTGTGAATGGTGGTCAACTGCATGATTACACTCAGCAACAGATGAAAATTGTTCTCGATGATGCAAAAAAATATACGGATAGTCGGGTGGATAATATTGTTATTAATGCCATTGATGATGCTGTTGATCGGTCTGACCGATATACAGATATGAAGTTTAATATTTTAAGTTATGACATTAAGAGCGTACGGAAAGAGGCAAGGCAAGCAGCCGCCGTTGGTCTAGCAGTATCCAACCTACGTTACTTCGACGAGCCAGGATCTTTGAGTGTCTCATTTGGTAGCGGCACATGGCGTGGACAATCCGCATTTGCTCTTGGTGCTGGTTATACATCTGAAAACGGAAAAATACGCTCTAATCTCTCTGCCACGAGTGCTGGTGGTCATTGGGGCATAGGTGGTGCAATTACTCTGAAAATAAAATAATACGAACAACGAAAACAAAACAAAATATCCACCCTTATTTATTGAAATAAGGGTGGATATTTTTTTTACAGACGCACAGTATTTATCTAGAGATAAGCATAATATTTGATGAGGCTATAGACTGTGAGGTTTTATAGAAGATTTTCTATATTTTGTTGAAAAAAGATCATAGTAGAATCCATATTGCTAAAAAGTTATATTTTTATGTTGCTATTTTCATGAACAGCCTATAGCAATATGGGAGTGTATATTAGTAAGACTCATTTTGATAAAATAATTCAAAGGGGGAAAAGTAGTGCGTAAAGATAAAAGGTACATCACAAGACCGCGCATATATCATTATATGATATATTAAAAAGAAAAAATCCAACTAAAAAGCCAGTTATCCAAGGAAAACTA
>NZ_JBHIPV010000022.1:0-11535 GCF_042196165.1 Bartonella sp. AP20NXHL | reverse complement strand
ACCTATGGAACGCAAGAGTTTGTTGATAACTACAAAAGCGCACTTGCCGAGTTACAAGGGCTTATACTTCCTAAATCCAAAACCGGTAAACTTGTTGAAGGTTCATTTGCATGGCTGCTTAAACAATACTTTAACAGCTCTAATTGGCATAGTTACACTAAAGCTACAAAAAAACAAAAAGAACTCATCCTTATGAAGGTATGTGATACTATAGGAAACATTCCATACCAAGCAATTGAAAAGAAGCATATTATAGCCGGTGTTGAACGGCGTAAAGAAACACCAGCAATGGCTAGAAACTTTCTGAAAGCCCTTAATGGACTTTTTAATTGGGCAATTGATCAAGGTCTTTTAGAAAATAATCCAACAACAGGAGTAAGAAGACCAGCTCTTAACAACAAAGATGGATTTGTTGTTTGGACAGAAGAAGATGTTGAGAAGTATTATCAAAGATGGTCCCATGGTACCCATGAACGCGTTTGGATTGATGTCCTTTTGTATACGGGTTTGCGTCGTGGTGATGCGGTCCGCATTGGCTGGAAAGATGTAAAGAATAACATCATTCATCTTAAAACAGAGAAAAGTAAATTCCAAACAGATGTCTTTCTCCCAATTTTGCCAGAATTAGCCAAAACGCTTGAAGCAGGTCCTATTGGAGCAGAAACATTCATTTGTGGTAAAGAAGGTAAAAAACTAGTTAAAGAAAGTTTTGGCAACCTTTTTCGTGAGGCTTGTAACGTAGCAGAAATCAAAAAATCAGCACATGGCTTGAGAAAATTAGCAGCAACACGCGCAGCTAACTCTGGTGCAACAGTATCACAACTCAAAGCAATTTTTGGCTGGACAGATGACGCTATGGCATCTCTTTACACAAAGAGCGCAGACCGTAAAAAACTTGCTCTTGAAGCCATAAAAAAGCTTCAAAAAGATGAGGGATAGAGGCAAAAAAACTCAATAGAATCAAGATTCACCTATTCCCTCATATTAGACATAACTATTTTATTTTACTTGCTTTTTATTTGCTCTCATCGCCCACCATATAGCTTTACATTCCTATTCAGTTATTGATTCTTCATATATTTTTTAAAGATGAGAGATTCCTGAATAAAGTATTGTTATTTCTATGGATTCGACTAGTGTCCAAGGATATTATGATATACGGGGGCGAATAAATTTGATCGCTTGTGGAAAAACATTGAAACCGTTAAGAATCTTCAACCTCTGCAAAGTATAGGAATAAGAGCGACAGTTACCAAAGAGATTCTAGAAAATATTATTAATTTTATCGATTTTTGTATAAGCAAAGATGTCGATTATATCGGATTCAGCCCGCTCGATACGTCGTCATTTAGTTTTTCTAGAAAAAATAATACAAAGGATCGATCTAAGGCTTTAAGAAACAAAACTCTTCCGCCAAACACTTCACTTTTTCATTTGAGAGATGAATTATCAAGGAAAGAATCCCCCCTCCAGATTTATATAGATAAAAAGTTCCAAGAAAGGAAAATCTCATGGACGTCACAAAATTTTGTAAATTGTATTAATTATTACTTAGGCGAAAATTCTATGTACGTTTCGTCGCCGTTAATGTGTTTATTTCCATTTTCATCCTTGGTATTGGACTATAATGGAGATTTAAAAAATTGCTTTTATTCAGAAGCTTTTGGGAATCTACAAAATTATGAGGCAATAGATTGGTCTGCTCAGAGCGTTTTAAAATCTTTGAAAGAATCTGGCGCATGTAGCGGATGTCGTGGGAAGGTGTTTTGTGGATAAGGTTAAGCAATTTAAGATTTATAGTGTTAGCAAGTCTACTGCTCTAGTGGTTGCTGTTTTACCACTTTTTTTGTCGGAAAAATTGCATTTGTCACAAGCGGATATTGTTTTAATCGGTAGTTATTTTTTATTGCTTCCTTTGATCTTAGAAGTCCCCTTGGGTTTATTATCAGATGTTTATGGAAGTAAGCGCGTTATTTATACTGGGCTGTTTTTCTTTCTTTGCGGTTTTTTAGCTCTTTTTATGAATTATGCATATTTTGCTTACGCCACTTATTTGTTGTGTATTACATTAGCAGCCGCTTGTTTCTCAGGTGCGGAAGATAGTTTACTCTTTTCTGTAGTACCAAAGCATCGCACACTGTTTTCCGTTAAGTCCGAAGTGGCTGCTGTTACCTATAGTGTGACAACGGTACTTATTTTTTTAGGGGGAATACTTTATTATGTGCATCCTGCATTGCCTGTGATTTTTCAAGTCCTTTCATTAATTTTTGCTATTTTTATGTTTTCAAAACTGACGAAGGGATTAGATAGTTTTCATATCAACGCTCATCCGAATATTTTCACAGTTATGTGCGCCAGCCGTAAAGAAGTCAAAAATCCTTATCGCTTCACTCTTATTTTTTTAAGTGCAGTTTCAGCTTTTGCTATTTTGGTTAATAATCGAACTGTTTCTATCGCATTTTCTGATTTTTTGCCATTTCAACCTGCTATTTTGGTTTCGATTATTTTTATCATTGGGAATTTTTTTTCAGCAAGTTCCAATATATTGTTTCAGAAGTATTTTTCAAAGTTTCAAAATCCTATTTTCCCCGTCTTAATGATTGGTTGTATGGTAACCATTGCTTTTTTTCTCATGTCATTTCAAATCATTGCGGCTCTTATATTAGGATTTTTACTGCTATGTGTTTTTAAATCTGCTTATCGATCTTATCTGTCGTCTCTTCTTATAAATTCACTGATTGATCCCAAAGCTATCGCGACTGTTTTATCATTCACAGCCATTATTACAGCTGTTGTATCCTTTGCATTCAGTTTTTTATACGGTCATGTTTTTTCAACATTCTGGCAAGCTAATTTGTGGTTGGCAGTGATTATGGCTGTGATTTTTGGGGTGTCTGCTTTAATTATTTTTGTCAGAAAACAAGAAATCATTTGGTTACAGCCTGAAAATGCACAATCGTCAAAACAACATTTCTTGAAACGCAAGCATCAAGAGTTTTGCTATGGGCAAATTTATCCGGAAGCATCGTGCATTAATGAAAACATCAAGGATGGCTCTTTTCGACAAAGTCTCTATCCTGCACCAAATTTGATAACACTTTGCGATGAAGTAGTCGAATGGGAGTTTATCCGGGGTACTGTATTGAGCCAAATGGATTTGCTACATCAAAAGGCGATTATTGATCAAATCAATAAGATCTTTCAAGATCGATTAAGCAAGAATATAATCTTATCACATGGAGATTTACATCCTGATAATATCATTGTTACTCCTGATAGTTCTTTTATGGTAGTGGATTGGGATTTATGTCAAGAAGCCAGTCCGGAATTGGATATCTTAACATTTTTCACCAGTCCAAGATTATCTCTCAATTTAGAAGAACGGATAGACTATATTTCTCATTTGCTGTCTATATCAAAGGATGAAGCTTTACCAATGATAAAAGCGTTTGTGGCTAAAAAAATTTCTGATCTTTGTCTATACCAAAATATTTTCATGAAACAATTAGTATTGGATTATATGAACTTGAATAAGAAATTTCATGGGCGATAATATTGTAATTTGTAATAAAAATTGCAGTGCGGGCTGCAATCATTGTCCGTATTCGATGGAATGTATGGTGAGAGATGATGCGTTGCCTGAATCTTTATATACAATAAATGACATAAAATCTGATTTTATTATTCTTTCTGGTGGAGAGCCTTTTGAGCTCGATTATGATTTACTTCATAAATATACTTGTATGTGTCTCATTTGTAAAAAATATTTTCGGATTGCAACAGGGGGGCACATCTATATTCAACCATATTTGAAGCTATTAAAGAGTAATCCGTTCTTTTTAGGGATACAAATAGGCACAGATGTTATTTCAGAGATAAGAAATCTAGACAGTAAAAAATATAAACAAAAGTGGGTGCATAACATAGAGTGTATGAAAAAAGATAGCGTACCATATAGTGTGACGATTACTTTATCGGAGAGATTCGATTTGGCAGAAGTGTTAGCTCTAATATGTATCGCTACTCCCGAGTTCATTTTAGTTAATTTTGAAAATAGAAAAAAGTACGAGAATACATTTCAGTTAAATATGATACGGGATTTTTTTTCTGGCTGTGAGATAAAATATGGATATACGCATCAGAGTTTACACCAATAAATATAAACTATCGGATTCTTTTCACAGTTCTTCTGGTGTGTTAGTTGAAAAAACAGATGTCTTAAGGAAAGAATAAGACAAACGGAATGGCTTCTTCTTATACGTCTATGGAAAACAGGAAGCTTATTTTCTGATAAGTAGTGCTCCTAGTAAATATGGTTATAGCAGTGCTCATCTTCGCTATGCTGCTCTACAAGGAGCTGTTAACCTTGTCGCGCAGAAAGGAAAAATATCTACAATACATTTTGGTCTTTTCGGAACCTACGGGCAACTCTCCTTCACTCCAAAGAATATGCAAGACAGCAAGTAAGAGCATATTGAATAAATGGTCATTTCAACTCACCGCCTAAGGCAGTAAATAGCGTGACAGTGGTTTCTATCTTGATACGCTGTTATCCTATGGCTTCCTAAAGGGAAAGATCACAATGCCCTCATTAGTACAACCGCAAAATTGAAAAATGCAAAAATGTTGGCGATCTCCACAACTGTTGGCAAACAATTTGCAACGGGTATCCAAGGCGTAGCATTCGAACCGCAGGCACAACTTGCCTATCAACATTTGATGTTTGATACCATTAAAGATGCTGATAATCTGACCATTGACATGCAAAATCCTTCTCAATGGATAATCCGTGTTGGTGGACGTTTGAAAAAAACCATTGCCACTGAAAACAGCCGTCCTATGTCTTTCTATGGAAAAGTAAACTTGATCAAAACCTTTGGTGATGATCAGACACTCCATATCGATAAGAATTATAAACGTGCCCCTCGGGAAGTTTCGTTGAAGGTGGGCCACAATTGTCCGCTAACCTCTCCCTTCATGGTGATGTCAGCTATCAACAAAAGCTTCAAAAACTGGTATAAGTGGTGCAAGCTTTTCAGGAAGAATACGCTATCAGTTTTAAATAACGACTGTAAAAAACAGCCCATTCAATTTAACAAAAAGGCAGCATATTGCTGCCTTTTTGGCTTATTATAAGCTGTTTTTAAGCGCTTTTTTAAATAGAGAACAGCGAAATATTTGAAGACTGTCATTGACCATTGAATGTTTTTTACAAAAAATTCTTTTTATAAAGAATAAAACTGTAAAAAGAGAACAACCAAAAACAAAATAATATTGAAAAATAATGTGAAGATTTTCTAGAAAATACAGTATTACTATCTTTTGTTATTTCTCACAAATTTAATGCTTTAAATGCCAAAATAAAACTTTTGAACATAAAATGATAAGTAAAAATAATGTAACAATATTAAACAAAGGGATGTATGTTATAAGTCACTCGTATATTTCAAAATGGGAGTTCTAGTAGGATTTAAAATATTATAGCTCAAACACTGCCCAGCAAATTCATACTGGAAAAATCCTATTATGCCCTTCCCTCTTAACAATACCGCCAAACATCACCAGAAACTTCAAAACAAATAAAATTGCATTTTCTCTTCTGTAAAATGGATCATGCTCTTTGCTCTCTATGGACAATAGGCTCTATACTTGCTTCAAAAAACTCCTTTGTATAATCGTGTTGCGCACGTAGATTACGCAATTCATCATTGCTAAGCTCTTCAAGAATAATCCCTTTATGCATAATTCCAACACGTTCACAAATATGTGCAACAACAGCAAGATCATGGGATACCATTAAATAAGTAAGCTTTTTTCTCACGCGCAATGATTTCAACAAGTTTAAAATTTCAGCCTGTACCGACACATCCAATGCAGATGTTGGCTCATCAAGCAATAACACCTCTGGCTCAATAATTAAAGCACGTGCAAGAGCAATACGCTGACGCTGCCCTCCAGACAACTCATGAGGATAACGATAAAGAAATGAAGAATCTAAACCAACGGAATCTAAAGCATCCTCTACCCGCTCTCTTTGATTATCCATCCCATGGATTTTGAGCGATTCAGAAAGAACCGTATGGACCATTTTTCTTGGATGCAGCGAAGCATAAGGATCTTGAAAAACCATTTGAATACAGCGTAAAAAATCCTTACTTCTTTTCTTTTCAACTTCTTGTCCAGCAAAAAGAAACTTTCCACTATAATCTGGAATAAGCCCCACCAATGTATTCAAAATAGTTGACTTTCCACATCCGGATTCACCAATCAAACCATAAGCTTCACCACGCTTAATATGAAAATTAACATTTTTAACAACTGTTACTGCCTTATGCCTATGACCAAAAGTTACAGATAAATTAGAAACATCAATAATATTCTCACAATTTGTCATGAGGAACCTCCTCAACACCATTAACAATCGTAGGATTATACAACCAATCAGGATCACGCTCAGGAACAGCCAAAATATCAACTGGATTATCAAGCCGTGGTAAACTCGCGAGCAACGCCTTTGTATAAGGATGACAAGCGTGAGACAAATCAGAAGCAGGCAACTCTTCTAGCACACGGCCCGCATACATCACTAAAATACGATCACAAAAATCAGCAATCATATTTAAATCATGACTAATGAAAATAAGTCCCGTTCCAGACTTTGTAACAAGTTCATCTAATACGGATAAAACTTGCCGTCTGACCGTAATATCAAGCGCAGATGTTGGTTCATCGGCAATAATTAAATCAGGTTTTGGAATGAGCATCATTGCAATCATCACACGCTGCCCCATCCCCCCAGATATTTCATGAGGAAAGAGACGCATCACATGTTCAGGATCACGAATATGAACAGATTCTAACATAGATATGGTGCGCTCCCGCGCTTCAGCTTTTGAAACACGATAATGAATACGGTAAGCCTCCATAATCTGTTCCCCGATCCGTATTAATGGATTAAGTGAATATTTGGGGTCCTGTAAAATCATTGAAATACGTTTCCCACGGATTTTTCGCATCTGAGGTTCACTTGCGGCCAATAAATCAACATCCTCAAAGCGCATTTTTTTAGCTTTAACAATGGCTGCTTTTGGACTTAACCTTAGTATTGCGCGCCCAGTCATCGATTTTCCAGATCCGGATTCACCAACAATTCCAATTTTTTCTTTTCCAACAGAAAAACTAACGCCACGCACAACTTCTGAAATGCCGCGCGTTGTAGGAAAAGAAATACGTAAATCTTCTACTTCTAATAATTTATTACCCATTGCGTGGATCCAATACATCACGAAGACCATCACCTAAAAGGTTGAAAGCAAGACTTGCAAATAATATTGCACAGCCTGGTATTGCCGCCAACCACCAATTTGTCATCATAAATTCCCGCCCTGAAGAAAGCATCGCACCCCATTCAGGACTTGGAAGTTGAGCTCCCAACCCTAAAAAACCAAGACCAGCAGCCGTTAAAATAATTCCAGACATATCCAAAGTTAATCGTACAATCACTGAAGGAATACACATGGGCGCAACATGAAACAAAATAATTCGCCAAGCAGAGGCCCCTTGCAAACGAACTACAGAAACATAATCAGAAGAACGTATTGTCAAAGTCTCAGCACGTGCTAAACGTGCAATTGGCGGCCATGCTGCAATTGAAATTGCAATAGAAGCATTTTCAATCCCCGGTCCCAATGCGGCTGAAAATGCAAGAGCTAAAATCAAACCTGGAAAAGCAAGAAAAATATCGACAATACGCATGAGCACAGTATCAACCCATCCGCCCATATAACCAGATACAGTTCCAACAATAAGCCCTATTGGACCTACAATAACTGTTGTAAGAAAAACAACATAAAGAGTAATACGGGAACCAAAAACAAGGCGACTAAAAATGTCACGTCCCAATTCATCTGTTCCAAAATAATGCGCCATAGAGGGTGGCTGCAACCGATGCCCTAGATCATTGCTAAGAAAATCATGCGTAGCAATCCAAGGAGCAAAAAATGCACATATGATAATAATACAAATAATAAGCAGACCGAATACAGCCGAAAAGTTATGAAAAAACTTAGCCAGTGCGTGATAAATTCTTTGTATGTTCGCTTGAATTATGGAGTTTGGAACAGGATCGTTTAACCAACTACCCAAAGAAGATGATGATTGCGATTTATGATGATTACTTACTGTCATATTCAACGTGTCCTTGGATCAAAAATGCGATAAAGCAAATCAGAAAATAAATTAATGGCGACAAAGATAAATCCTACAAGTAAAGTACATCCTACAACTGCATTCATATCTCCGGCTAAAAGAGCATTTGTCAAGTAATGTCCAAAACCAGGCCAAGCAAAAACTGTCTCCGTTAAAACAGCCCCTTCTAATAAAAAAGCATAAGAAAGCGCAACAACAGTAATAATTTGAACAGCAGCATTTCGAAAGGCATGCCCCCAAACGGTTCGCGCCCACGATAATCCCTTTACACGTGCAGTAATGATATATTCCTGATTAAGCTGCTCAATCATAAACCCACGAGTCATACGGCTAATATAAGCCATAGCACCGAAAGCCAAGATCAAAGCAGGCATAATAACGTGACTAAAAACATTACCAAAAGCCTCCCATTGTCCTTGGCTTGCCGTATCCCAAAGGAAAAATCCTGTTTTTGGTTCAAAAGAATATTCATAAAGAAAATCAATACGTCCTGGGCCACCAACCCAGCCAAGCTTAGCGTAAAATATTAACAACGCCATTAATCCGAGCCAAAACGTTGGAGTAGAATAACTTACAAGTGTAAAAACACGGACAACATAATCAATAAATGAATCGCGATACATTGCTGCAAAAACACCAAATGGAATTCCAAGAGTTGTGCCAATAACAATAGCAACGGTTGCAAGCTCTAATGTTGCAGGAAATACACGCATAATATCGGCTAGAACAGGTCGCCCAGAAGTTAAAGCATCTCCAAAGTCAAACAAAAATACATTATGAAGATACTTCCAATATTGGACAATCAACGGCTTATCAAGACCCAGCTTATAATACATTGCATCATAAGCTTCCTGACTGATATTATCACCAAGAATAGACAGAACCGGATCTAGAGGAAGAAGATGACCAAGAAAAAAAGTGATCGTCACCAACCCAAGCAATGTGATAAAAACTGAAATAAGAAGTTTCAATCCTTTGCATAAAAAATCCCATAAAAATAATTTTTTCTGCTTTTCTGATACAGCTCTTTCAGTCTCTGAAAGTGGCAAAACCATTATAAAAATCCCCTCTGTAGCGACAAAACATAAAGCAAATACCTCTTTTTATATAACGAAACAACCTCTTATGAAGCATGTTCTACAATCCTTCTCTATAACATGCTTCTTTTATTTTTCTGCTTCATTGTAATAAAGTCTATAACTGTTCCAAATCCATTTTTTGACATCAGGTCCCATACCAACGGTATAATATGTCTGAAATAAATAAACCATAGGACCATGCTCTAACACATAATGCTGTAAAGTACGATATTGCACAATGCGCTTATTGGGGTCTTGCTCAAACAAAGCATCCATCACCATGTTATTAATATTTTCATCATAATACCCAGCGCGCCAAGCTAAATACATATTGTGCTTTTTTGTAAATGTTGGATCAGGGTTAAACACGTGATTTAATGAAGCAGGATGTCCATCAGGATCAGCACTCCCCCACCCCATAAGTGCAGTATCATAATTTCCACCACGTACACGGCTCAACAATTGATTTTGTGCCATTTTTTCAATTGTAAGCTCAACACCAATTTTGCGTGCATTGGCTTGAATAGACTGTGCAACAGACGACATATAACTAAGGCTTCCAACTAAAAGATTAGCTTTAAACCCATTAGGATAACCAGCTTCAGTAATCAGTTGTTTTGCTTTTTTCAAATCCAACTGAAAAGGCAAACCTTCTTTTTCATCTAAAGCACCTGGAACACCTAAAGACATATAAGTTGCCCTAGGAATAGCAATTCCTTTCAAAACAGTTTTTCCAAGACCTTCATAATCAACCAAATAACGAAGTGCCAGTCTGACCTTTTCATTCGAAAAAATTGCATTCTTATTATTTAACGATAGGTAAATAATCTGCGGACGCAAAACACGACTAATTTTGACTGGTTCTCCCTTTTTTTCAAGATCTAAAATATCCTCTGAAGAAAGATCACGCACTATATCCACATCACCTTTTTCCAAAAGAAGTCTTTGACTTGATGAATCCGCTACATGCTGCACAACAATCTGCTTAATTTTAGGCACATCGCCCCAATAATGCTGTGTCGCCTCTAACACAACTTTATCTCCTGGAGACCAGCTCACCAATTTATAAGGTCCAACACAAGCTGAATGTGTTGCTAAATATTTATTCCCCATATCACCGTTAATACTCTGTGCTTCAATTGTTTCCCGATCAAGCAAAGCAGAAGCATAAGATTGTCCAATAACAGTCAATATGAGCTGAATAGGATAGGGTTTATCTAATTTTAATTGTAAAGTCTTATCATCAAGTGCCTGAATATTTGTTTCAACATTGTTTTTGGTAAACCCATAATCCATTAAAGATTGAGCATAGCTTAATCCTAATTTAATAATCCGTCGCATCGACCATACCAGATCTTGCGCTGTAGCCGTCCTTCCGTCATTAAACTTTAAATCATCACGAAGATGAAAAACTATTCTTTTGCCATTATCTAAAACGTCCCAAGATTTTGCCATAGCAGGGCGAATTTTTGTAGGATCATGCTCGTCATATTGCACTAACGCGCTGCAAATATTCGTCAATAACTCACTCGTCACAACCTCAACAGTTTGCGCTGGATCAAAACTACTAATTGAATCAATATTCCACGCCATTACCAATATATCTTTAGATGAAGCGCTGAATGCCGATGTTACAGCCCCATTAAAAAAAACGATTGAGCTTAATAAAATAGAAAAATTTTTCAATATTCTTTGTTTTCCCATTTTATCTCTTCCTTTTGTATTCTTCTACCTTTTCACACAAAGTGATTTTGATTTTGCTCTTTCATCTTTTAAATAGCATAGCATTAGACATCAATTTCATTTCATCAAACTAAGCATCTATAAAATAATTTTCTTATACATCAATCTATATTCTGGATGCAGAGAATCTATAACTATAAATAAAGATCCTCCCCAATATAACTTTCTATATTTATCGCTCCCTATAAACGATCTTAATTATATACTGCTACTGCACAAACATCCCTCACAATTTCATCCTTAAAAACTGAAGAGCTTTTATATGGGAGAATATTTTCATCATACAATTATGATTAAGCTCTTTTTAGCTTTGACAACATTAAAAAGACACTCTTATTTTTCAATTGCACTATAAAAAATACGCGGTGCACTATTCCAAACCCACTTTTTGACATCAGGCGTCATCGCGACAACGCTATATTGTTGAAAGATAAACGCATAAGGTCCTTTTTGCATAAGTTCACGTTGTAAATCAGCATATATTTGTGCCCGTTTTTGCGGATCT
>NZ_JBHIPV010000021.1:0-12012 GCF_042196165.1 Bartonella sp. AP20NXHL | reverse complement strand
CCACCACCCTTTCCTCCGGTAGCGGTAATAAAATTTTTGCCAATGGTTGTTGTTTCTCCAGGCTTACCGCTTACAAAATTCTTTGCAATAGAAGCCCCTCCTTTACCAATGATGATATCCTCGTGACCGTTTAAACTGACTTTATAGCCATACCAGACGGAACAACCACCACCTCCACCACCTCCTCCTAATCCTATCCCAAACGCTCTACCACCACTACCCCCACCACCCCAAGCTTGGATCTCAACTTTAGTTTTATCGGTGACCCAGACGGGCCACTGAATTTTCCCATCCTGTGTATAGAGCAATTCAACATCAGCAAGGGCCGGCCAATTTGTGATTTTATCGATCAAATCTTTTTTAAGACTCTTTATTTGTGCCAAAATGGCGGCATCCACTTGCGCCTTCGTATAAACAACATCACCATCGATTTTAAGTGGTCCTTTAAGCGAGCTTCCGTTTGTGTTTAAATTGGTAACCACTTTGCCATTATAGATAAGGTTAAACGACGAATTACCCAACAGTTCTAAGCCACCACTCATAGTGATTTTGCTGGTAAATTTATTATAACTTTGCCATTCATTTGGGCTTGTGAGGTGCCCATAGCTTGTGAGATCTTCATTGATCTTGGCTCTAAAATCGTCAAGCCCCACGATATCTTCGGTTTTATGTTGATGTGCGCCTAATAGAGAGACAGCACTGCCAAAAGTGAAGTGATTGTTGCTTGCTTTGTAGAGAACATAATTGTTGGCTGCATCTTGTGCACCCTCGATATCACCTAAATCTTTTAAAGTGAAAGTTTTATCCGCTGCCATCTTGCCCTTCAAGGCTGCTTCAAGATCTGCAACATCACTTATTGTGTGCGTGTGTTTTAAAGGCGCTTTTCCCTCTACCTTTTCCTCAACATCTGCAATGGCTTGATCAATTTTGGTCAAGTTTTCGCGCAAGATTGGGAATTCAGAACTGATAAAACGACCTTCTTTAGGCAATTCCATGTCGAGTTTTTTCGTTTTTGTCATCTCTGTTCTCCCATCACAATATACCGGCACCAAAATCACTCACCATGGACCGCGCTGCTGGTCCACCGGTAAGGGTGAGTTTGAGGCGCGCTTGTTTGGCGCCTTTATCACCACTGATAAATTTGCGCTCTGTCCAAAGGGGCTCGGATAACTGCTCTGTTTCCTCTAATGTGAGAGGAACAAAAGCACCATCATCCAACTGCATCTCACAAGTGAAGGTTGCACCACCTGGTAAAAAGGTTTTGATATAGCTGGTCAATCTTGCTTTTTCACCAAAGGCAAAAGCACGCGTGACATAGGTAGCTTCCTTATGGATCTTTCCCGCAATCAATTGAACAGGCGCAAACAAGACGGGTGAGAGCTTTTCGGTGCCTTTGAGAATAGCGCGAAGCTTTATCTTTTCACTGATATATTCAGTAAGACTGAGTAATTGAAAGGGAAGAAGTTGATAAACCGTGCCATTGTTTCTTTCAATTTCAAAGATGACAGAACAATCGCTTGAAGGCAATTCAATGGCTGCGCGTATTTGCAAATCAGAGCAGTCAACAAGGTCAAAAGTGCCAAGATCAATGGTTTTTTCTGTTTGTGTATAGCGTGCCGCCAGCACTCGAAAGGCTAAAGCCTCATCTTGATGGGCGGTCCAGCTCCTAGCATTGACAGAAGAAAAGCGTGGACCGGTCACGTAAGGGTGGCTCGAGACGTATCTCTGGTGTTCTGCATCAAAATCCCCAAGCTTTGCCAGTGAGACAGAATGATTACTATCATCTGTCTTAATAACGAAAGCCGTTAAGCGGTCATCGGGGACAAGGAGTGGTACATCATAGCGTGCCTCTGCCCAACCTAGCTTTGCGCCCTTCATAGAATAAAAGCTTTGCGCTTGAATATCGGCGGTCGGATAACCGTTTTCTGTGGTGACCAAATCAATCACCAGATCATGGTTCTCATTACCAATTTTGCAAAGATGAAAGTCAATACCGGTGATTTGCCGTGTTTCATCGGGGGTAAAAACTTGCGCTTGTGGGTCCACTTGCGTCCAGATCTTTACTGTTGTGGTGCGCCGCATCACTTTCACATCAATCACACCTTGACCTGTAAAAAGCCCTGTTGCAATTGTTCCACCTTTTCCCCGTGCCACAACATTTTTTGTACCAGCGGTAATATTTTGTGGAATCGTGAAAGTGCCTTCAAGGGTGCCTTTGGTGTTAGCAACAAGCTTTGTTTTTGGTAAAATATTCACACCATCAAAGGTAAGACGTTCCAAGATTTCGCTACTGCCAAAACCTTCAATTTTGAAAGAAAGGGTAATTTGTCTCAAAAAATCGATTTTCTCTTGGGTTGCACTCACCAAATCATCACTGATTTCTGTTTTACGAACGCTTCTCCCACGGTTCCATCCCATGTTCAGTTGATTGGTCACGCTTGAGAGCCAATCGGTACGCTGTTCATGCCAGAAGTCTGTCGCGGGTTCAAGGGTTACTGTACCAGGCAAGGTCGCAAAATTTTGATAAGGATTGATTTTTTCGCAAGCAGTTGTCAACTCTTGCGCAATGATCACTTCATTTGTCCAGTCAAGCGTAACAGGCGCGTTCAGATGAGCGGTGTAAAAGGTTGGATCAATGGCGAGCTGTAAAATGCCATTGCCTACAGCCCCCGTTTGTTGAAAGCCTTCATCTCTGTAACTATCATCAAGAAAAGGGTCTGCAAACATGCCCTTTTTGGCAACAGGTTCTTTAGAGTCAACATTGCTTTTAATACGCTCTAATTGCATCAATCGATCAAGCGAAAGCACTCGTTGAAAATAGCGCCACATCTCATCATAGGGGGCAACCCGTGTGCCATCATTGACCACAACCGGCGTTTCAAGCCAATTGTTGGTAATGGTTGCAAGGGACAACACATCATCAGGGACACTGGGTGCCATGGGGTGATCTGATGAAACTCCTTTGATATATACGACATTGCCCCCCGTGTTCAGTCCTATGCGGTCAATGCGGGGGAGTTTGTAAGTGTAACTGACGATAATATCACCACCCTCCGCCCCACCTGAGACAGTGATTTCCTGTGCTGTTACTTTATCAGCCGTGATTTTTGCGCGGTAACGGTAAGTCACCTTATAGCTGCTCCCTGCTAAAGGTTCGTCTCCCACGGGTGCCCAATCAATGGTGTCTCCGGTTTTTTTAAAATCTGTGCCTTCTTTAAATTCCTTGCTTCCTTGAACGATTTTGATAAACGCGGTGATGCTTTTATCCGGCACCCCATCACGCCCAGCGGCAACGGCACCACGGGTGACGTTAACGGTTTTTTCTTTTGTCAACAAAAGAGACTGAATATCGGCAATAGGAAAATAATAGGGTTTAAAGGTAAAACTTGTTTTCCCTTTTGAAGGCGCAAAAATATGCGTTTCGCTTGGAACAACGCTTGTCGAAAAATCTTGCATCTCTTCATGGCGCAAGGCGGCAAGGCGTTTACGTTTAAAGCCATTGATATTGGCTTCTCCTTCTTGAATACTAAACACTTGGCAACCATTATTTGCTCCCAATGCGCTTACACGGCAGCCACTCACGATATAATGCCCATGGGCGCGGTCGTACGTCGCAATAGCTTGCATGGCGGGTTCAAGGAGTGAGGGTGATTTTTGATCAATCAGAACACCATCTTGCAAGATATAAACGGGAAAGAAAGTGCCATTCTGCTCATCCTCTTTTAGTGCCCAAACAAGCTGTGCTGTTTCGCGTGCGGCACCAGGCTCTCCTTCTGCCAATGTGCCAGGGACTTGCCCCAACAACTCTGGATCATCCTCATGGGTTATCCATTTTTTTTGCAGCTTCACACCAATTTCCAAGCGCCCAATCATGGCAACATTGTTGAGTACAGCGGGTGCAACGGGGAAAATATCGCCTGCGATATAAATTTTGCCATCCGTTAAAGTGACGGTCCTTGTCTCTTTGTTGACAAAAGCATCAGCCCGTTCAACGCGGTCTCCTTCTTGTGCCACAAGGCGCCCCAATCGGTCATGCCGCCCCCTTATAATGGTTTGAACCTCATTGAGTTCACCCGCTTGAATAAAGGGACGCGTGCCATAAAAGACAACGCTTTGTTGTTCCTCTTTGCCGCGAGATCTGTCAATTGCAAAGGGTAAACCACTTTCATGCTTCATATTAAAACCTCAATAAAATCTTGAATTGTTCGCGAACATCGGCACGCAAAGGAATATTAATGGGTGTTTTGAGTATCTCTACACCACCATTTAGTTCATTGGCATCACACCAAAGCTTGCCCAGGGGGATATCAAGGGGGACATCTTGTTTGGGAATGCCGTGAACGAGAATGGAAACAAAAGCTGCTTGTTTCCCGTCAACATCATGAAAATCTGTGCGTGCTGCCAGAAAAAGCGCCGTGCCCATCGAGGAGGGCTGGAATCTGCCGCCACAATGGCTGTACACACCATCCAAAGCTTGTTCGACAGGCGCTACAGCATAGCATCTGCGATACCCAATCACGCTATTTTGGCTGTCTCTTAACACGAGATAAAGCGTGCGGTTGCTAAACCACTCTGCCATGAGTATATCGCGTTCATGTTTTTTGACCGAACACCACGGAAAATTTGCCATATCCCATGGATAATCAATTTGGTTCCAGCTTAACTCCTCGTCAAAGTCATCAATCCAGTTGCCAATAAGCTTGCCTTCTTCTTTTGTGAGGGTATGATTGATTTCTGTTGTGCGCCCAAAGGAAAACAAAGTGTCCCCAGCTGTTAAGCGAACACCGCTTTCATACTCCAACATGCTGTCATCAAGCCGTGACATATTGCATTCAACAGCTTGCACATCATAACCATAGGTCCCACGACGAAAATCAGAGCGCAAACTTTTGGAAAGGTCGGTAATCGCTTCAATGGCTTCAAGGCTTTTGCGTTCAGGCAACTGATCAAAATCAAGTTGAAAGGAATTCCACCATGCTCGCCCTGTCCATGCGGGTTGAAAGCGTGCCGAAATCCCTAGCCATTCAAGCCCCATCTCTATTGCCGCAAGGGAGCCGCGCAAGCGTTGCCATTGAAGCCCTTGATCAATCAAATCATAGAGGTTTGGAACATAAGGTGTCAGTTCACCAAGCCCGTATTCTTCAATCAACCACGGCAAGAAACGGGGAGGGCGTGTGATCAGTTTTGCGCGTGAAATCCCCAAAACAGAACCATCAATATCTTGATGAAAATCGCAAGCATCGGCAAGGCGCTTTTCAAATTCTGTCGCGTTTGTGGGAAGGAGGGAACCAACCATTAGCGGGCACGTCCTTTGAAGTTTAAGGTGATTTTTCCAATCGATAAAATTTCTTCATCACACACCATACTGTCTTGTGTTGGGGTAATGGCAATGACTTTTTGGACACCAGAAATCATTAGTTTTGAAATCCACCACGACAAACTTAATTCACGACCAATGGCTTGTTCTTGTCTCCATGCTGTTCTTAAATTTGTTTTCATTGTTGTAAGAATTTTCAAAGATGTTTCTGGTAACAGCCAAACATCTGCTTCTAAATCCAGCACTTTTTTGACAGCAGCGTGAACAATGATTGTATCATTGGTCATGATGATATTTTTTCTGTGAAGAGCTTCTGAGACTGTTTGTATGAGATCTTCAGAGGCTGTTCCTTCTTCATTATTACCAAAAAGAGCAACATAAATGGTTGGGTCTTTGCCTTTACGGTAAACAATCGCATCCTTAACACGACTATCTGCTGTTAAGGCGATAAGCTTGTAATAGGGCTCTGTCCCGCTACCATTGCCACCACGGGTATGAAGCTCTATGCGTTCACGATATCTCTCGTCACTTTCACCCTCCATGCGGGCAATACCATGCCAGTTTCCCAAAGCATCAAGAGATTCACCGGTTGCAAAATCAAGAATGTTGTTGCGTGCCGCTTCGTTAATACGCTGTCTTAAAAGCAACTCTCGATAGCTAAAAGCCTCTATGACTTTTACGGCTGGATCACTTTCCAAAAATGTATATTCGGGTAAAAGTTCTTTTAAATGGGCAAGAGCAGCAGCGCGTATTTCCTCAAAAGAAAGTTCTGTGATGATTTCGGGTTTTGCAAGCACTCCATTCATTTTATCAATAATCCTTCCATGGTAATGGGCTTGCCGGATGGCAAATAAATGCCTTCAAAGGACAAAGAAACTTGTCCAGTCTCACTCCATTTAAAATCAATTTTTTTCAATTTAAAACGCGGTTCCCACTTGTCTAAAGCCTCAGCAACAGCAGCATAAAGAGCAACAGCAAAAGCATTATTCACTGGAGCATCAATGAGTTCAGCAACACGTGAACCATAATCACGCCGCATTACACGCGAACCAATCCGTGTTGACAAAATGTCAAGGATTGATTGGCGCAAATGATCAATTCCGGTTAATGGCTTTCCTGTTGTACGGTCCATTCCACTGTTCAATTGGGACCTCCTGTCATAGAACCACCAGAATAAACACCGCCATGAACATGGCTGTTTCCAATATTGGTGCCGTTATGTCTTAATCCACTTGAATGAATGGAAACATTATTCCCAGAATGAAGAGAGAGACTATCATTCGAATTCAGTGAAATGCCACCACCTGCCTTCAAAGAGATGTTGCCTTTTGCGTTTAAATTTATATCGCTTTCTGAAACAATCTTTATGCCTTCCGGTGCTGTAAGCTCTAGCTTGCCACCATCACCTTTTAGTGACACACCATCAGCGATTGTCAGGATAAATTTTCCGCCGGATTTGATGTGAATTCCATAAGTATTTTGTTCATCATCATATTCAAGGCTGGTTCCATCAGGGTATATAGTTCGGTGAATGCTGCCTTTATCGGCTGCTTGATTAGCATCGGTGTGAAGTGAACCAACAATCACCCCTTGTGATAAATCTCCGGATGACGAGACAACAATCACTTGCTCTCCGATATCACGCCCTTCATAAGAGCGTGTTTTACCGGCGCGGGCTTGTGTGTCTGGAATCCAGTCACTGACAAGATTGCCACTTTTTACCCGATAGCGTGCGTTTTTATGGTCGACATGGCTAATTTTTCCCACCACAACCATATTGGCCACACGTCTCTTTAGATCTGTGATTTCTTTATCGCGCCGCTCTAACATGAGTAACCTCGATTTTATGGTATTTATCTTTATTTCTCACGCCTGTTTCTGGTTCAAAGCTTAAGAAAGGTTCAACGATTCTTGCTGTTACACTGCCGTCTTCTTCATCCATGTTGGGGATATTTGTCACATAAATGACTTCAAAGGTTAGAATTGCACCATGGAGCGCTAGGGCGCCATTATCACCAAAGGCAAAAGCAATATTTTGCAGGCGGCATGTCTCAACTGTGTTGTTGAGATTGGGATTAGCGTAGAAAACCTCCTCAACTTCCCATGCTAATTGGTCAACAAAGCGTGCACCATCTTCACATGTCGCATAACATTCAACATCTAGCGTTAAAACACGCCGCCTTATTCCATAATCATAGCCATCTTCAATCGTTTCACTTTGTGTGAAAATGTTAATTGCAGGCGTGTTTTCAGGGGAGAAGTTGAAATCACGCATATTGAAAACATTGTCACCAGCTGCCGTCTTTGCTGCTTTGATCAACGCAACAAAGCTTTCCCTTATCGTTTCTCTCGGATGCATGGGGGCTCCTGTTATTTAACATTTATCCTTTTCTTTATGTTGGTATCGTGTTATGATACGTAAAAGAACGAATAAAGGTGATTTGGTGATTGAATCTTTTGCTGATAAGCGGTGTAAAGATCTTTTAGAAGGCAATCCGCCCAGAGGCTTTCCCACCACTCTAGTGCGTATAGCCCAAAGAAAATTGTTTATGCTCGATAAAGCAGTTGATCTTAAAGATTTGCGTAGTCCTCCGGGAAATCGTCTAGAAGCATTGAAAGGAGAGCGTAAAGGTCAATATTCTATCCGTATTAATGACCAGTTTCGTATTTGTTTTGAATGGCGCTCTAATGGCGCCTATGAAGTTGAAATCGTAGATTATCATTGATCTGTAGGAGGTCGAGATGAAAAATTATATAGCGATTCATCCCGGAGAAATTTTACGAGAGGAATATTTAAAAGAATATGCTCTCTCTGCTTATGCTCTTGCAAAAGCATTAAATGTTCCACGTACGAGAATAGAACGTATTGTTGCTGAAAATAGTCCAGTGACTCCCGATACAGCACTAAGATTAGCCTATTTTTTTGATACTACTGCTGAATTTTGGCTTAACATGCAAGCTGCTTATGACGTTAGTATATTACAAACTGAAAAAGCAGACGAATTTGCCAAAATCAATAAATTTGAATGTAGGGTTTAACCACTCCCCATTTTAAGAACAGGGAGGGGAGTTGTGTTTTTAAGTTAAGCAGCTTTTACAACAGGACTTTCCAAAGTAGGAGCATAAGCTTGCAATAACGGATTCATGCTATGCGGTAGTTCTGAAGTTCCAAAACCTGTAAGAACTGCAAGAATCTTTGTAATATTCGGCACCTCATCTTGAAGTTTTAAAATCAAAGCTTTTTCTATTGCATCCATGGTCTCAATGAGAGCATTAAAAGCTTTATCTTCGACATCATCACGATCAGAAAATTAAAACAATGCCATCCATAAATCGCACAAAAAATCGATACTGGTATTCATTGCCCCCCCCAAAAGATTTGCTCTCTTAAACATACTAATCCTCTGGATGTGATTTTCGTTGAAGGCAGCACCTTTACTGTACCATCCGGTCTTTGAATGGTGATAGCAGGACAATCCATAAATCCTTTCTTGATCTTGCCTGATAAGGTAACAGAGGCGCCCCTGGAGCCCGTCGATACACCCAATCATGTTTACGCAAGTAATCAGTTAAGTCCTTAGGTCGTACCTCTAACATCTTTTCTGCTTCAATAAGACCAAACAAACCATCAGAGCGTTTTAAACCATCAAGTGCTTCTGCTTTTGGTGCTAATTCAGCAATAACATGATCTTTCTGCTCTATTTGATTTTGTAGGTGATTCAAGACACCAAGTAATGCTTCAGGTTTGGAGTAGTCAACTTGTGGTGTCACTACTTGTTTCAAAAGCCGTTCACATTTGTTAAAGTATTGACGTGCTTCATGCCCTTTATCATTACGCTCTATCATCGAAAGATGTTTAGCTATGTCTAACGTAATGTGGTATTATTTTACCTTTCCACCGCTTACTAAATTTTTAGTAAGCGTTATAAAGTTTATATTTTCCTGAAATTTACATTCTTTAATGCGATTTTTAATCCAATTTCTAAATTCAGACTTTATTTCCAAAAACGCATGCAAATCACGCGCGTTAACAGTTTGAATTGTTTCTTGGCCAATAGTTTGTTCTTTAATTTCTATAGAGTATTCATAATGAACTCCTTACTACTTAGATGTTTTTCATTGACTCTTTAATTAGAAAGTGCCGAGCACTGAAAAACACGGTAGTAAGTCCATCGTTATGCTTTCCTATGAAGGTGTTTTATAGCATAACCACACCCCACAAGATCACTATATGCGAGTAACATACAATGAGTCAAAGCCTTTAATGTGCGAAAATAAACTATCTCGGTAGCTTATCCGCTTAGTATTTAAGGTGTTCGTTAGGTTCCTGTTTCGATTATTCATACTCCTGTAATAATATCACTTTTTTCTAAAAATCATAAGCACATATTTACTTTATTTGTCGACTCACTTTAGATTTTCCAGCTTAGTTTTTTATTTATAGTGGAGGGGACAATAATGCTCGACATACTTGATACAATTGCGATGATCGTATGTTTGTTGTCGTTACCGGTGATGGTTGTCGGACTTGTTTTAGTGTGTATAAAAAAATGGCGTAAAAATGGATTGAAAACCCTTGGTATTGGAGTCTTATTATTTCTCGGCTCTGCAATATTAGGTGCGTTTTTTTTTCACAAAATCAAACCAGATCAAGTTGCGTACAATAATGAAATTTTTTCCTCCTCCTCGACTTTATTAATAGATGTTGCTACTCAAAATGAAAGCGTGACAAAGGCACTACCTAAGAATACTGATAAGCAAAGTATCCATGTTCAAGATAAAAAGTCAGACGAAAATGATGGTCTAGGTTTTTGGGGATGGTTCAGGTTAATTTTCTTTGCATTTATTGCATTGTCTATTTTTGTTCATTGGCAAGATAAACGCAACAAACGTTTTAAAGAAAAAGTTTCAGAGCAGGTTTTAATGCCTCCCCCCCATATCCATCCTTCTTCTGATTTATCAGTTGTTAATAAAATGTCGCCGGAACTTGAAAAAAAACGGTTAGAAAAGAGGGTACAGATCGTTCTCCTTTGTGCTCTACTGATTGGAGGCATTGTGGTAACAGTAACTATTAAGCCGTGGTTATTAGTACCCATTTTTATTGTTTTAATTTTTGTTATTATTGCCTATCGTGAGACAAAAAAGGAAAAAAGCTTTGAGCAAGAAGTTGCTCTGTGGCAATCAGATATTCCTCCCTCTAATTTTAAGGAAGCATGTGAAATGTTTCAAGAACTTGACGCAAGTGAATATGATTATCGTTTAGTACAAAATGAAAAACTGTTGGGAGTTCAAGAACGCGTTACCTTTGATATTGGCGAAAAGAATCCAATTTTAGGACGTCTTTTAGTAACAAATCAAGCTATTGTATTTGAAAGCCCTGAAGATAATGAAAGGACTACTTGGGCAAGAATTGCATCAGTAACTATAACATACCAAGAATGTCACATCAGTCACCGTACCGGCGCACCATGGAATTATCGATTTAGTGCTATTCCAAATCCAAGGTTTGCAGCAGTAATCCGAGTTCTTGGGCAGCCTTATTGATTTTTAAACACACCAAATAAAGATGCCTCATTGTTTTATCTCCCGCAAGATAAGCTTATACATACCGGATTCTGAGGCTTGGACATCTGTGATCACGAAGTGCTCTTGAGAAGAGGGAGCTTTGCTGTTTTCAGGAGAGATGATCACAATACTATCTTGAGGTTTTGGTGGTATTCCCCCGATATCATTGATACAAAGATCAAGTTCCTTTCTTGCAATTGTCGTGGGAATTCTGCCACCAGCGTCCGATTCTGAATGCTTAATGCCGTAAATCGCTGTGATACGAAAAGATTGCTGGTTGTCCTTTCGCGTGTAGATGATGGGCTGCCCAAAAGTGTTGCGTACATCTTTAACCATTTGGTTTAGCAGCCCGTGCCATCGCATGTTATTTCGCTCCAATCACTGCTTTAAACAGCATTTCAGGGCGTGTACAGATGTAAAGCGGATAGCTATAGACCTCCGGTTTTACCCATGCATTACGGTCGTGGTCGACGATAAGCATCGTGTAGAGAGGTTTTCCAACCGTGTTGGCAAAATCCAAGCTTTCACCAGGAGCAAAGGTTTTTTGGAAGACACCAGGCGCATCAACAGGAAAGAATTGACATTCATCAGGCTTAATGCCTATGGCGCGCTTTGTTCCAGCCTTCGCACTCACATTATAGTTGTGGATACTCCGGTAATTAATGAAAGTGACACCAGCAAAGTCAAAACTGCCAAAGCTCCCCGATCCAAGAGCGCTTGGTGTTGCAACACCTCCGGCGCTATTGAGTGTTTGTGCTAAGGCTGTGTTGAGATAAGTTTCACGAATTGTTTTATGGTTTTTCAACTTGGAAAAGAATTCATTTCCACAAAGCCCAATAATGCGTGAACGATCAGAAAACGCTCCCTTTGAAGCCTCAATCATCCTCATAATGACTTGATCAACATTGTCAGCAACATTGGTTGTCTCTGTATTCAGTTTAAAGTCAATGGGCTTTGGTGGTGTGATTTCCCATTCTTTGTACCAATCGACAATTACGGAACCATCAGCATCAAGGACAACACCTTGAACAGCGCCAAGCTGCATATTTTCCCATGTCAATTCGATTTCAGAAATCAGTTTCTTTTGTTTTCTGGCAATATATTTCATTGCTGTCTCTAACTGATCTTCT
>NZ_JBHIPV010000020.1:0-13126 GCF_042196165.1 Bartonella sp. AP20NXHL | reverse complement strand
GCTTGATGATCCACAAGAGGTTACCAGCAAGGAGCAACCCCGCTCGTGGAAAGAGAAAATAGTCAATTTTATCGGAAAAAAAGACAAGAAATAGCACCTAAAAAATATCGAAAAGATTTCAGAAATTTAGAAAATAAGACGCGCTCCAAAGCCTTGATCACTAGTTGAGAAACTCAACAGTAGTGTGGCTCTGATCATGGTTTTGGTGCAAGATTTTAATGAAACAGCCTATTATTTCATAGATTATTAAAATTACTTTTTATGGGCTTTTGTCTATTTTATCGGTTATGTCAGTTTATTTAACAGACGAATCTTATGATTTTAGTGAATGATTAAAATGTGCTTTATGAAAAGCATATGATCCTTTAAGCCTTTCAAAAGAAAGGGATTATAATCATAATAGATGCTATCAAGACCATTATGGTTATGAGTTTTGGAGGTTTAGGGGGTTTTGGAGGTGCTTTTTACGCTCCCCCCTTTACATATTTTTCAATAAAAAATAAAAGTCATTATATTTCAATAAGTTAATCTTTCAAATAAACAACCTATATTAAACACAAAACATAAATACAATCTTTAATATATATTTAAGAGGGTTTTGTAGGTGTTTTGGGGGTTTGAGAAACATTCAAAACCTATAAGTAATATAAGAAAATGAATATACATAACTCTCTTTAAACAAAGCTTCTGATAACAATAAAGCTATCATTTTAGATTACGGTATAATCTTTTAAAGGCAATGTAAAAGAAGCGTATTCACTTTAAGATGGGATTTATTAAAAATCTTAAAGCAATCCAAAGTACAGTGTTAAAAAGTGCAAAGCCTTATCTTTTATGATAACGCATATAAAATATTCTTTTAAAGATTATATGTAAGCAATTTATAAAAGGGGCATAGAACCTATAGGTATAAAACCTTATACCCGTTGTGAGTTTATCATACCCATTATGTGAGCACGCTTTTAAGTTATTCAGTTTCTCTAATTTCTAGTTTTGGTAGGTTCTTAACGATTTTCATTGTCTCTAAACTTACGGTAATAACCCTTTGAAACAACTCTAATGGATAAGCAGGGTTGCCAACGGTTTCAACAGCATAGTGATTGGCATCATTCACAATGCCACTCTTTTTATCAGTCTTAACGCATTGACGCCCCATAACCCATTCAAGAGCGGGCTTGCCATTGACGATATACTTATAAGCTTCAAGAGGGATATCTGT
The DNA here is from genome assembly GCF_042196165.1 of Bartonella sp. AP20NXHL. Classification (NCBI taxonomy): domain Bacteria; kingdom Pseudomonadati; phylum Pseudomonadota; class Alphaproteobacteria; order Hyphomicrobiales; family Bartonellaceae; genus Bartonella; species Bartonella sp. AP20NXHL. The sequence goes on along the minus strand of NZ_JBHIPV010000020.1, from coordinate 11,907 downwards.
CATGATGATATTGTTATTATAAATAACAGTTGATTTATCTTTCTCTTTACCTGCTTTTGCGAATTTTATTTCAGTTACATAATAGAATTTCTCAGGATTAGAGATTTCTGTAACTTTTGGATTACCCTTTTTAAAAGTCACTGGATAAGGTTTTACATCTTCATAATTCATGTGCAAATGACCGAGTTCACGCCCTGCTGTTACGAACTTCCAAAAATCACCAGCACTCTTTACACAAGGGATACGAGGCAGTTCTTTGCATAAATTATGAGCATAACGTGTACGATAATCTTCCGAATGAAGTAGACCATAAATATAATAGAATAAATCATCTTTCGTGATAGTTTCATTAGGATAAGCTGCTTTAAAATGTTCTAGCCCCTCATCAGTAATAGCATCACGCCTTTGTAAATCAGCTGTTGTGCTTTCTTCTATAGAGTTTGTAAATAAAAGGGATTGTTTTTTATTTTTTAAAGATTCAGTATCTTCGTAAATATAACGTGGAAAACATTGACCTTTTTCTATTGCATCTAGATTAGGTAAATCCTTACTCATCAAAACAGAAAAACCACACCTTGCTCCTATGCCTGTAATTTGAATTACTTGATTTTCAACCGCTTGTCCTATCGGAAACATACGTGGTATTCGAGAAACCATTTCATTGAAACTGCGATTGTAATAAAGCCACTGCTTTGTAAAAGGACGATAAAGACTTTGTGTAAGACAGTTATTGTCAAAAGGAAAGAGTTTTGCTTTAAGCAATTTTTTTTTGAGATGATAACTCCAACTGATTTTACTTGTATCGGCATTGATGAAACTGTCTACAGCCTTTTCACGTATTATACTATCAACATGCCCATAGGCTTCATTAAAACGCTTTACTTCACTATTATAGAAAGCAATCATATTGCTCATGTTCTTCCCTAAAGCCTCAAGGCTCGAGTTATATGCCCAGGCATCACGATTAGTTACAATACCACAAGAATAAGTCTCAAAAAGCTTTTTATCATGCCCTCTTTTAACGCCTAAAGCTAAAAATGCGTTGAAACTGTCATCACGTTGATGAATCCAGTCACCATGCTTGTCTGGTGTAATGAGTTGCCAGCCTTGTTCATGGGTAATACCATCAATACTGCAAAATTCGTCAAGGATCTCAAGTTTCCTTTTAGTTGTAAGATTACTACCAATGTCGTGATAGTAAATTTTACATGATTCAGTCACATTGGGCTTTTTGATAAAGAGCGTTATAGCGATACCGGTCATACTACCATTGCCAAAAACATTTTCCCCTTCTTGAGCAGCCCCATTACTTAACATGTTTTTACGAATATCTCCTCGTAAATTGAGTACGTAAATACTGCTAAATTCTTTGGCTAAAGATTTTCGTAAACCGTCCATTGTCGATTTTTCTATGTAACCTGAACCAGAAACAAAGCCGATTATTCCAGCATTATCAATACGATCACTAGCCCAACGAATGGCACGAATATAGCTGTCATAAAGTGCTTGAACAAAAGGTGTTTTAGATTGAGCAGCATAGATTTCACGAATATGGTTATCTAATAGTGGATAAGGGGTCTTCTTTGCATTGTCATTCGCACTCTTTTGACCTGTTGAATAAGGAGGGTTACCAAAGATAACTTTAATATCCAGTTTCTTTTGATGCTCTAAATATTCACTGTTTTCTTTGAATAATTTTTGCAGAAGGTTCTTTTCTTCAAGCATGCGGAAAGTATCGGTCAAACCAATATGCTTGAAAGGAATGTACTCACCTTTCATGATACTATGATAAGTCGATTCAATGTTAATCGCTGCTATGTAATAGGCAAGCAAAACAATTTCATTGGCATGAATATCATGACGGAATTTATATTCCATATCCTCTGGTTTTATGAGATTGGATTGTAAAAGCCGTGTGATAAAGGTCCCAGTACCCGTAAAAGGGTCAAGAATAGAAACACCCCGTGACCCTAAGCTTTTTCCAAATTCATTACGCAACACATCATCAACAGAATGAATGATAAAATCCACAACTTCAACGGGGGTATAAACAATGCCAAGCCTATCCGTGGTTTTCTTAAATGCCTTGGTAAAAAAATCTTCGTAAAGCTTGATAATAAGATTTTGTCTTGCCTGTGGTTCTGTAATGCCAGAGGCACGGAACTTTACGCTGTCATAAAACTCTTGTAATTCCTTGGATTCTTCCTCAATATTGGTTTTATCGAGTTCTGTTAAGATTTTTTCCATTGCTTGCGAAATGGCATTGTTTTGCACAAATTCATTGCCCTCAAACAAAGCTTCAAACACGGGACGCGTTACAAGATGTTGCGCTAACATCTCAATCGCTTCTTCTTGCTTTATCTCACTGTTTAAGTTGTTTTTTAATTCTTTATAAAACGTATCAAAGGCATGATAAGCTTCGCTTGTTTGATCAGAAAGCATAGTTTGAAGGCGTGTGATATGGTTTTGTGCAATCTCAGCAACATTGCCAGCCCAAATGCCCCAATAATCACTCATAGTAGATTTTTTAACAATCAGTGTTTTGAGAGCATTGGGAAACTCAACAAAAAAGGGCAATCTTCCTTGTCCTTCATATGTTTGGTGCGGTTCATGAGCTTGTGTCCCAATACGAAGTCCGGATTTTTCTGATTTTTCGTGGAGCGTGATTTCGTCAATAACCGTGGTGACATTCTCTAATTCGGTCTTTTTAGAAACTGTAACAATGTCGATGATAGAGCTTACGTCTTGTCCTAAGACCATCTGGTTAAGGGTTTTACTAAAATTCTCATCATGGGCAAGCAAAGCATTGAGAACTTGCCAGACAACACTGTATCTCTTATTGTTTTTTAATGCCTCTTCTGGTGAAACACCAGCAGGAACACCAACCGGCAAAATGATATAGCCCATCTTTTTGCCTTTTGCACGACGCATCACACGTCCCACTGCTTGGACAAGGTATTGATTTATAATGATAATTCACTGTTTTGTATGTTGAATGAGAGTCCCGAATAACGTAGGATTCTCTCGTTTCAAATCTGTTTATCTTGAATCAATCAAAACCACTCATTTGCACATAACAAGTGGGATGAGTGTATGGATAAAAACTGTATAAGAAAGGACTAAAAATGGCTCTTATGAACCGTCTTAATGCAAGGGCTGTCGCAACATTGGGAGCTGGCAAATATAATGATGGTGCCGGCTTGTTACTTCATAAGCGTAAAGATGGAGGTGCTCAATGGATTTATCGCTATACCATTCATGGTCGGCGCCGTGAAATGGGCTTGGGTGCGTTGCAAAATGTTTCTTTAAAAAAAGCCCGTGAATTAGCAAATCAATGGCGTTCTGTTTTGCATGAGGGTCGTGACCCTATTAAAGAACGCGATAAACAAAAGCGTGAGGCAATAAGTAATCTTCATTACTTAAAAGATATTGCTTTAGATACTTTTGAAAGTCGGAAATCTGAGTTAAAAGGGGATGGTAAAGATGGGAATTGGTTTGCACCTTTACGCCTACATATTCTCCCTAAATTAGGCTGTCTGCCTGTTTCTGAGATTACACAAACAGAGATACGCAATGTTCTTGCCCCTATTTGGCATTCAAAAGCTGGAACAGCTAATAGAGCTCTTACCCGTCTTAATCTTTGTCTCAAACATGCGGCTGCCTTGGGTTTGAATGTTGATTTACAAGCAACAGAAAAAGCACGTGCGCTCTTAGGTAAACAACGTCATAAAACACAAAATTTACCAGCTATGGATTGGAGAGATGTCCCTACCTTTTATAAAACACTTTGCGAAGCATCAACCTTAACACAACTGGCTTTGCGTTTGCTTATTCTGACAGGGGTTCGTACCAATCCTTTGTGTCATATTCATAAAGATCAAGTTGATGGAGATATCTGGACTATCCCTGCTGAAAATATGAAAGGTTTGCGTGATGCTACAACAGAATTTCGTGTGCCCTTATCATCAGAGGCATTAGAAATCTTAAAACAAGCGCGCTTGTTCTCTCGCAATGATTTCTTTTTTTCTGCTACCGGTCGCGGTCCCCTTGCTGATAGTTGTATGGCAAAGTATATGAGAGAGAATAAGATTGATGCCTGCCCCCATGGTTTTCGCTCTAGTTTACGCAATTGGCTTGCTGAAACAACCGATGCTCCCTATGAGGTCGCTGAAACCATTCTAAGTCATACAGTAGGAGGTAAAGTAGAGCGTGCCTATCGTCGTACTGATTATCTAGAACAGCGCCGCGTTTATATGGATAAATGGGCGGCTTATGTCACGGGGCAATCTTAAGATATGGGGTGAATAACCCCATTATCTGTGGATAACTTTCTCTCTCTTGTCTCTCATTCTTTCTCAATAAGAGTCATAAATTATCACATTAGAAATTGTATAATAAAATATTGTTTTCTATGAATAAAACATCTTTCTAAATGAACCAAAATGTGGTTAATAAATAGTTATGATTTGTTACCATTTTTTGATAGAAAGGATTTTAGTATGACAGAAAATGATATTCTTTTGACAGACCGTGAAAGTGCAAAATTGCTTCATATGAGTGTCTCAACATTCCGCCGTCATGTAACCAATGGCTCTCTCCCAAAACCTTTAAAATTTGGTTTTTTGTCCCGTTGGTTACAATCGGATCTTATCAATGTCATCGAACAAGCAAAACAGCAACGTCAAAGTGACGCGGCATAAAAAAAAACCTTGTCACGTAAGGACGGACAAGGCTTTCTCAAACTCATCACCCTAGAGATAGCACAATCCGTCCTATGACGCAACGTTATAGGATTTAAAATGATGTGTTCTTTTAAGAATGCGCAAGGTATCACACGTGCCTTGCGTGGTACTTGGCATGGGCGTTATGGAACAGCCCGTTGCCCTGCTCATGATGATAGGCTGCCTAGCTTATCCCTTGCCAATGGACATGATGGGCGTCTTTTACTCTATTGTTATGCTGGTTGCTCTTTTAGAGAGATCATACAAGCGCTCATTAGAATTGGCTTGCTTGGAAAACAAGCTTATGATCAGACGCTCTCTTTCTCAAAACAGTTTTGTGCTGATCTCAAACGAGTAAAACAGAAAGCAGAGAGAGCAAAAACAATTTGGCAACAAAGCCAACCAATCAAAAATACTTTAGCAGAAACCTATTTACGTATGCGGGGTATTACATGTGATTTGCCTACTGATTTACGCTTTTACGACAAATGTCCACACCCCTCTGGGGGTACACTGCCCGCGTTGGTGGCTCTTGTTAAGGGTGCTGGTTCCTTTGCCATTCATAGAACCTTTTTAAAAGACAATGGCTGCAAAACAGATCAAAAACCAGCAAAAGCCATGTTGGGATCTGTAACGGGTGGTGCTGTGCATTTAAGTCAAGACAATCCCAAACATCTGGTCATTTGTGAGGGCATTGAAACCGGTCTGGCTCTTTTGTCTGGGTTGTTATCAGAGCCCGTTGATTTATGGGCGTCCCTTTCAACCAGTGGCATGATGCGTGTGAATTTACCCCATACAAAAGGGCGTCTCACCATTGCAATGGACGGCGATGATGCGGGTCGTAAAGCAGGTTTTACCCTAGCTGCGCGTGCCTATAGACAAGGCTTTGAGGTCTTTATGATGCAAGCTCCAAAAGGAACCGATTTTAATAACGTATTACTTTCTTAAAAGAGGGAAACTATGAAAGATAGTAATTTACAAAACAATAATGAAAATACTCCCATCAATGATAACGATAATGTCTCTTTAAACGAAAATACTTGTTTAAAAGCCATTTCTTATGAACAAGCCTTGCAACAAAATGGTTGGGGGCAATTACAACCGATTGCTACGGCTCTCTTACCCGTCGAGCCTTTTAAAATATTCCTGCTTCCAACACCATTAATAAACTATGTTTATGACGTTGCTGATATTCAACAATCTTCTATCGATTTTGTTGCTGTTTCTGCTTTATGTGGATTGTCTGCTGTCATTGGAAATGGCGTGCGGGTTTCTCCAAAACAACATGCCAATTGGAAAATTGTTCCTAATCTCTGGGGTGCCTTGTGGGGGAACCTTCAACTATAAAAACAGATACCATGGAAGCTGCTTTAGCACCTCTTGATGTTTTTCAAGAGGAATGGCATCAAGAATGGTTAAAGAAGAAAAAACAGCAAGAAACAAAAGATATTCTTATTGAATTAGACAAAAGAGAAAAGAAAAAACAAGCCTACAAAGCACTCAAAGATCAAGACGAGGAACAAGCCCTTGCTCTTCTTTCTCAATCTCTTGAACATAAAGAAAGTGAGGAAGATGACACGCTTAATAAACGACGTCTTATTGTCAACGATGTGACCGTCGAAAAGCTTGGGGAATTGTTAAAAGAAAACCCCCGTGGTTTATTGTTGGTTCGTGATGAATTATCTGGTTTTTTATCCGATTTGGAACGGAAGGAATATCAATCAGACCGTTCTTTTTATCTAACAGCTTTTAATGGCAAAAAATCATACACCTATGACCGTATAGGACGTGGAACCATTTTTATTCCCAATGCAACCATTTCCATTATTGGGGGCATTCAACCTTCACGGATTATTCCCATTATTCAAGCAATGCACCATGGAACAAATAATGACGGCTTATTGCAACGATTTCAAATGCTGGTGTGGCCCGATGAACGAAAAGAGCGGTTATGGGTTGATAGACCTCCCAATCAAAAGGCATGGGAAAGTTATCAAGGAATTTTTCGTTCTCTTTATGATAAACCATTAGGATCACCAAAACACCCTATTACCATACGCTTTTCTGCTGAAGCTCAAGAAATGTTTCGTGTATGGTGGGAAAATTTTCAAAGAACAATCAAAGGAGGTCATTTCTCATCAAGTTTACAAGCGCATCTTTTGAAAATGAATAAAACCATACCAACCCTTGCATTGATTTTTGAATTGAGTGAAGGGGGGCGTTTTGAAATCAATAGAGATGCCCTTGAGAGAGCCTTATATTGGGAAGAATATCTGATAAGTCATGCAAAACGTCTTTATGCGGCGAATGATACATTAACAGCAGAGCGTGCAAAATTAATTGTAGAGCGCTGTGATCTTTTACCCAATGTTTTTACGGCAAGAGATATCTATAGACGGTGTTGGAGATCTTTAAAAGACAATCAAACCGTTAAGCAAGCTTTAGAGCTTTTATGTCGTTGTAACTATATTCGTGAATTTCCTATAGAGGGGAATGAATTAGGTCGGCGTCCTGATAGACGGTATGAATGGCATCCTTTGGTTAAAAACAACAGCATAAAACAATAAAAAAATCTCTTTTGAAGTCTTTAAGACAACCACGCAAAACTCTTTTTATGGCATTCTCATCAAGGAACTTTTTTCCAAAAGCAAATGATCTGAGTGACCTTATCAGAAGAGTTTTGTCAGTCTTGTCAGTTCATTCTAGCTCCTATATTATTTTTTTTAAATGAGAGAAAATTAAAAACATTATATTTCAATATGTTAGTATTTTAACGATACAACCTATATCGACAATACAACCTTAAATACAATCAATAATATATATTTGTCAGTTTGTGTCTGTAAATTGAACTAACAAACTAGATTATTTTAGTGACTCATAAAACCTATCAAAATAATCATTATGATATTTTAAAAGCACATGCTTCATTTGTCTTTTTTCCATAAAATAAACAGCAAATTTCACTATTTTGCTGATCTGATCTCTCTCATGGGCTGCGTATAAACAGCATTTAAAAAACTTTTGAAAAAATTATCGGCTTTTTTAGCATTTTTCTGCATTTTTTCTCAATTCATTCAAAATGGATTTAATAAGCTTCGTTTTAATTCTTTTGAAGAGAATTAAACCCCTTATACGAAAACGGAACTCTGTTGTAACAGGGCGTGAACTGGATCATTTGCACGTGAATTATGAAACTGTAAAACCTTATCCCGTAACCTTTAAAAAAGGTAATCCAAAAGTTACAGAGATCTCTAATCCAGAAAAATTCTATTACGTGACTGAAATGAAATTCGCAAAAGCAGGTAAAGAGAAAGATAAAACCACTGTTATTTATAATAACAATATCACAATAACAGATATCCCTCTTGACGCTTGTGAGTATATCGTTAATGGTAAATCCGCTCTTGAATGGGTTATGGGGCGTCAATGTGTTAAGACTGATAAAAAGAGTGGCATTGTTAATGATGCCAATCGTTATGCTGTTGAAACCATTGGCAACCCTGCCTACCCTCTAGAGTTATTTCAGAGGGTTATTACCATAAGTTTAGAGACAATGAAAATCGTTAAGAACTTACCAAAATTAGAAATTAGAGAAACTGAATAGACTTGGCTTGCTAAACTCACAAAGGGGTATAGAATCTTATAACCATAATCTATACCTCTTTTGTTAAGTTGATTAGATACAATCCTAATATGCGTTATTCTAAAAATAAGGCTTTGTACTTTTAAACACTCTTATTGGGATTGCTTTAAGACTTTTAAGAAACCCACTCTTAAATAGAATTAGATTTTTTTACATCGCCTTTAAAAGATTATACCGTAATCTAAAATGATAGCTTTATTAACATCGACCTTGTGGCTAAAATTCGTGATTATGCTGCTATTTTCCTAACTCTACTTTGGGACTATAAGCCCCTCTTTGGCTAGTTTTTCAACAGTTGTTTCAGCAACGCTTACTATGAGATTAGAAAATGATGCAAAAGCATTTCCATCGCTATAGCCTTTTGCTAGCCATATGGTTTCTTTGTTTTTTGTATGGTGAATAAGATAAACACTAACACTTATGGCGGGCTTACTAATATTATATCCACCGGTCACATAACCTGGTGTCGTCTCAGTTTCTATGGTAGCAAAGTTTCCAAATCCCGAAATAGTACTTGTAGAGGTTCCCGGATGATACGTTGGCGGGATATATGTCTGCGATATAGCACGATTATCAACGCTAACTATTAGGACTGCATCTGCGCCTTTATTTGTTATAATTTCCTCTTTCTCGTTATAGGAATAATTACGAGTTAGAGGGAAAAGTTCTAATCCTCTCAATATCTGTACATTGTATTTAGCAAGCGATTTCTCAAAGGTGTCTTCAAGTGCTTTTTGCTCAGAAATAGACATGCCAACACCTCCTATGACCATCTTTTTCGTTTGAAATCGTCCCTTGTAGTTTGGATCAACAATTCCGTTCAAATGTGTTATAGGACCACAAGCTGTGAGTATTAACAAACAAAGTAAAATAAAAAACTTCATCATCATAAACCTTTGATTAATGCAAAAGTCTAATAATGTATTTATAATTCAAATTAAAGATACGATTTGAACTTTTAAATAATTTTTTTAGATTGTTTTGCAAAATTTAAGAAATCCACTCTTAAAGTGAATTAGATTTTTTTACATTGCCTTTAAGAGATTATACCGTAATCTAAAATGAGTGCTTTATTGTTATCAAAAGCTTTGTTTAAAGAGAGTTATGTATATTCATTTTGCTTATAGGTTTTGAAGGTGTAAAAACCGTCAAAACCCCCTCAAAACGTATATTATTAGTTGAATTTATAGGTTGTGTTATCAATATGGGTTGTTTTTTAAAGGTCTGTAAAATCTTAACATATTGAAAAATAACGTTTTTACTTTTTATCGTTTTTTTACATAATAGCAGCAACCCTCAAAACTCAAAACCCCTTCAAAACTCATAACCATAAGGATCTTGATAGCATTTATTATGATTATAATCCCTTTCTTTTGAAAGGCTTTAAAAGATCACATACTCTCATAAGACATGTTTTAATCATTTACTAAATGATCACTTTTGTCGATTCAATGTACTGACATAAACTGACAAATATATATTTACAGTTGTATTTATTTGTTATGGCTGTTTTAATAAGTTGTATTTTGAAAAATTGATAAAACTTAACTTATTGAAATATAATGATTTTAATTTTCTCTCATTTAAAAAAAATGATATAGGTTCTAAAAAGAACTGACAAGACTGACAAAAGTTTATTAAAAGGAATTTTGCTCATCTCTATAATGATCAGTTTCTATTGAGATGTTTTCATAAGTGTTTTCATAACGGTCTATAAATCACAATTATCATATATCCTATTTATCATTTCTCTTATGAACATGAAAAATGATGCCATGGCTATAAAGAACATAACAACTATAGAGAAAGCAAAAATGCAAATGAAAGCATTTGTTATAAGAGCGCGGTGCTATTAAGGTCGTTTAAATTAAAGCCCCTTATAAACAAAATTCACAAAAAATTTAAAATTCATTTAGTAACAAAATTGATAGGTTATAAAGTTTAAAATACGCATTATGAGAGCGTTTCTAAATATTATAAATGTATAGATTCAGAAAATAACGCAATCGTTTCATAAAACATATAATATAGCTTTAAAAGCACATAAATATAAAAGAAGAAATTAATAAGCATAAGATATTATCAATACACAACGTATTTAAAAAATAAGAAAAAATATCAAAAAGATAGAAATATTATTTGACAATAAATACGTATTTTGTTACACAAATAATCAAGTGATTAACAAACACTAAACATGTAGCGGATAGATTACGATACAATCTTTCCAAAGCTTTTAAAAACTGGCTATCTTTTATGCTTTAATTAGCATATATGATGATTTTGTCGGGTGTGCTTACACCATACAATACCCTTATGGGAAAAGTGTAAGCAACGGACTACATGCCGTGTTTGTTAACGCCCGACGCCCTTAAAGGGTTGTCAATAACAAACATATAAACATGTAGGTTTTAATTATGAAAAATATCTCAAACAACACCCCCGTTATCTCTAATATTGCAAATGAAACCGCGTCTGTTAATCAACAAGAGCCTGCAAAAAAATACGAATTTATTGATGATTGTGAATATATCGATGGTCATTTCTTAACTCGAATTAGAGCCTTAAGAGATTTTGATGATGTCAAAAAAGGCGATTTAGGGGGGTATATTGAAAATGAAAGCAACTTATCTCATGAGGGCAATTGCTGGGTTTATAATAAAGCACGGGTCTTTCAAAATGCACGCGTCTTTGGAAATGCTAAAGTAAAAAGCTTTTTTGTTGATGTCTATGGTAATGCTCAAATTTATGGGAATGCTATTTTTGAAGGTATGACATTAAAGGACAATGCAAAGCTGTCTGGTAATGCGCATGCTAACAACGCCGTTGTAATTGAAGGCAATGCACAAATTTATGATAACGCCCGTGTCACTGATCATGCTCATATTTCCGATAATGCTGTCATTTGTGATGATGCTCATGTCGGAGGCAATGCAAAAATAAGTGGCTCTGCTTACATTTGTGATGAATCACGTGTTTTTGATGATGCCGTTATTTGTGATGCTCTTATCTCTGGTTCTTCATATATTCATAGCAATGCCTCTTTAACAGCTAATGAAGATATCTGTGATGATGCATATCCTGAGTTTGGTAGCGAAGATGATTATTATCGTCATGAGTATTATGCTGATTTTGAAGGGTATTATGACGATGATAATGACAGCGAATATGAAAGTGATGCTGCGTAAATGACACGCGCGGGCGCGGCGGGGGCGCCCTCCTTTAAACATCTCATTTCAAATTTTATCAAATGTTTATCACATTAAATTGTGAGGGTATCTCTATGTGCAAAAAATACGAATTAACTAGTGAAATCAAAAAAATCAAACATGCTCTTACTCGAAATATTATAAGCCTTTATCGCATTAAAGCTTTAAAAGATTTTGATGATGTACAGGCGGGGTCTTTAGGCGGCTTTATTGAAAAGGAAGTTAACCTATCCCATGATGGTAATTGCTGGGTGTATGATGAGGCTTGTGTCTATGGTCATGCAAGAGTGTATGAAAATGCAAAAATACGCCATTTTTCTCAAGTCTGTGG
>NZ_JBHIPV010000019.1:0-13575 GCF_042196165.1 Bartonella sp. AP20NXHL | reverse complement strand
ATGTCAATTCGATTTCAGAAATCAGTTTCTTTTGTTTTCTGGCAATATATTTCATTGCTGTCTCTAACTGATCTTCTGCGCCAAATTCACGACGGTTTTGGATTTCTTCTGATTTCACCGTATCACTTTTGGCAATCCGTGTTGTTTTGAAAAACCGAAGATTACGACCCTCTCTATCACCTTCTGTCAAAGGTGCGCCACGTTCACTGGTTTGAATAAGCGAAAATGTATTATCACGCCGTTCAATCCCAACCACTGTGGTACTGGTTTCAACTTCTTCAAAGAGATTAAGAGAACTTACAAGACCAGGTTGAAACTCATAGTTTTCGATGGCTTTCATCATTGTGATGCTTGAGAAAGCATCATGTTTAAAAAAATTCATATCCATGTGCGCATTCTCCTATCGCAATAGAATGTTGTTATGGTCTTCTAAAGATTGAATGGCTGCTTTCTTTTTCTCATCCGTGATGGCATCTGGCCATAGCAGTTCAGAAGCTTTCACTGTGCATAAGCGTGCTGTAATCACAGCGCGTTGATCGGCGCCTGTTGCGTCAACAGTAGCAAAAGAAATCCCTGCCGGTGTTTGACTGCCATCTGTTGCTGCTGGATTAAGGGGGACATAGTGTTCCGTTGTGGTTATCTTTCCCATGACAGTTCCCGCTTCAATGAAGGCTCCTGATGCAAACACCACTTCTTCGTTTGACATATCGGGGTCATAGGGGCCAAGATAAGCGCCATTGCGTACGTCGTCATAAATAATATTCGTCATTTCACTGCCCTCCAAGCTGCTTCCCATTTTGTATGAATCTTTGCCTTGCTCGTCCCATCACTATGAGGGGTATAAGGCGAGACTTTTAAAGACGCGCTTTGAGAGCTAGCAGCCGTCAACACACACTGGCGTGCTTTCTCGATACTCATACCTTTTTGAATAGCTTTTGCTGCGTCAAAAGAAACGCCTAAGTGCTTTGCTTGCCTTTCAAGGGTTGTTAGTGCTTTTGCGCGCTTTCTTTCTTTTTCAAGAGCAGCTTTTATGTTTTCCTGCTTGTCTTCGTTGTCTTCATCCTCATCTTCGTCTTCTTCATCGTCGAAGTCTTCGGCGTTTTTGTCGATGTCGCTATCGTCTTCGTCCTCTTCCTCGTCATTGATGATGTCGACAATCTTTTCGTCATCCTCTTCTTCAGCGCGGTATTGTGTGCGTGCCATGTGTTTTGTCCTTCTTTTGTTGTTGATGTTGGGTTTTGTGATATGGAATCCGTTAAGGCTTCCAAAGCTTGCGCAAGGGTGCCTTGCACATCTGCTAATCCAAGCGTGATCGCTTGGGTGCCTATAAAAGTTTCTGCTTTTGTGTCACGAATTGCAGCAGCATTTAAGCGTCTGTTTTGCGCCACCAAATCGACAAACATCTCGTAGAGCAGGGCGCAATCGGCTTGCATTTTTATCTGTGCTGTATCGCTCAAGGGTTCGTGAGGGTTGCCATGGGTTTTGTGATCACCTTCAAAGATAAAGGTCCATTTATGCCCGTGTTTTTCATCTGCACGGGACTGGTCAAGATGAGCACAAACAACCCCAATCGAGCCCACAACACCCGTGCGAGCAACCCATATTTGAGAAGCAGAACAAGCAATGGCATAAGCTGCAGAACAGGCAAACTCATTGGCATGTGCCCAAATGGGTTTATTGTATTGTTTTGAGAGTGTTTGAAACTCTTCAACCAAATCAAAGACACCACCGGCTTCTCCACCGCCGCTGTCAATATCAAGTAAGACAGCACGAACATCAGGTTGTGCAATGGCTTCACGAAAAGAAGCGCTTAAACCTTCATAAGAGGTTAGCCCCGATAAAGCCCCAAGCCATGCACCACGGCGCACAAGCGTGCCATGAACTGGTAGGATAGCAACATTGTTTTGTACTACATAAGTTTCAGGGGGTCTTAAAGCCGTTGTATCCCCTTGTCCAAATGCCCCAATGGGAAACTTTTCTCCCTCAAAAAGACGCGGTGCAAGAGCATTCAAAATGACATCAAGTTTTGTCGAGGCAAGCATATGTGGAACCCCAAAAAGCCGTGATGCCAAGAACGGCATATCAAGATTATTCACCATTTTTATGTGCCTCACTGCCTTGGTTACTTTCATAAGTCTCAGAAGGTTCTGAATCTGCTGTATCAATCGCTTGATTTTCACCAGAGGGCGCTGCCATATCCGTGTCAAAAGATAAGCCGCGCGCACGAGCGTCTGTGTGCTCTTCTTCAAGTTCGGCATGAATGCTGTCGATATCAAAGCCGCGCTCGGCAAGTGCCATGCGTCGTGTTTTCAAGCCTGCACGAATTTCTTCTTTTTCCGCTGAGATATCCTTGTTTGGATCAATCATTTCAAGCGGGGGTGCAAAGCTTTCACATTGAAGCCATGGCAAGGAATTTTCTTCCCACCCTGGCAAATTGACGCATCCAGCAAGCACTGCCATTTCAACAAAACGCTCCCAAACAATGCGGTTAAACTGAAAGGCAATAATATGTTCACGCCATTGTTTGACGTGCCGTCTAAACTGAATGATGGAGGTGCGTACATTTGAAAAATTCCCCCGCGTAACGTCTCCAGTCACAACGGCATAAGGCATATTAAGTGCTGCACAAATTTTCAAGATATTGCGAAATTGAAAAGCCTCATAAGAGCCACCAACCTCAACAGGATTTGAGAATGTAACTTCTTTATTCTCTCCTAAATAAAGAGATGCACCGGGCGCAATGACAGGTGCTTTGTATTCTTCTTCAACGTTGTTTTTATCACGATTATCGGATAATTTTTCGACGTTTGGTGAATTGTCCTTGACAAACGCCGCGAAAAGAGCCGCCGTCCTTTTTCTATCGAGTTCTGCGTCGTCATAGGATTCGAGTTGAAAGATCTTTGTCATACAGCGCGTTATTTTGGGAGAACCGCGCAATTGTCCTGCGATACGGCGCTCTTTGATGTGCAGGATCATTTCAGCGGGGACACGCACGCGCTCTTGGCTCTCAAATGCCATATTTGCAGGGACATCATCATAGGGGTGATGTTCCCAGAAATGATAAGCAACGCGCTTGCCACTGGCATTAAATTCAATTCCCATACGAATGTAATTGCCTTCAATCTCAGCCGGTCCATTGTAGGAAAGGTCCAACATTTCCGTGGGATAAACTTGTAATTGAAGCGGTACACCAGAGCGTCCGTAGAGATCAACATAATGCAATCTTACAAAGCACTCTCCGGTTAAAAAGACCTCTCGTGCAATGGTTGCTTGCAGCCCATAAAAGCTGGTATCTTCATCATAATCTGCTTCATCAACCCATTGCCACCATAAGTCTAAAAGCTTTTTCTTTTCTTCTTGAAAGCCTTCAATACGAGGATAAGGTTTAATCCCATCACTTACAGCCGCAGAGACCCATTCCTCCGTTGCAGAACCATAAAGAGCTTCATTGTCATAAAGCCATCTTGAACGGGCAACAATGGTATCACCGCATTCTTCAATCGCTTTATTGATATGTTTTTTTGCGGGGTCAAAACCACCCATACGGCGGCTTTTGCTTGCCGCTTCAAAATGGGGATTGTGTTGACGAGAAATTGTAAAAAAGCCCGTGAGTTTATTGAAAAAACCAGCCATTAATAGCCTCGTGATATATTAAAATAGAAAACGCGTGAACGCTTGCGTCCTTCAAGGTTGGCTATTTGTGTGTTCAGCATCTCAAGCGCTCTGCGCAGTTCCTCAACAGAACGGTTGCTGACTTGCTTATCGCCATGGCGCACCGATTGTGCTCCCGAATAAAGAGCTTCTTCAATTTGTTCACGCCGCTTTTTTAAACTTTCCAGTCTGTCAGTTTTGCTGTTTACTTGGTTCAAGTCTGTATCCATAAATTACCTCCAATCCCCTTGCATATAAGGATTCATCACCGTTCTGGATTGTTTCCTTTGAGGTTGTGCTGTCTGAGATCTTCTTGGAGCAGGAGAGGGCACATGTTCTGATGTTGGCTGCTCTAAAGAGCCTTCAATTTTAAGTTTTTCCAGACGCTCTTCTAAGATATCGACTTCTCGATTAAGGTTTATTCCTGCCGAAATCAGACCTTGTAAAGCAGCATAAGCATAGACCCTACAGTCCAAGGCTTCGTTTCTTGCCTTTTCACTTTTTTGCCATTCAATACGCTTGAAGCCTTTAAAATATTTGATGACTTTTCTTTCAGCGGTCAGTTGGTCAAAATATTCCCGATCAAGGTTTTTGTGAAAGTGTGTTGCACCAGCACCCGATGCTTCAGGACCGGATTTTTTAAACCGTGCCGTGATAATATCTTTTGCTGCATCAACCCCAACAATATAGAGATTAATCTGTCCTTTGTTGTTTCTACTTGGACGGCGTGGCCATACCGCACGCCATCCCGCTTGCCCCTTAATTCCCCAGATACGTCGTCCCTCACGGGGGCGCACGTAATTATAAACCGCTTGTGTGTGTCCACCACCGGTATCAATACAAGCAGCTGTTATCCTAATTCCCTCTTTATAGCCTGTATGTGGCCAGCGTTTTGTAAGGTATTCATCCAGCTGGTCCCATACTTCAAAAGAAGAGGGATCACCAAGGATAACTTGATAATCAATATGCCAACTTTCTTCACTGCGTCCCCATCCAACCACTTCAAGTTCTAAGCGGTCATTTTGCACATCAATACCCGCTGTTAACAACACGGCTTGTTCTGGTGCAAGGGGATAATCTTCGCGTTTTGCATAGAGGCTATCAGGATCAACAACTTCGCCTGTTCTGTCCTCCCATGGCTCTCCAAGCACTGTATTGACAAAAGGCTGTAGAAGAGCTGGATCATCCTTGGCATTTAAAAACTCTCTTGCGCATTCCCCCCAAGTAAGCCAAGGGGAATAGAGTGCCGAAATATGATAAGAACGCAAATTGGGTCTGCTTGATTCACTGGTTGGTACCCAACATGCTCCTCGTTCTTCACACATGAGATCTGTTTTTCTGTGCTCGGCATGTTCATGGCCACAATGGGCACAAACAAACACAGCTTTTTCGGGGGCGCCTTTTGGCCACTTAATTTGTGACCAAACAATGGGCTGTAGAACACCACATGCATCACAAGGCACGTTGTAATATCGCTGGTCTCCTAGCACAAAATCCTTGGCAATACGGCTTGTGTCACGGTGGGTGGGTGTGGACAATTTAAAGATCTTTCGTTGTACAAAGGTTGAGGTCCGCTTTTCGGCAATCATCACCGGATCACCTTCGTTATCCACACTGAGAGGATAACCATCCACCTCATCTAAAATCAGATAACGAATAGGCATGGAACGCAAACCAGCAGCACTGTTTGCCCCTGTAAGCATCAGTGCACCACCATCAAACTCTTTCGAAAACATTGTATTACCACTGTCGCGTGCCCGCGCTGGGGCAATGCGTTCGCTTAAAGCAGGGCTTGCCATAATCATAGGATCAAGCCGCGTCTTTGAAAGCTTTTTGGCTGTCTCAACCGTTGGCATCACATAAAGAGCAGGTCCTGGACTATAATGAATAGCATAACCGCAGAAATTTAATCCTGCCTCTGACATGCCAACTTGCGCCCCTTTCATGACAATAGTTGTTTCAATTGGCACGTAGGAGGAAAGGTTATCCATGATTTCGCGCAAATAGGGGGTCCGCTTTGTTCTCCACAATCCAGGTTCAGCACTTGCTACCGTGCTAAGGTATCTATTCTTATCCGCCCATTGCGAAACCGTGTACGGTGGGTCGGGTTGTCGTGCGTTATTGGCATGGGCGAAAAATTCTTCGACTGCATTGTCATCCATTATTCGTTTCTTGCAAGTTCTCTAACTCTGGAGAATGAGGATCATGAAAAGGCACTGGAATATTAACCGCCTCAAGTAAAGCGGTTCTCATAGTGTAATCAATAGCACCAATAAGGCTGGCAGCATCACATCCAACTTGTGCAGCAATGCTTGCACCAAAACGATGAGGAAAATTCAACATGGCGTCACGGTGCGCTCTTCCAAACTCACGTGCTGCTCTCTTGACTTCTTCACGATCAACAGTGGTTTCGCGCAATCGTTCAAGTGCAATCTTCTCGCTTTCAAGGGCAACTTGCATTCGCTCCAGTTTTATCTTGTATTCATTGGCTCCATCTGTAGAGGCTTGTTTGATCTTTGTCCGCGCTTGACCATCAGGCGCTAAAAATGGGATAGGGCGCTTTGTTGGATTCTCATTCCAGATGCTTGTGGCAAGGGCTTCATTGACAGAACCATCTTCAAAAAGAGCCGCATCAAATTTACCTGTCTTTATCCGAGAAACCACCGCATTATGTGAAACACCCATCTTCTTCGCAAACGCACGAACCGATAGACCCTTACGATTCTTCTTATCCATAGTTTCTCCATTTTGAATGGTATATACGAATTATTGTACACTTTAATTATTGACAAGGTTTTATTTTTCGTGTACATAAAATATATGAAGATAGTGTGGGATGAACCAAAAAGAGCTTTAAACATTGTTAAACATAAGCTTGATTTTGCTGATGTTATTTACTTTGACTGGGAACATGCTCTTATTGATGCAACACATTCAAACCGCATGAAGGCTATTGGACATTTTGCGAATGGCACAACAGTTATTGTTTTTGCAAAGCTTGGCAATGAAGCGATATCCATTATCAGTTTTCGTCAAGCGAATAAAAAAGAAAGAGAGGTTTTCAATGACTATCAAAAAAACCTTTAAAACAGGATGTGGCTACACAAAAGAAGATTGGGACGCTGTGGATTCCCCATCACTAACAGATGAAGAACTTGCACGCTTAAAGCCAGCTAAAGACGTTTTACCAGCCTCCTTTTTTAAGTATGTAACAGAAGAGCGCCGTAAACGTGGGCGTCCACCCGTTGAATCTCCTAAACAAGCGGTTACTCTCCGTCTCGACCCAAATGTTATTGCCTCTTTTAAAAAACAAGGAAAAGATTGGCGAACACGTATGGGTGAAGTCTTAAAAAAAGCAAGTGGCAGCTAAACCAACCACCTCCCCATTGTTGATAACGGGGAGGAGAGATGTGTCTTAATCTAAGCAGCTTTTACGACAGATCTTTCTAAGACTTGTTTTGCTTCTTTGATTAAAGCTTTATAATGTTTGCTTTCTTCTACCAATGTAAAGGCTTTGACAAGATGCATATGGAGAGGTCCATAAATGTAAACAGCCTTTTTAGTTGGAGACATTTTATCCCAATCTTTTGGGAAAGCAAAACGTATATCATCACAATAATCAACAGATTGACTTTTTAGTTTCTTCTCACACTCAATAAAGTAACGGCGTGCTTGACGTCCTTTCTTGTTACGTTCAACCATGGAAAGCTCTTTTGCCATGTCTAGGGTGAGATGATATTCTTTACTTATAACATTTTTACGTTTCCCAATTTTGGGAAGCGTTAAAATATAGTCCTTTCCCTCTTCAAATGCATACTGATTAATGCGGTTCGTAATCCAAGTAGCAAAACGTTTTCCTATTGCCAAAAATGTATGTAACTCACGCGCATTCACTGTCTGAACGATATCACCATCAATCGTAGTCTGATGTAAGTCAATTAAATATTGTGCCATGATTTGGCTCCTATGTGCTTAAAGGTTTTCTATTGACACTCTAAAAGATGCCGGGTGCTAGCAACACATTGATTTATATAGATAATTCACTGTTTTACATGTTGAATTAAAGACCCGAATATAGTAAGGTTTTCTCATTCTAAACCCTCTCAGATTGAATCAATTAATATCACTTGCTTGCACGTCAAAAGCGGGGCTGGTGTGTGGGTAAAAACTGTAGAAGAAAGGAGTAAAAATGGTCCTTATGAACCGTCTTAATGCAAGGGCTGTCGCAACATTGGGGGCTGGCAAATATAATGATGGTGCCGGCTTGTTACTTCATAAGCGTAAAGATGGAGGTGCTCAATGGCTTTATCGTTATACCATTCATGGTCGACGTCGTGAAATGGGCTTGGGGGCGTTGCGAAATGTTTCTTTAAAAAAAGCCCGTGAATTGGCAAATCAATGGCGTTCTGTTTTGCATGAAGGGCGTGACCCCATTAAAGAACGCGATAAACAAAAGCGTGAGGCAATAAGCAATCTCCATTACTTAAAAGATATTGCTCTAGATGCTTTTGAAAGTCGTAAAGCTGAATTAAAAGATGATGGTAAGGCTGGAGACTGGTTTTTACCTTTACGGCTTTATATTCTGCCCAAATTAGGCTGTCTGCCGGTTTCTGAGATTACACAAACAGAAATACGCAATGTTCTTACTCCCATTTGGCATTCAAAAGCTGCAACAGCAGAGAAAGCACTGAATCGTCTTAATATATGTCTCAAACATGCGGCTGCCTTAGGATTAGATGTTGATTTACAAGCAACAACAAAAGCACGTGCTCTTTTAGGTAAACAACTCCATAAAACACAAAATATACCAGCCATGGATTGGAAAGATGTTCCTGCCTTTTATCAGACACTCAGTAAAACGATAACAATGACACATTTAGCTTTGCGCTTGCTTATTCTGACAGGGGTTCGTACACGCCCTTTACGTTATATCCATAAAGATCAGATTGAAGGTGATATCTGGACAATCCCTGCTGAAAATATGAAAGGAAAGCGTGATACGACAAAAGAGTTTCGTGTGCCTTTATCAACAGAGGCATTAGACATTTTAAAACAAGCGCGCTCGCTTTCACGCAATGATTTCTTTTTTTCTGCAACTGGTCGAGGTCCTCTTGGTGAGAATTGCATGTCACAATATATGCAACAGATTGGACTTGAAGCACGTCCGCATGGATTTCGCTCTAGTTTACGCGATTGGCTTGCTGAAACAACCGATGCCCCCTATGAAGTCGCTGAAACCATTCTAGGTCATACAGTTGGCGGCAAAGTAGAGCGTGCCTATCGTCGTACTGACTATCTAGAACAGCGTCGTGTCTATATGGATAAATGGGCGGCATATGTCACTGGTCAATCTTAAGATATGGGGTGCATAACCCCATGATCTGTGGATAACTTTAGCTCTCTTCTCTCTCATTCTCTCTCAATAAGAGTCATAAATTATCACATCAGAAATTGTATAATAAAATATTGTTTTCTATGAATAAAACATCTTTCTAAATGAACCAAAATGTGGTTAATAAATAGTTATGATTTGTTACCATTTTTTGATAGAAAGGATTTTAGTATGACAGAAAATGATATTCTTTTGACAGACCGTGAAAGTGCAAAATTGCTTCATATGAGTGTCTCAACATTCCGCCGTCATGTAACCAATGGCTCTCTCCCAAAACCTTTAAAATTTGGTTTTTTGTCCCGTTGGTTACAATCGGATCTTATCAATGTCATCGAGCAAGCAAAACAGCAACGTCAAAGTGACGCGGCATAAAAAAAACCTTGTCACGTAAGGACGGACAAGGCTTTCTCAAACTCATTACCCTAGAGTTAGCATAATCCGTCCTATGGTGCAATATTCATAGGATAAAAACATGTTTTCTTAATATAAATGCTCGGGGCATCACAAATGCCTTGCATGGGGTTTGGCATGGATATTATGGGATAGCCCGTTGTCCTGCTCATGATGATAGGCTGCCTAGCTTATCCCTTACCAATGTACATGATGGGCGCCTTTTACTCACTTGTTATGCTGGCTGCTCTTTTAGAGAGATCATACAAGCGCTCATCAGAATTGGCTTGCTTGGAAAACAAGCCTTTAATCAGACGCTTTCTTTATCAAAACAGATTTCTGCTGATCTCAAACGAGCAAAACAGAAAGCAGAGAGAGCAAAAGCAATTTGGCAACAATGCCAACCAATCAAAAATACTTTAGCAGAAACCTATTTACGTATGCGGGGTATTACATGTGATTTGCCTGCTGATTTACGCTTTCACGACAACTGTCCGCACCCATTAGGGATTACACTGCCCGCGTTGGTTGCTTTTGTTAAGGGTGCTGGCTCCTTTGCTATTCATAGAACCTTTTTACAAGCCAATGGCTGCAAAACAGATCAGAAACCAGCAAAAGCCATGTTGGGATCTGTAATGGGCGGTGCTGTGCATTTAAGTCAAGCCAATCCAAAACATCTGGTTATTTGTGAGAGCATTGAAACGGGGCTGTCTCTGCTGTCTGGGTTGTTATCAGAGCCCGTGAATTTATGGGCGTCTCTTTCAACCAGTGGCATGATGCGTGTGAATTTACCCCATACAAAAGGACATCTGACAATTGCAATGGACGGCGATGATGCGGGTCGTAAAGCAGGTTTTACCCTAGCTGCACGTGCTTATAGCCAAGGCTTTGAGGTCTTTATCATGCAAGCCCCTAACGCTTTAGATTTCAATGATTTTCTCTATTATTCAAGGTAAGTAATATGACAAAAGATAATCAAAATATTTTAGAGAGTAATACCCCTGTCAATGATAACGATAATGCTTGTTTAAAAGCCATTCCTTATGAACAAGCCTTGCAACAAAACGGTTGGGGGGAATTAAAACCACTTGAATATACTCTCTTACCCGTCGAGCCTTTTCATGCTGCGCAAATGCCTTTAACTTTAAGTCGCTATGTTTATGACGTTTCAGAGCGTCAACAAGCTCCAATGGATTTTATTGCTGTCGCTGCTCTCTGTGCCTTGGCGGCTGTCATTGGTAATGGCGTGCGGGTTGCTCCAAAACAATATGATGATTGGACGATTGTCCCTAATCTCTGGGGCGCTCTTATTGGTCAATCATCAACATATAAAACACCAGCCATGAAAGCCGCTTTAGCGCCCATTACTTGCCTTCAAAAGCAATGGTATAAAGAGTGGTTAAAACAGAAAGAAAAACAAGAAATTGAAGAGAGATTTGAAACTTTAGACAAACGAGAAAAGGAAAAACAAGCCCATAAAGCGATCAAAAAAGGAGATCTTGAAACAGCCCGTGCTCTTTTGTCTGAAGCCCCTTCTAAAGATAATACACATAATGATGATGTCTCTCGTTTTATTGTCAATGATGTGACTGCTGAAAAGCTTGGGGAACTCTTAAAAGAAAACCCCCGTGGTCTCTTAATGGTGCGTGATGAGTTATCTGGTTTTTTAACCAATCTAGAAAGAAAGGAATATCAAACAGACCGTGCTTTTTATCTCACAGCTTTTAATGGAGATGATCAATTTACCTATGACCGTATCGAGCGGGGAACCATTTTTATCCCCCATGTAACGTTATCAATAATTGGAGGCATTCAACCTTCACGAATTATTCCCATCATTCAAGCCATGCACCATGGAATAAACGATGACGGTTTATTGCAACGGTTTCAAATGATTGTGTGGCCCGATGAAAATCAAGAATGGAAATTGATTGATAGACCGCCCAATCAAGAGGGCTGGCAAAAGTATGAAGGTGTTTTTCGCTCTTTTCGTGATAAACGATTAGGTTCTCCAGAACACCCGCTGATCATGCGTTTTATGCCAAAAGCACAAGAGAAATTTTATGAATGGTTAGAAAACCTTCATAGAGAAGCAAAAGGGGGTCGTTTCTCCGAAAGCTTACAATCGCATGTTTTAAAAATGCCAAAGACCATAGCAAGCCTTGCGTTAATTTTTGAACTTCTTGATAGTGGTGGTTTTGAAATTGGTCTCTATGCCATTACAACAGCATTGCGTTGGGAAAAATATCTATTAAGTCATGCAAAACGTCTTTATGCGGCGAATGATACATTAACAGCAGAGCGTGCAAAATTAATTGTTGAACGCTGTGATCATTTACCCGATATTTTTACAGCAAGGGATGTTTATAAACGTGATTGGAAATGTTTAACAGACAATCAAACCGTTAAGCAAGCTTTAGAGCTTTTATGTCGTTGTAACTATATTCGTGAAATCTCTGGAGAGAATAACTCCCAAGGCGGTCGACCTACCATACGTTATGAATGGCACCCCTTAGTGAAAAGTCATAAGACATCACACTGAGGCAATTTGGAAATCTTATAAAACATTAAACAATATAACAGTGAACCTTTAAAGCACTCCCCATCATTAGTTATGGGGGTTATGGGGGTTCTTTTTACCCCCCTTTATATATATTTTTTAGTCAAAAATAAAAGTTATTATATTTCAAGTGGTTAATATTTTACAGATCTAAAAAAACAACCTATATCGACATTACAACCTATAAATTCAACCAATAATATATGTTTTGTAGGTGTTTTGGGGGTTTTAAAAACAGACAAAACCTATCTATAAAATAATTCATAAAACTTATCAAAATACTCATTCTGATGTTTTAAAGTCCATGGTGCATTTGTCTTGATTAACAGGTCAATTAACACATCAAATAAACAGCAAATTTCACTATTTTGCTGATCTTATCCCATGTCATGGGCTGTGGATAAACAAGCTTTAAAAAAAACTTTTTGAAAAAATTATCCGCTTTTTTAGCATTTTTTCCAGCTTTTTCTCAATTCGTTCAAAATGGATTTAATAAGCTTCGTTTTGATTCTTTTGATAAGAATTAACCCTCTCATATGAAAACGGAGCCCTGTTGTAATATGCATCACTTTAATAAGTATGATAATGAACATGTCACTTTACGCTCTCTCTTAGAATATTATCGTCAACAAGCTAAATCACCCCGTGAATTAGGAACCATGTTTGAAAACCTTGTCATAGCTTATTTGACGAAAGACCCTCTTCATTATGGACGATATGAAACGGTTGAGAGCTATTATGAATGGGCAACAGAGCGTAAAGGTTGGAATAAAAATGATATCGGCATTGATCTGGTGGCTAAGCTTCGTCATCAAGAGGGCTATGTCGCTATTCAATGTAAATTTTATAAAGCTGACCATCAGATCAGTAAAAAAGATATTGATAGCTTTATCGCTGCCTCTGGAAAAGACATCTTTAAATATCGTCTTCTCGTTGATACCACAGAAGTGGAATTAAGTGACAATGTGAATGCCATGATTAAAGGACAAGCGATACCCGTTTATCGTATTGACCTTCGTCATATGGAAAACAGTCGGATAGATTGGCAAATATTTGCAACAAAACAAGAAGTTCTTCTGAAATCAACAAAAGAGCCTCGTCCACATCAAGAAGAAGCCATCAAGAAAGTCTGTGAAGGGTTAAAAGAAGCAGATCGTGGCAAGCTAATTATGGCATGTGGAACGGGGAAGACTTTCACTAGCCTTAAGATAGCAGAAACCCTTGCTGGGAAAGGCAAGCGTGTTTTGTTTCTGGTCCCTTCTCTGGCTTTAGTCTCACAAACAATCCGTGAATGGACAGCCGATGCACAAGTACCTTTGCGTTCTTTTGCTGTGTGTTCGGATACAAAAGTAGGCAAGCGTCGTAAGAACCAAGATGATATTGTTGGCATGGAAACATCAGATCTTGTTCTCCCTGCTACCACGGATGCCCAAACCCTTGCCAAAGAAGCTTGCGAAAACCTAGCAGATGCAATGACGGTGGTGTTTTCAACTTACCATTCTATCCAAGTGATTTCAGATGCGCAAAAAGAGCATGGTTTACCCGAATTTGATCTAATCATTTGCGATGAAGCACATAGAAC
>NZ_JBHIPV010000018.1:0-16772 GCF_042196165.1 Bartonella sp. AP20NXHL | reverse complement strand
GGAATGCGAGTTTCCATGTTTTATCTCCTTGAATATGCTGGAGATACAATGCCTTTTTGCAAATTATGTTCCAAAAGTGAATAGATATGCGCCAAAAAGGACAGAAAACATCGAAAACAAGACGGTGATCATTAACTTAAAATTCTTCTTACATGACTCCAGTCTAGAACTGATAATACCAGTTTATCGAGAATTTTAGTTGATGGGGGGATAAACGGTCTATGAGGAATAAAGGAATGGCTCTCTTTTCCCGTTCTGTACTGCAATGTTTAAAAGATTGAATGTCGTTGTGAAGTTTAATCTTTCCCCCTTAGCTTAAAAGTAAGCTCTCTTAATGCTTTTCTTTCAAGTAATGTCCCAGATACTGCTTGAGGAAAACTTTGTAAACGCTTTTCCATCATTGATTATGTTTGAAGGTAAAAAGTAAAATTCTGGAGTCTTTATTTTATTATTCATTTTTTTGTAAAAACAGCGCGTCTTCTAAAATTTTAGTTTTTTATATTGTACTTATAATTAAAAGAATGCTTCAATTATTCAAAATAAATATCAAAAGTATTCAATTCAAAAAGCTATGAGAGATAAAAGAGAAGGAAGAAACATTAGTGTTCTAAGCTGTTTTTCCTTCTCTTATTGCTCTATATCAAAACAATGCTAGAAAAATTTTCTAAGTTCTTTGAGTAAAAACTCCCAAAACCAGAGAGGAAAGTTGAAAAGTTTTGAGACAATGTCCAAAAGTTTCGAGATTCTCTCCAAAGGTTGTTTTTTAGTTTCGCCCGTAGTTTTTTTATACGATGTAAGAGCACTTTGATTTGAGAGATAAATTTGGTTCGATGGACCATCTTGTACTAAGAAAGTGCATTTTGTAAAGGTCATGCGTTCCACCTTTATGACGTAGGGATTATGAACTGTAATCGGTTCATAGGTGCTACAGGTTTTCACTTTTGCATTTGCAGTTGTTCATGTCTTCTGTTTCAAATGTATTTGTGTAAAGGTTACTTGTGCGTTTTTCGGGTTTACTGTCGATTAAAATACATTCATCCATTATGCTTTTTATGGGTGCATTTACTTTGTTTAGCATTTTATCAAACTCTTTTAGTCATTCTTTTATTAAAGGCCCGTAAATGTCTTTAATGTTTAAAAAATCACGAACACCAAGTTTACTGATGGCATTATAGGACCACCCTGAAAGACATGCGATCATTTCAATTGATTGCTCGTCACCTTCTTTGCTCTGTATTGCTTTTAAGTCTTTAAATTTCGGGCGGCGTAAGGTGATTTCTGTGTATGTCTTTCCTTCCACTTTAATAGGTACAAGTAATTGCTACATGGCTCGTTCTGTTATATTCATTACTAGCTTCTCCTTGCTTTCTAAATTAGATGCAGAATGATTTATCAAATTTTTATTATAGCATGTTTGTCAATAGCTTAGGCAATAAACTTTGTGCTGGCTATGTAGAATGAAATTCTAACAAAATGGACAAGATGAATTTAGATTTTAGAGCGAGATAGAAGCACAATTTGCTTTATGATATTAGTGGGCTATTAAGTTTATTTGCTCAATTATTTGTGTTGATAAAGACTTCTTCATGAGCCATTATTATATGCTGTATTGTTACAATAATATTTGCGTGGGGAGTTTTGAGGAAAGGGAGTTTGTGGCTTCTTTTTTCTTTGAGCGTTGTAAACCAATTCTGATAAAAGATGTTGTCGGGAAAGTGATGTTGTTATCATGGAGAGGGATAGAGTTTGGGAGCGTTTTTGTTGATGATATCAATGAAAAAAGCTGATGAAGATAGGGCAACATGAATACAACAAAATGCGCTATTTCGGATTGGGAAATATATCTCTAAAGGGGAGTTTTGATCTTTTAGCTTCTTTTGCGTATAGTTTTAAAATTGCGATTTGCTATGCTTTAAAATTAATTATAAAGTGAAGCACTAAGTGTTTATTTACGTGTTGAGTGTGTGCGTGCGGATCATACACTGGATTTATGTATCAACAAGCTGAATTATTCTCGAATAAAGTAAAAGAATAAAGAAAATTGATTATTTTATTCCCTGTGGATAAAGTTAAAATAGCTTTATATTTATAAATATAAATTATTATTTTTCTATAAACGTAAAATTTAAATATTTTTAAATTTAAGAAATGTGACTTTCCTGATGAAACATAAATATACATTACCATTCATTATACTTATCGTATGTTTATCAACAGGAGGTTTGATTTCTACCGATATTTTTTTACCAGCACTGGGCGATATGCGTCAATATTATCAAGTGACACAATCTCAAATTCAAAGTGCAGTGGCGGTTTTTTTGTTGGCATTGGCACTTGGACAGCTCATTTATGGGCCGCTGAGTGATAATTTTGGGCGTAAAAAAACACTTCTATTGGGCTTATTCTTGTGGTTATTTACGACACTTGGTGTGATTTATACGGTTCATATTCACGCTTTTCTTGTGTTACGTTTTTTGCAAGGTCTTGGTGCTTGTGCGGGACTTGTCTTAAGTCGTGCAATTATCAATGATTTGTTGGATAAAAAAGCGGCTGGAAAACTTTATTTGATTGTTTTCCCTTTTATTGGAATGTCACCAGCGCTTGCACCTTTCATTGGTGGACTTTTGATACAGGCTTTTCATTGGCAGGCAACTTTTATCTTTTTAAGCTTTTTTATATTTTTGACCATTTTGCTATGTTGTTTTGTGCTAAGCGAAACTCTACCCCCTCAAAGGCGGCAGCATTTTTCTCCTATAGGATTGATGAAGGCATATTTAGGTGTTTTCAGAAATAAACAATTTATTTTTTATGCACTTATTCCGTGTTTTTCTTACGCTGCCTATTTTGCTTATATTGTGGAGTCGCCTTTTTTACTCACGACTTTGGGGTTATCACCGATACACATTAGTTATAGCTATATTGGTGTTTCGTTTCCCTATATTCTGGGAAATCTTTTGGCGCGATGGTTTTTTGAACGCGAGTCTATGGAAAAGACTGTGGGCAGAGGGTACATTATTTTTGTGATAGGTGGTGTGCTGTTTGCTTTGCAAATGTATCTAAGCCCATGGCCCCTTGTGACAAGTTTTATGGCTATTGCTGTTCTTACTTTTGGAAATGGTTTTTTATTGCCGTTAGGAACAGCGTTGGCTATTTCATCGCATCCGAAAGCTGCGGGAGCGGCTTCTGGTGTTATGGGATCTTTGCAATTAGGAAGTGCGGCACTCAGTGCAGCGGTTATCGGAAAAATCTCTGGTCATAGCCCACGGGCTATGGCAACTTTGTTAGCTGTGTGTTGTATGATTGGTTTTATCATTTATATTCAAAAAGCGCGTCATTTTATGACTTCAGAAATAAGCTGAGTGAAATGATAAAAAGAAAGCATTATGCGGAAATGCTTTTGATGTTTTACACAAATGGGGCACCTGTACATTAGATGAATTTTTTTTATTAAGTTGCTGGATTGAGTGGGTTTAAAATTTGTTACAAGCTTAGTTTGAGTTTAACAAATCGATTATTATGAGGGGAGAATATGAGCATAGAGTTTCAACATATTTTCATTATATTGGGTAGGAAAAGTTCTGGCTCTAATGCATGTTTAAAAATAAGGGGAGGAATTGATCAATGGGACTTCCTATTATTATTCTTTCTCCTGTAATGCCAATTTGGGATGGTGGTGTTTTTTGTTCTCCATTGACAAAGCTATGTTCAACAAAAGGATTCCCTGTCACTCTGCTGGATACGCTTTCTCTTTTTCCTAAGGGTTCTCATGTTCTCAATTATTCTGCTGTAGACATTTTATCTTTTATGGCAGAAAAACTTAAAAGCTATTTTAAAGAGCCCGCAGTGCTTGTGGGATTTTCTATGGCTGGAACATTGGTACAAATATTGGCAGCCCAGCTTCCCAATGTTCAAGCTGTGCTTGCTGTGAATGCACCTGGCTATCCAGATAAGGTTTTGCAACGGCGCCTTGGAGATATTCTTGCCTCCTTAGAAAATAATGATTTATCGGGGGCTTTGGAAATACTCAATGGTTTTATGCATCCTTCTGGCATTATGAAAAAAAGAATTTTATTGGAGATTCCCGATAAACAAAAAAGCGTGGCAATTGAACGCATGACAAGAGGGTTTAAACTCTTATTAGAAATAGATGCTAGAGATGAAATAGTTAAGTATAAGGGGAAGTTTTTAGCTTTAGTGGGAGAAAAGTCGCAACTTGCAACGGTAGATAATCAGACAAAAAGTCATAATCTGAACCATGAATATAAGCTTATCTCTGGTGCTGGTACGCGTTTGTGGGAGGATAATCCTACTATGACGGATGCAGTCATTGATGAGTGGATGGAGGGACTATGAAAAAGAAAGTTCTTGTCTTACCTGGTGATGGGATAGGCCTAGAGGTTTGTGATGCTGCGTTGATGGTTTTAGAGCAATTTCAATTGCCGATTGAATTGACTTATGGTGATATTGGTTTTGAATGTTGGAAACAGGAAGGAGATTCTGTCCCTCAAGCGACTTGGCAAAAAATTACTCAGAGTGATGCTATTTTACTTGGTGCTGTGACCAATAAAAGAAAAGAAGCGGCTTTAAAAGAACTTGCACCGCATTTAAAAGAGAAAAACCTTGCCTATGTTGCTCCCGCACTTCAACTTCGCCAAAAGTTAGGTTTGTTTGCAAATATACGTCCTGTAAGATACATCTCTGGTCCGAGAAAACCTTTTCATTTTTGTGTTATCAGAGAAAATAGTGAAGGCCTTTATGCTGGATTGGATTTTCGGGGTATTTCTCCTGAAAAAGCCGTTTGGCTAAAACATCCAAATTTGACAAAATATGGGCTTGAGGAAGCTGCGTGGACAGTCCGTTTGCAGACACGCTTTGGTTTAGAGCGGTTATTTGAATACGCTTTTTCTTATGCAAGGAAATATAGCTTTAGGCGCGTTACTTTTGCTGATAAGCCCAATGTTATGCGAGAAAGTGGACAATTTGCTCAGGAAATTTTTGAGAAAATTGCGCAAAACTATCCGGAAATTGAAGCAGATATTCATAATGTTGATGCGGTTGCTTTGTGGATTGCAACCAAGCCAGAGCGGTTTGGTGTGATTGTTGCTGAAAATATGTTTGGCAATATTCTCTCTGATCTTGGCTCTGGGATAATGGGGGGATTGGGGCTTGCATCTCATGCGAATGTGGGGAGCGAGATTGTTTGTTTTGAACCTGTTCATGGAAGCGCACCACGTATTGCTGGACAAAATAAAGCAAATCCTTCTGCGATGCTTTATACCACGGCTTTACTCTTAGAGCATTTAGGCTTTAAAGATGCAGCAAAACAATTATCTGAGAGTGTTGATCAGGTTATTCGTGCTGGAAAAACCGTTACCTATGATCTTGGAGGTGTCGCCTCTACCCGTCAAATGGCTGAAGCTGTTCGCAATTCTCTTGTGAAGCCTGTCTTTGTTTGTCGTGCGGCGATTATCACTGTTGGTGATGAACTCCTTTCAGGACAATATTTGAATACGAATTTACAAGATTTAAGCCAAAGCTTGAACAAGAGAAATATTCAAGTCACACGTCATTTTGTTTGTGCTGATCAATTACAGCAAATCAGTGAGACTGTTGTTGCTTGTCTTGGACAAGAAGATCTTATCATTATCAGTGGGGGATTGGGACCAACATCAGATGACATAACACGCGATGGAGTTGCTCAAGCTGTAAAGCAGCCTTTACTACATCATGAAGATGTTTGGCAAACAATAAAAGGTCAATTACAACGATTAGGGATTTTGGTGGATAAGAGTAATGCGCGTCAAGCATTGTTTCCTGAGACAGCAACCGTGCTTGATAATCCTACAGGCACAGCACCAGGCTTTTATCTCTCTTGCGATGGAAGTACGCTTGTTGTTTTGCCTGGTCCACCATCACAGGCTCTTGCGCTTTTAGAGAATTATTTAGAACACAATGAGAAGAAATATTCTTCTGTATCGCGTGCGGGGTATGCATGGACTTTGATTGGAATTGATGAAAGTACAATTGCGCAGTGGGTGGATGATCATTTTGAAAATGAACCCTTTGAACGGCATTTTTTATGGAAAAGCCCCTATGTTCTTGTACAGCTTGTTGGTCAATCAGAAGCGCCCTTGGAACAACATTTCGTGGAAGAATTTGAAAATCATTTTCATCCCTATTTGGTTGGTGCAGAAGTTACTACTGCTTGTAAACAATTAGCAATGCACGTTGAGGTTCATTGGTCTGCCAATGATCCGCGGCTTTTAGAATATTTTCAGCCCATAGAAAAAGGTAAACAAGATATTCCACTGCTTGAGGTTGAAGTGAGCCTAGAGCCTTCTTTGGAGACATTAGAAAATCAAGCAGAAAGCCTTGGACATGCTACCATGGCTATACGGATGAAAGGTTATGGTGAGGATCATATTACTTTTCCCTATACGCGACCACTTTTAGGTGTCGTCTTACAAGAATATGCAGCTTGGGCTGTCTTAAAAAGAGTTTTGAAAACGGAGAAGAAAAAATGAACCTCTATGGGGACGTAACAATATTTCTTAAATTATTAAACGTTCTATTATAAGAAGTATTTTGATCCTTTTCTTCAGTGGTTTTTGTCTATAGGGTATTTTTTCTTTTGATGTGTCATTAAATGACTTTGATTGATTCAAGATTAAGAAAAACTTTACGATATTAGGTTCGCTACATTCAATATTTATAATGATTAATTATGATTATAAATCAATATGTTATATTTCATAGAGCTGATGACAAGGAATCCAGAGACTTCATGTGCCTCAAGCGTTGTAGATAATTCAGATTCTTTGTAAATCAAAAAGCGATGGTGTGAAAAGACAAGAAGTCGTGTCATTTACAGGAAAGTTTTGCAAATTTTATTGAACAATATGTCCGTGAAGAGTTTTATTGTGAACATGTGCCGTTCCGTGATCTGATAATAAATTGCTGTAAAGAGCTCATAAAATTTTTCCTTTAAGTTTTTGTGTGATTGCATGATCGTTGGGTGTTCGCTTCCGAGGGGCGATATTTTTCAATTTGATAACAGGAAGAACTATTTTTTCTGTAAGACGTGAAGATTTAATGAGTGATCATTTTACGCTTTTGTTTTCCTTTCGATTGGTAATTTGTAGGAATTTGTTTGGGGAAAAGATTTAATGCGGTGTATTTGTGAATGTGGTTAAAAACATTTTACGCGTGTGTGGGGGAGAAATAAAAATGTGTCTTAATTGTTGATAAGAGTGTCAATGTTTTTGATGAACAAATTTTAGGCGTAATTCTTAGTATCTAGATTAGGAAGTTCATTGCGAAATTTTTAACAGTTCGTGTCCTATCTGTTGTGGTGCGCAGTGGTCTTTTTAAGCAACAAAGAAAGGGCTTTTATGTATCAGATTGATTACAACAGTTATCGTTCTGTCAAGAGTTTTAATCGTCGCGTTCGTTTTCTCGTCATGCATTATACGGCTCTTGATTTTAAAGCCTCGATTATGGCGCTTACAGGAGAAAAGGTTAGTGCACACTATCTTGTTCCTGATCCTTCAGAGCGGACATATCGTGAGGCAGGCTTTAAGGACATGCGTATTTTTAATCTGGTCGATGAAAATGAGCGTGCATGGCATGCGGGTGTGAGTTCATGGGCTGGGCATAGTCATCTCAATGATGCGTCTATCGGGATTGAAATCGTTAATTTAGCGACGGGTCATTCTGAGTCTCCAGAAGAGACAGTTGATTTTATGGCTTTTCATGATGAGGGGGGGATATTTCCTCCTTATAATCCAATACAAATTGATGCCGTTAAGGAACTTGCCTTAAATATTCTTCAACGGTATCCCGATATTATGCCAACTGATGTGGTGGGACATAGTGATATTGCCATTGGAAGAAAAAGTGATCCAGGAGCAGCTTTTCCATGGAAAGAACTTTATAAGGCAGGTATAGGAGCGTGGTATGATGATGAACTAAAAAGTCATTATCAAGAGCAATTCTCTAAGAACTTTCCACCCAAAGAAGATGTTTTGGCGAAGCTAAAATGTTATGGATATGACATTTCTGCTGCGTGTCCCCAAACAGGATACAAAGATTTGATCCGAGCATTTCAACTTCATTTTCGTCAAGAAAATTATGATGGGATTCTAGATGTTGAAACAGCAGCAATTCTTTATGCATTGGTTGATAAGTATTTTCCGTGAATTCAATGCGTTTTAATTGAAAATATGGCTTATGATTACGTGTAAGCCTTTTTGTTATCAAGAGAGGCTGCTTTTTGCCAATTGGCTTTATGTAAAAAAGGCATTAATCGTGTAAAAAATCCCCTGTACGGTATAAGGCGTTTTATGGAAACATAACTCTGAAAGCTCTATGATTTGCAGAGATTAAATTTACTGTTTCTTTGTCTTATATTTTGCTTTCTTTAAAAACGCGTAAAGTCAAGATGTTGCGTATATGATGGCATGCTCCTTACGCAGGATAAAACGCTTCAAATAAAATGGACTTGTGTTGTATATTTTCATGCTTGTTTTAAAGCAATGTCTTTTAATGCGTATTACAACACATATTTTACAGCGACGTTTATAGAGAATATAATCTAAAATCCTCTATGAAGTGTATCCTCATTTTTATGCTTAATAAAAGTGCCTAGCACTATCGTACATTTTGTCAGATCTCAATGTTACTATAGCCCTTGGAGTTTAAAACGATTCATAAAAGGGTTTTCTTTACTCGTTTTTATTCACACGGCTCTCTCCGCTTGTTGTACAAGTGAAAGGTTTTGGTTGATTGAAACATGAAAAATAATAAATTATGATTATAAATTAATGTGATGTAGGTTCAGGAAAAATAGGGGTATTTACAGATTGCTCCTGGTAGGGGCTTTATTCTTTAGAAGGGGAAGAGGTCAATTCATTTTTTGAAGATATATCGCTTTTCTCTTTTATTGCTTTAGGGAATATTTGCATCGTTTTGACAGCATGTTTCTTGATGATTAAGTGTTTTAATGAAGCCGTGTTATAAAACATTGTGTTTTAGAGTGTTGATAGAAGACACATTCAGGCATATCAAAAACACAATGATGTCTTGTTTTTTTCAATATTTTATCTGTTCAGTACAGAATTGACCAGAGAAGTTCATGACCTAAATTAACAAAGGTTAGAAGTAAATTGCTAAGAAAGACCAATTTTGTCATAAAGCAAAAGGGTTTGCTCATGCTTTAAAGGGCAAGGAAGAGATTGTGTTTGAAGTGATGTGTAAACGCCCGTATGCAGTGCTCTTATCAAGCATATCAGGGTTAATCTTCTGAGAGTAGTTTTATGAAACTAAGTCGTTTTTTTCCGAGAGACAAGACAATACGTATCAGGAAAAGATATTCATGATATTTGATTCCAAAAATAAAAACTGGCAAACCATGTTGCCAGTTTTTAAAAGCTGTAGCTTAAATAGGATTAGAATGAACGCTGTAAACGGATCATACCTTGAAAAGCACTTTTCTTATTGAATAAATGTTTTTCATCATTATTTTTATCCGTCACAACGCGATCATCGTTCCAAGAAACATAGGTTAATTCAGGTGTAATCACAAATCCTGGAACCAGCGTGTATGTAATATTTACAGAAGTTGCAAAGGTTTTTACAGCACTATAAGAAACTTGAGCATTCAAATTTGCTTTTGGAGTAAGCTTGTAAGTGGCACCCGCCCAAGCAGCCCATTTACCACCCCAGTTTGCATAAATCGTTGTGCTTTGTCGTGATAATTCATCATTTTCATTTACTGTGTAGTAATCAAGGCCATTTTTATAACCAGCCATTACCCATAGATTGAAACGATCGTTGACATTGAAATCTGCACGTACTTTTCCAGCCCACTTTTTGTAGTAAGCATCATATGCTGCAACTGCTGAAAAACCACCCCATTTTTGCATGAACTTTATACCCAAAATCACATTCGGGGTGTAATTTTTAATTGCTTTACTTGGAAGAGTACCCTCAG
This sequence comes from Bartonella sp. AP20NXHL, assembly GCF_042196165.1. Lineage (NCBI taxonomy): Bacteria > Pseudomonadati > Pseudomonadota > Alphaproteobacteria > Hyphomicrobiales > Bartonellaceae > Bartonella > Bartonella sp. AP20NXHL. The sequence goes on along the minus strand of NZ_JBHIPV010000018.1, from coordinate 6,781 downwards.
TGATAGAAACAAGCTTATCATCTTTATCAATGTAGTATCCTGTTATTCCTGGAAGAAAATCTGCATTATTGCCTAATTCAGCGCCGATAATAGCAGAAAAGCCGGAATCACCATTAAAGGTGTAGGAAATAAAATTGGTGCGTGTTGTGCCGGCAGGCGCTATGCTGTCATCATTGAGAACATCTCCATAATCACCAGTCCAGCTGTTGAAAATTGTGTCATCAAGACCTACGCGAAAACCACCCAGTTCAATGTAAGCCGCGGCAAGCTTTGCAGCAGCGTTGTCTCTACCATCACCCCAGTTTGAATAAATTCTTGCATATGAACGAAGTGTTCCCATTTCTGTTTCAGAAGCTGCTTGAAAAACAAGGGTGAGCCGTGATGCGGCGCCGTAGGTTTTTCTTTTGTCTCTTAGTTCAGTTTCGGTTGTTGCATCGATATTATTACCGCCTATAAAATCAGTACGAACATTTCCTGATAAACGCATGCAGGTTTCTGTTCCAGGGATATAGAAATATCCTTTTCCGTAGGCATCACAAACGCGAATATATTCTACAGGTTCGGGTTCGGCGATAACTGTTGAAGCAGCATGTGCTCCAGAAATTGCTAAAAAAGCTGCTGTAGAGCTTAAAAAGAGGGATTTAATATTCATATGGGATCTCCGCGGTCCGGTTAAATTTCTTCTAAAGAGTACCATTTGCCTAACGCATTAAGGACAAAGACATAAGTAAAATACGCAGCACTTGTTATCTTAGCTATAACTAATCTTTTTAGAGTTTCAAATATGAAATTACCTTTTTGTAATATATATATGTACTATTCGAGATGCTGTGGTAAAAAAGACACAATTCTTGTTTTATTAACTTTTGCTCCCTATGGGATCAATAGGAGAAAAATTTTCAGATATTTGGGAAAAAAATCGAAAATGTCTTGAACTTTCTGTTGATACCATTTATGCCTCTCTGTTGGAGAGGTGGCCGAGTGGTCGAAGGCGCTCCCCTGCTAAGGGAGTAGGGCTCAAAAGGCTCTCGAGAGTTCGAATCTCTTCCTCTCCGCCATCTATTGTTATAAAAGCAGTTGATTGTGTATAGGAATTTTGTTTTCAGTGATTTGTGCTCATTTGCTTTTCTACCAATCTCAATTTTGTGAAGTTTTTTGATTGCTTTTCTTGCTAGGCGTTTTCTATCAGCTACTCTGCTATAGAGTGGTGCTATTTTATCTTCCTTCCATCTAAATTTATGTGCGAAATTGTAATACCTGTATTAGCAGCGCGTGTGGTTGCTCATTTTCTTAATTCCTGTGTTGATTTTTAATTTTATGTTTCATGAAACAAGTTACAAAAATTTCTTTTCTAATGGTGTAAACTAAAGCAAAACCAATGGGGGATATTTTAAGCGCAAGATGTTTCATGTAAATCGCTATTGTTGATAAAGGAGAAAGCGAAGCTCTGTTATAGCAATCACATTGACGTTGCACATTTTTTAGCTAAGGATTGCTTATTTATTTTATGGATATAGGGAGCAGCATGAACGTTTGTAAGAATAAGCGGCCGTAAAGCTAGATATGTTACGGATTTGGTTCTACAAAGTGTTTTTGATCTCCCTATGTCGTTTCAATCGTTTGGTGGCATATTTATTATTTTATAACGTTGTTTTGCTAAGCTTTTGCTTTTGCGTGTCAATCAACACCTATTCCTTATACAACGGCATATTTGAGATCAATATTTAAGATGGTTTACTGCTTTATCGGTTATGTCAGCTTTTATATATCAAATAGGGGAGAAAATATTGTATATATCTGTTAGCGAGTTATTTCTAAAAACGGAAGGATCTTTTAATTTTGAAAAAAATATGAAAGCGGAAAAGATGGAAATGAGCTCCCATTTTTATCATCATCTTATTAATTCAGTTTTACAAATTTCATGAATCTCTATGGTCGTGTCTTTTAAATAATGAAGATTGCGTATCTCACGCTTTTGTTTATCCCGTTGGGATTATGCCTCTCATATAAAAAGCATGTCCTAAACACAAATATACTTGTGTTGCCAATTTATGCACTTGTTTTAAAGAGATATCTTTGCAATGTGTATAAGCCCATTTTGCGACGCCACCTCGTAAATGGTATAAAACACAAAAGTTTCTGTGAGACACATAAAGCCTTATAAAGCCACACCATTTATATCCTTATGAAGATGCAAAGAGGCATATTATATATCTGCCTTCCTGTTGTTATAGATTTTAACTATGAGAGTTCATAAAAGGCATTTTTTCTTTTCTAAATTGTTTTTATCTATACGGCTTTCTCCACTTATGATGTGCAAGCAAATGATTTTGATTGTTTCAACCATAAAAATAGATTTGAAAAGAAAGAATCTTACAATATTCAAGTTTGGTATATTATGATTATAAATCAATGTGTTGCTTTATATTTGCATTGTATATTGAAAGTTGGATGTGGCAATGCTCTCAAAAAAGTATCGATTTCTTTTAGAAGAAAACATTGTGGGTGAAATGTTATGGTTTTCCTCTCATAGAGACTTTTGAGAGTGTTTCATCCATCTCATGACAACCAAACCACACATGAAAAAAGTAATGGTCGGTAATATTAGGTAGTAAGACGGAGAAACTTTTGCAGGAAGAAAAGAAATAATACTCAATACTGTAATTGAAAATATTCTTCCGCTAAAAGAGACAGCACCAACAATACCAGAAATATGTTGCGTTTGTTTTTGGTTAAGTTCTGAGAAAAATAAGCTTTTTGCCCCGATCGGTACAGTGCAAATAAATCCATGGATTAAAGAGAAGGCGATGACTGATGCAGCAGTTTGATGGCTATGAACTAAAAAATAGAGCGCTATGCACATCAGAGCAGAAAAGAAGGAAAAATATTTTATAGAATTCTTATATTTTTTATCAAGAACATGATACTTAGACATCAGTAAATTTGAAAAATATTGTGCTGAAAAGGCTCCAATATGGCAGCACATCAAGACGAGCATTTGCGAACCGTTGAGGTGATGAATTTTTCCCCCTGAAAGTATTATCGGTTGCCAGAAATGATAAATAATCTGAATACCAGCGCTAAAAAGGCACATGAGGAAAATAAACCATGCTCCTCCTACTGTATTTTGAAATATCCAGAGCGTTTCCTTGGCATTGTGCAAGATTGTTTTTGTTTTGGACGTTTCAATTGTCGTTTTCTTTTCTTCAGGAACAATAAGGAATATCAAAAAAATAAATCCCATCATGAGGCATGAGATAATATATCCCATAAAATATTGTCCAGAGTAATAGATCGTTCCAATTCCTACAATCCCACTGAGAATACTTCCAAAAGAGTTAACCTGGTGGTAGAGATGAGCATAATGCGAAAAGTGATCCTGTTTATCGCCTAGAGAATGGTAAATCCATCCGTCAATGGCGCTGACAATGATGCAAATGCCCGCTGCATAGAGAATTTGCGCAATAATAAGTGCTGTCATATTGGGAGCTTGAAGGCATAAAATATAAAATACTCCTGTCATAAAGACCCCAGCCATAACGGAATATTTACGCCGATATCTGTCAGATAAAACAGCGCAGGGAAAATCAAGCAGCAGAATAGTGGTGGAAAAGACAACCTGAAGCAGAGCTAATTGCGCCAGACTAACTCCCATGGACATTAAAAAAATAGCATGGTAAACGCCGATCAGCATGCGGACAGCATTATAGGAGCCATAGTTGAGAGCAAGGGCGCGTGGTCTGTTCATTGTGTTGTTCCATAGATTGTACAATAAGAATTTCCACTGAAAAGAATATTTTTCTGTGAAAAGGTAGCGGTTTCATATCCCCATTCAGGGATCAGTGGAAAGCTGTTTTCCATAACCACCCCAAAATTAAAAAGGTCCCTTAGTCTATATGAGACTTCAAAGCGTATTAATGAAAGGAAATGATGCAATTTTAAAGTGATTATGAGGAGCAACATAAGCCTCATAAATGAGATTGTCATCTTTTGAGGGGGGGTGCTTGTGGGGCTGTTGCTTTCATAGCAATCATTTTGTCTAGATCTGTAAAATGACCCTAGGACGGCAAGATCATTGACATAATTAGAACTTATAGAGGCTTGTTTATTTTTTATATACCATTTACTGATCCATTCTCTTTGCTGATTAGGTGAAATAGCACAAATGATCCATAAATCGGTTTTTGGTAATTTTTTGATATCTTTTTTTATAATCATCAACATTTGTAATCCCCCCCCTTTCTTTCTGACTGTTTCTCCGTATCACTTTACGTCTAAAAAAGTTTTTTTCAGAATTCATCTTTACTTTATTTATTAAAAAGATTGTCTCGCAAGGTGCTTTTTAATCCCGTCATTACGATTAAGAATTAAATTCCTGATATAAGAGGAAGAGTGCATGATATATTGTGACTAAATACATAAATCCCTCTGTATCCTGAAATGACAATTTCCTTTTGCAAAACAGTATCTTTAATGGAAGCTCGATAACCGTTACGTTGATTATGGAAATGATAACCTAAAAGAGTGCTTATGAGTGCTTGAAGATATTCTTTAGATATTACAGACAGGACAAGAAAATAGTTTAAAAAAATCAAACGTGGGATGAAAGCTTTCATCTTATGATGGGTAATGGTGAATTTTAAACTTCATCTACTGTTTTTTTGAGCTACTGTGCTGTAAGAAAGATCAAACTCCCCCAATTCATGTCTCTAATTTAGATCATTGATCATAAATATTATATACTGTCTTTTCAAATTATAACTTTGCTCATTGTTTGTCTTCACTGATTAAATCAACATTTCTCTAAAAATGCCGCTTGAGAAAAATGCATTCCATCAGTTTAATACTCTATGATCTTTTAATTAATTTAAGGAAGATAGCATAAAATATACGATAAAAAATGAATAAATTTCAATCTTTGTAAAAAAACACAAACTTTTTACTGCTGCTGATAAAAAACAAAGCTATATTAAAAGTAGCCTTTATACCCTTCAATATCATTGGTTGTGTTTATCTGTTTTGTCTACTCATTATTTCACCATTGTTAATATGATTGTTAATCAAAATATCATTTTTGAATTATTTATAGCATCGTATTAAACTCTTTTAAAGTCATGGATAAAAGATTAAATTACTCCTCTAGAGATATAAAACTAGATAGAAAATTCCATGGCTACTCTGTTGAATAAATTAGTTTTTATAGATTTACTCTATGTGTAGCGTATTTAATTGTTGTACAACTTATCATTTTTTATTTTTATTGTAGATTATTTAAAATAGATTTAATAAATTTCATTATGAATATTTTGATATGAATTTATATGTCTATTTAAATTGTTGTGTTCAGAGAAAAATAAAAAAATGTTTACAAAAAAAGTTCTGTTTAGAGAAGGCTTATTGCTTATCATATTTTTGCTACCATATTTTTTGTCTACCTCGCATGGCTATACGGGTATAGATAAATTATTTTGTTCCACAGTGGTTAGGGAGCGCGATGATGCTGTTCAAAAGTTGGATTCAGTCAAGTTTGAAAAAGAAAATGCTGAACGGGGATGGAGCGATACCGTAAAAATATTGAATGTGATGGTAGACGACTTGAAGAGAATAGCTCTTGAACAGCAGGAACTCTATTTGGCATTGCTGAAAAATATGCCAAACAACAAACAACTTTCTTATAAATATCAAACAACTCTAAAACGCAATGCTGCGGTTTTTGAGCGGATCGAGAAGGTTTTGACTATATTTGAGCATGTTGAGAAAAGGACAGAAGCCTTTCGAGGGCTAGGTGAAGCAAATAAGCATAAAGATCAGTCTCAAATGTTACATTACTTAGAAGTGATTTCTGAACATCATGGACATGTTGATGGACTCAATAAAGAAGTTGAAAGGCTCAATCACGAAGTTGATAGTTTAAACAATAGGCTTCAAAATTTGAAGAAAATATCTCGATAAGAAAACAGAAAGTTGTTCATTGATGCAAATGAGGAAAAATGCATGAGATCATGAACAACGATTTCATTGAAAAAGGAATGAACGGTGGGATTTGCAATAGTACTCATCATATTCGTTATGGTTATTATAGGGACTCTTTGTTTTTTGTGTAACAGAAACTGTGAAAGAGCGGAAAGAGATAGATGGAAAAGATATGGAGAAGCACCAGAAACACGCTCCGAAAATGAAAGAAAAAAATGAGACCAGTATGACAATACAAGAAACATAACCATTTCATGAGACACTTTAAAATCCAGATAATAAGGTTTTGGGAGTCTCTTCAGCATTTGATAAAGAATCTGAAGTTTTAGCGTTTAAAGAAGTTATGGTCCTTTCATCGAAGGAATATAAAATAATCATCTGCATATTTGTTATCATTTTGGCAGTGGACTTTGTTATCCAGATGTTGGATAAGGTTATTATCCAAGTATTGGATGGGGGCAGAGAGTTTGATATCTTTACTTTTATATGTATTTTTAGCTTATTTATTTTGATCTGTTGTTTTATGGCTATCCCGATTATTTTAATTTTACACAATACGATTGAGGAAAAAATTGAAAAAAATACTTCAGCAATATAAACAGATTTGAAATGAGAGAATCTTACAATATTCGGGTCTCTCATTCAATATACAAAACAGTAAATTATCATTATAAATCAATGTGTTGTATAATAAAGCCGATACATTTGAAGCAGAGTTTGATGATAGTGGCAATGATTTAGAGGTTCCCTCAAGCAATAGTGCGCTACAGGTGATCTTTGGTTATGAGAACAGCATCAGTGCATTTAT
>NZ_JBHIPV010000017.1:0-19503 GCF_042196165.1 Bartonella sp. AP20NXHL | reverse complement strand
GACATGGCGCATGCAGAATACGCTGATAGTGATGCTTTCCAAGATGCGGTTATCTGCGGCATGGGGTGGACTGATACCCGCCTTGATTATGAAAATAGCTTTGATGGTGAACCGGTCATTACGCGTTTAGACCCGTTAAAGATGGTTTGGGATAGCGCGGCAGTGCAACCGAATTTAACCGATGCACAACGCATGTGGTATGTAGATCGCAAGCCCTTGGAAGTAGCTAAGCAGATGTTTCCCAAAGCTCATTGGACAGAGCTGAGTGCAGATTGGGCAAGGGATGGGGTTGCTTATGAGGGCATTCATCATAATGATCTTGAAGCTTATAATGATGAGAAGGGCATTGATGTTGAAAACGGTCGTCGGATGGTCACGCTTGTTGAATGCCGTTGGTTTGAAAGCGAGCGATATTACAAAGCGCCCGATTTAAGCACTGGAGAACTTCGTGATTATAGCGAGGAAGAATTTAAGCAGCTCCAGTGCATGATGCCTAATATTCAAGGGGCGGCTTTTAATAAAAAGGTTGTTAAGCGCGCTTTTTTAGGCAGGAAGGTTTTGCTATGCCCCGATCAACCCATGGTTCCAGCGGGTCAATTGGGTTGGGAGTGTATAACGGGGTATTTTGACAAGATAGAACGGCAATTTTATGGGGTTGTGCGTCCTACAAAAGACCCACAACGGTGGGCGAATAAGTACTTTAGTCAAGTTATGTATATCCTTAATAGCCAATCCAAAGGCGGGATAATGGCAGAGAGTGGTGCATTTAAGGATGAGAGAGAAGCAGCAAAAAGTTTAAGCCGATCAGACAGTATTACATGGGTTAAACCTAACGCATTGGCAGGTGGTAAAATACAACCAAAGCCTGTAGCACAGTTTCCACAAGGCTTTTTCCAGCTGTTTAATGAAGCTAAGGAAGCAATTAATCAGGTGACGGGTTTATCGCCCGAATTCATTGGCACAAGAGAAGTGTCACAAGCGGGTATTTTGGAGGCACAACGACGCCAATCCAGTTTAAATCTGCTTGCTTGTCTGTTTGATGGTTTACGTTTGTACCGCAAGCGGCAAGGTAAGATTATTTTGCATCTTATCCAGAATTACTTGTCCGATGGTCGTTTGGTACGGATATCTGGTGAGGAGAATGCGCAATATATTCCATTGACGCGTGAAGAAGTAACGAGTGTCGAGTATGATATTGTAGTTGATGATGCGCCAACCAGCCCGAATGAGAAAGAGCGCACCTTCGGTATCATCACACAGCTGCTCCCATTGCTTCAAAATGCGATTACGCCGGATATTATGCTTGATCTACTTCGTTATTCTCCATTGCCGGCGTCATTACTCAATCGTGTCAGTGAGAAGTTCCAACAGCAACAAATGGCACAACAACAGCAGATGGATCCCGAGCAGGAAATGAAGTTGCAGGAAAAGCAGCAAGATATTGCGGCTAAAAATCAGATGCAACAGATGGATTTACAAGGCAAGCAGATTGAATTGTTCATGCGTCAAAAGAGAGCAGAATTAGAAGCAGAAATGATGCAACAGCGCCATGACATTGAACGGCAGAAGCTTCTCAATGATCAGGCACACAATCAGATTATGCGAGAGCGAATAGCATTACACAGAGGTATGCATAGTTAAGAGAGGTGAAAGAATGAATGCAGAAATGAATGAAGCTATGAATGAAGATTACAGAGTTGGAGCACCGGTCTTTGATGATGAGAGCTCTTTTGATGCCGGCACTTATGATGGTGAAACGATTGATAATGATGATGTCACCTCTCCAGAGCCGGTTGCACAGCCTGTTGAAAAACCTTCAGAGATTGTTCCTAGCATAGAGCAGCAGCGTATGGAGCAACAAGCCAAACAAGCCCGTGAAGCGCTTGTAAAGTTTTATGAACCCCAATCCCAGACGCCAATGGTTGAAGGTGAAAATGCACCCCCAGACCCTACACAAGACATTATTGGCTATATGAGTTGGATGGGAAAAAAGCTACAAGAGCAGGATGCGTATATTAGGGAACAGAAAGAAGCGCTAAGACAAGCTGAGGAACGGCAGCAGCATGATATACGTCTTGGTGAATTTTTTAATAATTCTGTTAAGTCGTTTCAAAATAAATCCAGTGATTTTGACGCCGCGGCAAATTTTCTTTATGAGGCACGCGCAAAGGAATTGAGTTCTTGGTCATCACTTTATCCTGAGTATGGACAACAAAACACAATAGATGCGATTATAAGAGATCAATTGCATGCTCTTGTAGCGACTTGTGCACAAAGAGATCTCAATCCGGCAGAAGAGATTTATAGAATAGCGCAAAATCTTGGCTATCAGAACCAAGGGGTTCAAGCGAATAATCAAGTTGCAGAACTTCAAAGCCGTCAGAATTCTGCGAGAACCTTAACGGCATCTGGTGGAGGAGGGAGTGTTGGACCAATCACTTTAAAAAACATTTGTGATATGTCTGATAAAGAATTTGGAGAATGGTATAGCAATCCTAAAAATCAAATCATTTTTGATAAGTTAATGGGGCGCGATGGCTGAGTATAGTCTAGGCGCATAATATAATCCGCTTTGATGTGGGTTTTTCACCGGCTTAAAGCCGGTTTTTTTTTACAGCAAAGAAAGGTGAAATCAATGGCAATAACACGTATACCTATTAATGATGCACAAGCAGTGCAAGCTTGGTCAAAGAGATTAAATTATGAAGCGTCTAAAGCGCTTGATATTGAACCATTAATGGGAGAAGGCTCCAATAGTATCATTCAAGTCAAGAATGAACTTAGGAAAGAAGGCGGAGATTGTGTTACGTTTAGCTTACGAGCACAGATTATGGGGCGTGGTGTAAGCGAGGGTGAAACGCTTAAAGGCAATGAAGAGGCACTCCAATTCCTTCATGATAAACTTTATATCAATGAACTTAATAACGCTGTTTCAACAAAAAATAAAGGTACGATTGATCAACAACGTATTTTGTTTAGTTTACGCGACGAAGCACATAAGTCATTGGTTGATTGGTTTGCAGACCGTTTGAGTTTGATGTTTTTTCTTCAAGTTTGCGGATATACAGCGCCTACAATAAAGTTTGAAGGACGTGAAGTTGAACTTGATGAATTGTATTATGGTTTTAATGCACCATTGGCACCAAGCAGTAAGCGTATTGTGCGACCAGAAGCCAAAACGAAAGATGAAGACGTAAAAGAGCTGGCAAAACACGGTTTTAGTCTTAAGCTCATAGATGAAGCTGTTAAAGTTGCAAAGTTGGCTAACCCCAAAATCAGACCAGTACGGGTTGGTGGTTCCAATGTCTACGTGATGTATCTTCATCCCATACAAGTTATGCAATTGCGTACCAATACAGATACTGGTCAATGGCTTGATATACAAAAGGCAGTTTATTCAGGTTCGCGCGCGAAGAACCCGATTTTTGATGGTTCACTAGGCATGTATAATGGTGTGATTTTACGAGAATCCGAACATGTAACCCATGGTGTTAAATCCGATGGTAGTGTTGAAGAAAATGTCCGCCGTGCTGTATTACTGGGTGCACAGAGTGCGATGCTTGCCTTTGGAGCAGAAAATCAAGAGACGCGCTATAAATTGGTTGAAGAGCTTGATGATTATCAACGGGTATATGGTGTTGCAGCTAAGACAATCATAGGCATGAAGAAAACACGTTTCCAAATGCCTGGAAGAGGACAAAATGCGCAAGATTTCGGAACCGTTGTTGTTTCAACTTGCACAGGCGAAAAGCCTTCTTAATTTTCAAAGAAAGGAAATAAAACATGGCAGAAGGATTACCACAACCCCTACAAGGGAGAAACTTGGTTACGCAACAAGTGAGTTTTTTTCGCTTGAACATCTCGTATAAAGATAAGCATTTGACACGCAAAATCGGGACTTTACCGCGTGGTGCGATGATCCTTTCGATTAAAGCGTTTGTGAAGACAGCGTTTTCGGATGCGAAATTAAAGATAGGTAGCACCTATGGTGGTAATGAGTTTAGTGAAAAGGACATCAAAACCCAAAGCACTCAAGATTTTACATCAACCAACCAAAAAGAGTTTGTTCCAGAAGATCAAGAGCTTACGCTTTATGCAACACGGGATAAAACAACCGCGGCTGGAGAGTGTGTTGTGGTGGTGCAATTCGTGACCAATCGTTGAGAGGTATTTTGATGACACGTCATTATATTCGGGTTAAAACCGGAGGACCGATACCAGTAAAGCGAGATGTTTATCGTCATAAGAGAACACTTTCGCACTTAGTGTCGGTCATTCAAGATGAGATTGATGACATAGCCGATGAGTATGTTCAACAAATCCAAGAAAGCATTTTTGCAGCTATTCGTTTTTGTGAACGGGAGACCTTTTACTTTAACGAAAGCCGTGATGTGGTGTTTGAGACACGGGCGGGACAAGGTGTTTATGATGCAAGCACTACCCGCCCTATTGAAACAGCTGTTAAAATCAAAAACGTTTATTTAAGTTCTGATCAACATCATAAGTTTGCCTTGGAATGTAATGACCATGTTTCTTTAGAGCCTTTGTTATCATCAGAGCAGCAAGGAACGCCGGTTTGTTACAGTTATTTTGATAGGAAATTACATCTTTATCCCACGCCGGATAGAGCCTATCAGATTCAACTAATTCTCTCTCCATTGCGTTTATCAGAGATAGATAGTGTCGATGAGGAGCACCCATGGTTTGTGCACGCGTTTGATTTGATTAAGGCGCGTGCAAAATACGAACTTTACAAGAATATCTTGAAAGACCCCGATTGTGCAACGGCAGCTTACAATGACTTTAACGAACAGTTGCATGAATTGCGTGCAGAGACGTCTCAACGTCATAACGTGACCAGAATAATACCAACGGATTTCTAATATGGTTTATTTTCCAGTAGCCGATTACAGACCAGATGTTTCGGTCGTCAACGGTAGCTTTACGGATAGCCTTGTGAATGTTTTACCAGCAGATGGCGGTTACATACCCATGCCTAGTGCAATGGTTGTGTCTCATGCTTTGGAAGAAAAGCCTTTGGGGTGCATAGCGTTTAGAAGTGGCAATGGTGTTAAGATAATCGTAGGAGGCAAGCAAAAGCTTTACAGTTATGATAGTCAAACCAAGGGTTGGAAGGACATAAGCCAAAGTGGTGTGACTTATCAAGCAAATGAAGAGAATAAATGGTCGTTTGCTCTTTTTAAAAACATGGTTATTGCGGTGAATAAAAATGATAAACCGCAAGTTTTCAAGGTCCTTAGTTCTGAACGGTTTGAAGATTTAGAAGGAAATCCACCGAAAGCGGGATTGGTCAAAATTTGGGGACCTTTTGTTTGTTTGATGCAATTGACAGATAATCCCAATCGCATTCATTGGTCTGGAGAAGGCGATGAAACTCTATGGGAGACTCAATATAATGTTAGTGGTTATATGGATTTCCAAGATGGAGAATACGTTCAGGGGGCAACAGAAACAACCAATCCCCTTATTTTTCTTCGTTCTGCTATTTATGCTGGTTCTTTGACGTTAGGTTCCAAGAGCCCGTTTGCTTTTCAAAAGATCCAAGACAAGCGTGGAGCGCGCAGTGCAGCCTCTATAGCGTGTCGAGGGAGTGATGCTTTTTTTGCAGGTGATGGTGGTTTTTATCAGATGAGTTTGGATGGTCAACTTTTACCGATAGGTTTTGAAAAGGTTGATAGAACGGTTTTTAAAACATTTGATAAGTTTGCTCTTGATGAGATGCAAGGGGTTATAGACCCCATTGATAACCGGATTTACTGGTCCTTAAAGAGAGGCAATAACGAGCAAACGACCTTTGTCTATGATTGGGGATTGCAGAAATGGTCGACGCTACAAGGGAAGCCTTTCACGTTCTTTCCAGTGTTTACGACAGGTTATACTTTAGAACAGTTAGATGAGATTTCGATCAATCTTGAGGCATTGCCGGCTTCTTTAGACAGCCCTCGTTGGCAAAGTGGCGCGCCAATGCTTGGTGCTTTTGATGATAACAATCGGCTTGTTATGTTTACGGGAGCCCCGATGGAGGCAACGGTTGTTTCACAAGAGATGGGGGCACCGGATGGAAGTTTTAACTTTATTACGAAGATGTTTGCCGAAGTTGATACGACGGAAGGTCTTTTAAGCATTGGAGAGCGTCGGCTTCGCAATAATCAGACGCCGATCATATGGCACAAGGAGAGGGTGTGTTCGTATGTCACGGGTGCTTATCACGGTCGTTCGCGCAATCGTTATCACCGCTTTAAATTGCGTATTCCTGAAGGCATTCATTGGAACCAAATCACAGGATTTAATGTGGATTTACGTCCTTTAGGCAGAGGGTAATGGCAAAAGTCTTTTTGACCACGTCTTGGGATATGGAGCGTATAGCGCCTTATCTGGAAGACATCATTGCATCCTTTAGAGAGTATGTAGAGCGTTTCAAACATGAAATCACGTTGCAGGAACTGATTGAAGCGATTTGCAGTGGCAAGAAACAGTTATGGCTTGTTTTGGATGATGACGAACGCTTTTTAGCGGCATTCACGACCCAGATACAGCAGACAGTTTTAGGAAAGAAGCGCGCACTGATTTGTGAATGTAGTGGGAAGGGCGTTCTTGATCAAGTTGATAATTTGAAATTTGTAGAGGATTGGGCGCGTGAGAATGGTGCTTCTGAAATGGAGATCTTGGGTCGTTTAGGTTGGAAGCGTGCACTAACCAAGCAAGGCTATAGCATAGGTATGCTTTATTATAGGAAGGAATTGTGACATGGGGAGCAGTAGACCAGCAACGACAGAACAAAAGCAGGTGCAGACAAGCGCTCCTCCCGCTTGGATGCAGAATGTCTTTAAGCGTGGGGGTGCAGATGCGTATAACATGTATGACACAGGGATGGGTGGTAATGTTTATGGGGGACCTCGTGTTGCACCTTTAAGTGCTCCAACTTATCAAGCAATTGGAGGTCTTGGAGCTATTCCTCATCAGTATCAGAATTATATGAATCATTTGATGAATACTCCAACATCGTCTGCGAGAAACCTTAACTGGATTGCATCTGGTGGTTTGATGGGACCGAATTCTCAATTTGATGAGGAACTTAAAGAGGGCTTAAGTGAAATAAGAAATAGTATTAATCGACAGTTTTTAGGGAGTGGTCTTTATGGCTCTAGTGCGCATAACAATGAGTTACAGAGGGGGCTTAATGATGAATTAGCTCGTATCAAGTATCGCCAGCGTGATAGAGATTTACAGCATATGATGCAAGCCAATTCGATGATTGATCAACTGAATGAGAACCGCTTAGGCATGATAGGCAACTTATTCCCCTCTTATAATAACGCATATTCGAATATGTTGCAGGGGTCATCTGTTCTTAATGACTACAATCAACGCCTTGTTGATGCCAATAGAGAACGTTGGCTGGAACAAGACAATAGCGGCTGGAATAGGTTGAATATGCTTATGAACGCCGGTCATGGCTTTGCAAGGAATTACGGCACGACGACGAATAATGTGTCAGAATCTAAGATGCATGGTAACGACCCTTGGCAGAATGCTATGATGGTGCTTTTTGGATTAAAGAAGGCTGCGGAAAAGGCAGCAAATGCTGCCGTTTAGTTTGAATAATCTTAGAAAAAATAAATAGTTAAAGGGAAAGTAATGGTTTTTATAGATTTTGACCCGAGATATAAACATTTCGAACTCAAACGAAAAAAAACGACAACAGAGCGATTGCAGGAAGGAATAGATGAAAGTCAAAGACTGGATAAAGATAGAAAATTACCATTTATTCCTCAAGTACCAGTTCTCCCTAGTATGATTTCTATGAATAATCCATATGATGTGTATCACGGTTCTCTAGTTCCGATAGGCTCTATTTATCCTAATGAGGAAAATAAACCTTCGTTTCCAATTCCAAGAGAAAAAATTCCACCTAGTGTAGGAAATCATGCATCTGTTGTAACAGAACCAGTGACACCACAAGAACAGAATTCTAAACCAGAACCTAGTTTTTGGGATAAACTTTCTCGTTTTTCACAGTCTGATGTTAGTAAAAATATTGATGATTTTCTTATGGGGGCGATAACAGCAAGTCCAAATTCATCTGGATGGCAACTTTTTGCCAAGGGGCTGAAGAACTTGCATGAAGGAGATAAACAAAGAGGACAGGTTAACCAGACTGTCGAGTATCTGAAATCTAAAGGGTACAGTGAGGAAGAGGCGCGGTTCATAGCTGGAAATAGAGATGCGTTGAATGCTTTTCTATTACAAAAAGTGAACGGTGGAAATAGGAATTCCCAATTTACCAATGACGGTAGGATGCTTGTGGAAGATCCGAATGCACCAGGTGGATATAGATATATTATGGTTGAAGGTGGTAAATCGTATGAGGAAGCTGAACGTGCAAAAGCTCTATATGCAAATAATATAGTACGGAAAAGTATTTTATTGAAAGATCTCACATATCTTGATGAGTACCTTAAGGAAAAAGGTGGGTATGCAACAGGTCTGATTGCTTGGATTAAAAGCATTGTTCCTGGATTGAAAGAAAATGGTGCAGATAAAGTCGTGAAATCAATTAAGGAACGTATAGCAAGTGATCGTATAGACGAACTGAAGCAATTATCAAGGACAGGAGCGGTAGGACTTGGAAATGTCAGTGATAAAGATCTTGACATGCTAAAGCATTCTTTAGGTGAACTAAGCATTGATATGAATGTAGAATTATTTACGCGGAATCTGAATCAAATAAGAGATGTTATTTCAAGACTATCGCCTGAAGCAAAAGCCTATTTACTAGGTGAAGATGCTAGTCGCTCCTCTGCTAATCAGTCATCACAAGGAGGAAGTGCAAATTTGCCAACTATAAGTAGCAGAGAAGATATTAAAAAACTTGCTATTGGAGAAAGAGTATCCATACCAGACGGTAACTATATATATGACATTATTAGGGATAGATAAATGGTTCATCATAATAATACTCATCAAGATTTTCCAGATTTTGGTCCTGGAATAAGAATTATACGCCGTATCCCTAAAGAGGAATACGAAACATCGGTAGAGGAACCATTTCCAGATTTTGGTCCTGGAATAAGGGTTATACGTCGTATCCCTAAAGATGAATACGAAACATCATTCCAACATCCCGAAATCACGCAAAGTGAAGCTTTTTGGAACTCTTTAAAGCATGGATTGAGTTTTAATTTAGATGATGAGATTGCGGGGATTACAGCGGCAGGACGTGATTCTGATGATCAGTGGGCAATAAGTGCTTTTTTGAATGGGCTTTACAACTATTGGACTGGAGATAAGAAAACCATAGAAAAATATGAGAAAGAAGCCAATAGAATACGTGATTATTATCGTAGGATGAGTGATCAACATTATTGGACTTCTTTTGCTGGAAATGCTTTAGGGGCGGCAATTCCTTCCCTTGCGACTTTAGGAGGAGGATTGTTAGCCTCAGGAGCACGCCTTGTAGCGCCTACACTTGCAAGGAATCTTGGAGGATCAACGTTAGGTCAAGCCTTTTTGAAAGCAGGTCAGTTACCCCCAAGTCGATTTGCAAGTCCATTTTTAGGCATCACGAACAAAACAACATTACCTCATTTGCTTAAAGTAGGTGCAGCATCTGGTGCATTACATGGCGCAGGAGAAGGCGAAGGACTTTTAAATACACTTCAAACCACGGCATCTGGTGGAACTTTAGGAATGGGCGGGGCATTGGCTGGAAATCTTGTAGGCAGTATGCTTGGTTCTACTTTTGGTGGAATACGAAGACTTTTTTCTCCTTCTCATACGAAAGAAGGTGTTTCAAAAGATACGTTAAGAGCAATCAGTAAACATTTAGGCAATGAAGCTTCTGAAGAGCTAGGAGAATCTTTTAAAAAAGCAGTTCCTACCGATTACGTAGCTGATCATAGTCCTTTTTTACAGGATCTTGTTTTTGATATCGCGAAAAGAAACCAAGGGGCTTATCTTGATTTAACCAAGAGAGCTGAACAGAGAGCGCTGGGAGGAGGGGAGCGTATTCATCAGGCGGCTGATAAATACTTTGTTCCTCGTCAAAATGTTACAGGTTTAAAAGATGATCTTATCGCGATTAGGAAAGCAGAACCACATACTCTTTACGAAATAGCTCAAAAAACACCAATAGGAGAACAGCATTATGGTGCTCTTAATGAATTAATGAAGCGTCCATACTTCAAACAGGCTTATAAAGGAGGGCTACAGGAATTCACGAGTGGTGGCAAAGAAGTCAGTTCGTTTTCTTCTGAAAAATTTAATCTCCTTAAAGAAAAACCCAACATGGGAGTTCTCCATGAAACGAAGGTTAAACTTGGTCTTATGAGAGATGAAGCCGAGAAGATAGGAGATAATAGTAAAGTTCATACCTTAGTTGGCATTCAGAAAAAGTTATTAGAGCTTATGGATGATATATCGCCTAAATATAAGAAGGCACGATCATTGTATCACCAATATAGTTCACGTTTAGATGCCATGGATGAAGGTTCCAAAATCCTTAGCAAGTCGGTTAATAAGGATGAGTTCAGTAAAATCTTTGATGAATTACCAAAGGCACAACAAGAATACTTTAAAAAGGGTTCAAGGGCAGAACTTTTACAAGGTATGGGTCAAACAAAAGATGAAGTATCCAAGGCAAAGGAGATTTTTGGTACGAATGATCTGTATAAACGATTTGCAAAGATTTATGGAGCCGATAAAGCTTCTGCGGTCAAGAAGGTTGTCGAAAAAGAAGCTAATTATGCAGATTTTTATAACAGAATACCAGGTCGTGTAGCGGATGAAAAGATATCTTTTATGCATAACGTCAATATGCCAACGGGTAAACATGATGCAGCTGTACAATTAGCAAAAGCTGCTGGGAAGTCTGCTTGGATTCCTTTCAAAGAGGCGGCGTTTAGAGAGCGTCAACGGATTGAAAAGGATGTTGTCAAATTGTTAACAGGGGGGACACAGATTAAGAATGATCAAATTGTAGCTCTCATTCAACGCATGGTGAAAGCGCATCATAATGGATATGTCACGAAAGAGTGGGTGAAAAAGCGTTTTTCTGATTTGTTTAGATTAAGTGGAAACGAGGTTGTGAGGATGTTTAATCGATGACCCGTTATAGTCCTTCAGTAGATCAAGCGATCCGTCAAGCAGCAGCGCGTTATGGTTTGCCAGAGAGTTATTTATACCGTGTTGCGCAAGTGGAAAGTGGAGGCAATCCCAATGCAAGGAATCCCCGCTCTTCTGCTGGTGGGTTGTATCAATTTATAGACAGCACCGCCAAACAATATGGTTTGCAGGATCGTTTTGACCCCATGCAAGCGGCAGATGCCATGGGGCGGTTGACGCTTGATAATCGCAATCATTTAAGCCGCCTTTTGGGAAGAGCGCCTAGTGAAGCGGAATTGTATTTAGCCCATCAACAAGGTGCAGGAGGAGCCGCGCGTCTTTTGCAAAATCCCCATGCCAATGCGGCGCAAATTGTTGGGAGCAATGCGGTTGGCTTGAATGGTGGAAACAACGCTATGCGTGCAAGTGATTTTGTCAACCGTGTATTACAGATGTATGGTGGGCAGCCTCATAGAGCAAGTCCTACAGCGCATGGTGGCATTAGAAATAGAGACAACTTGTTAGAGGTTTTAAGGGCATTATTAGCATCACAAGAAGAGGCTTCGGAAGAAGAAGAGAGTGATGAAGATGATAATCCTTTGATGACGCAATTCATGCGGGCGTTTTACCGGAATTAGGATTTATGAGAGATGTCAACGATCTATGATTGGTCGCTTAGAGCGGCGGATAATACGCGCGTAGATGATTTGATTGATTGGTCCGAAGGACAGTATCCTAGCAGTGTGAATACGAGCGCCCGTGTGATGATGCAGCGCGTAAAGGAATACTTGTCAGACACGGGTGGAGAGCTTGAAGGCATTGTGACAAATGATCATGTCCAACAAACGAGTGTGATAAGACTTGCAAGCACTTCACAGTTTTTAGAGTATAAGAATGGTATCGTTTTGCGCTTTATGGCGACGGGCAGGAATGTTGGAGCGACCACGATTGTCTTAAATGCTTTAGATGGCAAGCCGGTTTATAAAGCAACGGAAACGGGTTTATCGCTTTTATCAGGGGGCGAAATCCAACAAGGGTGCATTTATACATTGTTTTATAATGGAGATCATTGGCATCTTGTTAATCCTACCTCTATCCCTTTAGAAGAAGAAAGCAGTCTTTATCCCACGGGTTTTATAGGAACGTTTGGAATGCGTGGGATTCCAAAGGATTGGTTAATTTGCGATGGGAAGGCTTATTTACGTCGTGATTATCGTGATTTATTTGAGACGATAGGAACGGTTTGGGGAGAGGGGGATGGCGTTACGACGTTTAATGTTCCCGATTTTCGAGGAATGTTTTTACGGGGGCTTGATGGAGGGCGCAATATTGATGAAGGGCGTTCTTTTGCAAGTGTGCAAACAGATTTAATCGAGTCGCATCAACATCAAGGACAGAGCCTTTCGATGTCTCATTTTACCAGCAACGAAAACTTTTGGGATGGGAATACGACAGATGTATTGGGCTATCGTCTAGGCTTGTTTGGGGGAAGCTCTCTAGCGAATTTTATGGGTATAGAGCGTGAGAATTTAAGGAGTCACGTTGCAAGTCCTTATACTCTTGATGAGAACCAAGAGGTTGTTTTGGAGAGCACTGGTGAAGGCGAGACGCGTCCAGTTAATGTGAGTGTTCTGTTTGCGATTAAGACATGAGGTGTAAGATGTCGACGATCTATGATTGGTCTTTAAATGCCTCCTTGAATGCCTATTGTGATGATTTAATAGATTGGTCAAAAGGACAACGTCCTAGTAGTCTGAATAATAGTGCTCGTGTGATGATGCAGCGTGTGCGTGAATATTTATCCGATACGAGTGGTGTGATTGAAAGCACTTTTACGGTTGATGCTGAACAGCAGACGACGTTGATAAGACTTCAAAGCCAATCGCAATTTTTAGAGTATAAGAATGGGATATCAATTTGTTTTAAAGCGAAGGGTAAGAATGTTGGGGAAACCGCAATTGCCTTGAATGATTTAGCCGCTAAACCTGTTTATAAGGCGACGGAATTAGGCATTCGTGCATTATCTGGAGGTGAACTTCAAAGGGGGTGCATTTATAGCTTGATTTATAGGGATCATGCTTGGCAAGTTTTAAATCCTACGCCTCTCTCTTTATCACAAGAACCGGTTATTCCCATTTATCCTACAGGGACGATAGGAATTTTTGGAATGCAAGTTTTGCCAGAGGGCTGGTTACCTTGTGATGGGAAGGCTTATTTGCGCAGTGATTATCCTGCTCTTTATGAAGCGATAGGGATCAGGTGGGGAGGCGCTGATACTTGGAACAAGTTTAACGTTCCCGATTTGCGTGGTGTTTTTTTACGAGGTGTTGATGATGACCGCGAGATAGACCGCTTTCGTTATCTTGGCACTTTACAAAATGACGCTATGAGAAAGCATGATCATAGTGGTCAATCCTTTACGATTTTGAATGATGAAAATCAGGAAGAGAGTTGGCATGGTGATATGACGATCATCTGGGGATATGTGTTGAATGACCAGCAAAGATTGAAACTTGCCGAACGTTTTGGCGTGAGAGCAGAGGATATACGTGTGCACCATAAGCTTGCTTTTCCCCATTCCCACCTTCATATGCGTGATGTTGCATTGGCAAGTTCAGGTATAAGTGAGACGCGTCCGATTAATATAAGTGTTGTATTTGGAATCAAGACGTGAGGTTCAGATGTCCACGATTTATGATTGGTCTTTAACGGCATCTGAGAATGGTGGTGCTGATGCTTTAATTAATTGGTCAGAGGGACAGCACCCTAACACGGTTAATAATAGCGCTCGTTTTATGATGCAACGGGTGCGTGAATATTTATCGGATACGGGCGGCGTACTTGAAGGGATTGTGACGGTTGATAATAACCAAAAGACGAGCGTGATAAGGCTTCTAAGCCAATCGGCATTTTTAGAGTATAAGAATGGCATATCGGTTTGTTTTAAAGCGAAGGGCAAGAATGTTGGGGCGACAACAATTGCTTTAAATAATTTAGCCGGTAAGCCCGTTTATAAGGCGACAGAAACCGGTTTATTAGCCTTATCGGGAGGAGAGATACAAGATGGCTGTCTTTATACGCTTGTGTATGATGAAGATATAACCGGTTGGCAAGTTCTCAACCCGACAAGGGGCAAAGTTTCTTCCTTAAAACGCTTACCCACTGGTCTGATAGGACCGTTTGCAATGGAGCGCTTGCCGGATGGTTGGTTGCCATGTGATGGGAAGGCTTATCCGCGGCTTGTCTATTGGGATTTATTTTGTGTCATAGGAACGACGTGGGGAGAGGGAGATGGCGCCACGACGTTTAATGTTCCCGATTTTCGGGGGCTATTTTTACGGGGACTTGATAATGAACGCAATTTAGACCCTTGGCGTTCTTTTGCAAGTATACAACCCTGTTCTTTAAAAGCGCACGAACATTTTATAGGTCCAGCGTCATCAGAAGGTCTTTCTTCTCGAAAAAAACGAGATGTTTCTTCTTCTGAAGTTCACTTGCAAAGGCGCAAGAGAGCTATAGACGAAGAGTGTGTAGGTTTGAGTGGGGATGCCTTGGAAAGGTGTAATCAAGAATTTGACCAAATAGCAGGAAGTCCACAGGTAGAGCTTCCATTTTGGTTTACAGAAAAAGATAAGCCGCCGCGTTTACCTTGGTTTATCAGGAGCCCCTTTGAAAGCTTTTTAAGTTTTTCGATGCCGATTAAAGAGGGCATCTATGACAGAGAGCATCATGAACATCACCTTATGGCAGAGAGGGTTGGTGGGGTTGAAACGCGCCCCGTTAATGTGAGTGTAGTTTATGGGATCAAGACATGAGGAGTTGAAATGTCATTAAAACCGTTTGCGATATCAGAGATTAGCGACCCGTCTCAAGTACGGGTCGTTTTGTATTCGGGGGAAGTATTTGTACATGCGCCGCTTAATGGCGTTTTTGATTTACTGAAAGCAGCTTTGAAAACAGAGCTTAATGGTTCACTGAAAGATTTAGAGAAGCGCTTAGAAACCTTAAGAGAAGAGCTTGAAGATTTGAAAGAGTGTTCATTGGATGAAGCCCTCTGAATGAAGGAATAAAGCAGATGAAGATACCCGATCATGAACATGAATATTTGATACCTGTCGCGACGAGAGAAGAAATGATAGCAGGAACTTCTCAAGACAGTGTTGTTGTTCCGAAGCTTTTAGGGACGGCATCTTTGTATTCGTATGAAACCTTTGCCCCGTTAGAGCAGGTTGTTAATGCAAGGCAAGAAGCAGAAAAAGCCATGGCGCGTGCGAATGGGGCGCAACAAACAGCAGATCAAGCGAAAACTATAGCAGACACAGCAGCGAGTTCAGTTACTGTAGCTTCTGAAGCCAAGACGACAGCAGAGACAGCTTTAGAGCAGGCAAATACGGCATTAACAGTATCCAATGCCGCCAAGACAACAGCAGAGGTATCGAAAACCTCTTCAGAAGATGCCAAGATGAAGTCAGAAGCGGCTGAGAGGTTAGCGCAAGAAGCCAAGCGTATTGCGGATGATACTAAAGGTGCAGCTGATAGAGTGGCGACAACGGTCACGGAAAGCTCTCAAAGAGTGACACAAGTTCAAAGCACAGTAGAGACAGCTTTGACAGAGGCAAGAGAAGCCAAGGCAACGGCAGGAGATGCAAAAACACTTTCCGAACAAACCAAGAGCGCTTTTGATGATGCCAAGCAGGTGATGGGCGAGGTGAAGAATGTTGCAGAAACAGCAGCAACGAACAGTGGGCAAGCTCTCACGACAGCTTCTGAAGCCAAGATGACAGCTGATAGAGCCTCTTCGGTAGCCGGTGATGCAAAAGAAACGGCGTCTAAAGCCCTGTCGGTAGCTCATGGTCTTAAGCAATCGGTTGATCATGTCAAGAATACAGCTGAGGGAGCCAAAAGGACAGCAGAAGGAGTAGAGCAGAGGGCTTTAACAATAGAAGACGTTGCTACACAAGCCAAGACTAAAGCTGGTGAAGCCAAACAATTGGTTGAAGAAGTTAAGACGACAGCGCATTTAGCAGAAACGTTAGCGAATAATGCAAAGCAGTTAGCGGATAGTGCAAAAGACACAGCGGTGGAAGCGAAGAATAAAGCAGAGGATGCTCATGTCCTATCGCAAGAAGCTAAGAGCACAGCAGAGACGGCAGAAGAGAAAGCCGCAAGAGCCGAAAAGAAGGCAGATGATGCGACAGTTACAGCTTCTGAAGCCAAGACTATGGTGCAAGAAGCAAAACAGGCGTTAGAGACATCAACAGCGCAACAAGATGCTTCAGAAGCACTGTCTCAAGCCGCTGAAGCGAAGAAAGTAGCAGATCAGGCAGCAACGTTAGCCAATGAAAGTAAAACGACAGCTGTTGAGGCAAAAGGTTTAGTGGAGGAAGTAAAACAATCGGTAGCGACAGCGACAGCAACAGCAGAAAGCGTAGCTAAGGAAGCTAAAGTAGCATCAGAAAGCGCTGTTACAGTGGCGAATACAGCGAGGACCACAGCAGAAGAAGCCAAGAGTGCAGCGGATAGTGCAACAGCAACGGCTCATCAAGCCCAACAGAGTGCAGAGGAGGCTACAAAAGTAGCTTTGGAAGCGAAAGCGGTAGCAGAGTCTGCGGCGCGTTCAGGAGAGACGGCAGGGCAGGTGAGTGGGGAAGCGGTGAAGGGCATAGCACAAGAGGCGAAGCGTAAAGCGGAAGAAGCCGAGAAAATAGCACAAGAAGCCAAACAGACAGCAGGTTATGCCAAGCATGATGCGGAGCAAGCGCGTAGTGAGGTGGAAAATGCAAAAAGCACAGCGAATGCAGCGTGGAATAAAGCCCACACAGCGAATGAAACAGCAGATAGTGCTAAGCTTACAGCAAGTTTAGCAGAAACGGCAGGCGAAGAAGCCAAGAAAATAGCGGAGAAAGCCAATAACTACGCGTATGAAGCAAAAGATGAAGCCGAAAAAGCCAAGGAAATAGCCAATAGTGCAAAATATGCAGCAGGAGAGGCGCAAAAGGCAGCTGAAACAGCGGGTAAAAAAGCCGCGTCTTTAGAAGCAGCCGCAGAAGAAGCCGAAAAAATAGCTAAAGAAGCTAAACAGACAGCTGGTTATGCCAAGCATGATGCGGAGCAAGCGCGTAGTGAGGTGGAAAAGGTAAAAAGCACAGCGAATGAAGCGTGGAGTAAAGCTTACGACGCGAATGAAGCAGCCAATAACGCTAAGACTATAGCAAGATTAGCAGAAATGGCAGGCGAAGAAGCCAAGAAAATAGCGGAGAAAGCCGATGACCGAGCGTATGAAGCCAAGAATGAAGTAGAAAAAGCCAAGGAAATAGCTAGTAATGCAAAATATATAGCAGGAGAGGCGCAGAGGGCAGCCGAAACAGCGGGTAAGAAAGCCGCGTCTTTAGAGGAAGAAGCGGAAGAGGCACAAAAAATAGCCAAGGAAGCCAAGGAGTCTGCTGGTTATGCAAGACATGACGCGGAGCAAGCGCGTAGTCAGGCAGAAAAGGCAGAAAAAACAGCAAATGAAGCGTGGAGTAAAGCTTACGACGCGAATGAAACAGCAGATAATGCTAAGACTATAGCAAGTTTAGCACGGATGTACTCAGATGAAGCCAAGAAAAAAGCCGAGTCGGCAGATTCACAAGCCTATCAAGCCAAGAGCGAAGCCGAAAAAGCCAAGGAAGTAGCTGATAGAGCGAAAAGGACAGCAGAAGAAGCTAAAACAACAGCCGATACGACGAAACAAGAGCTTGGAGGTATCAAGAGTTCCCTAGCAACGGCAACAACAGCCCATACAGTAGCTTCACAGACAAAAGTGCTAGCGGAAGAGGTAAACAATTTACTGAAACAGTCCAATTTAACGGTTCTTTCAATTTCCACACCGTTTCTTGTTGCGAAAGGCAAAGCGGAATTAACCTTGAAAAAAGGAACACGCATAACCTTGGCATTAGGCAATGATATTTTAGTTGCAAGTTATACGGCAGATACAAGAATAAGCGTTCCTCCTCTTTCGGTGGGCAAAGATTATTATGTTTATTTGGTTTCTGATGGAGGACAGTCTCATAAACTTGTTTTATCAGAAAACTCTACGTATCCAAGGGATTACACAGTGAGTAATTCACGAAAGATAGGAGGGTTTCATACGCTCTGTGCGGATGTTGGTACGATTTCCGGTCACCCATTGTCTGGTTATAGAGCAGGGGATATTTTACCCAATTCAGTTTGGTGTCTCAATCACCGCCCGCATAGTTCACCAGAAGGAATGGTTTATGACCCCTCTACAGATCTTTGGGTTGATATTTATCTTCAGTCAGGGACGGGTCACAATACCCGCTCGGCGTATAATGTTCCTATTACGACGAACCGTCTACAAACAGATCACATATCCGATATGCTGCGTGTTAGGAAGGCTTTGCTCAATAATACAGAATTTGCCTCCGCGATGTATGGAAGCAATGAAGGTGGTGGGATTCAAGGCAAAAAAGCACCTTCACCAAAACATTCTGGAGGTTATAAGAATACGGCAAATATACGGATGGTTTCGCATATCGGTTGTGAAGATGGTTGCGGTTATGTTTGGCAATTTGTGAAAGATGTTTGTTTCATGCAAACGGTAACTGGAACCTCACCAAATGTACAGTTTAAAAAAGATATGTATGCATTGTTGGCTGGTGGAGACTGGTCAGATACTACGAATATCAATCCACATCTGCGTGCAATCATTATACGGAATGCCATTTATGAATCGGCTGGCGCCCGTGGCTGTAGTTATCCACGGCATTTTATTTAGGAGGGGTAGATGATAGATTATCCAGAGCATTTAAATAGCAAAGAAGATTATATGAATATGCTTTCCTTTGATAAGGCTGAAACCGTAAGGAGGTTAGAGGTTCTTTTAGAGACGCGTTTTTATTGGATTTTAGTCAAGGAGCTAAGTGAAGGAGAAGAGGGGATTGAAGATGACACGCATAAGGTTTGTCTAACAACAACCATACCGTTTGATTCAAATGGTGATTTTGTAGAAAAGCGTTGTCAGTATGAATTACAGGAAAGCGAATATGCGCCGCTCTTTCAACTTGGCTTTCGTGTTGAAGAAGTTGAGCAGCTGATCAAAGAGCATAGCCAATAGAGATCATAAGAAAACATTTTTATGCCGCCTCACTTTTGTGGGGCTTTTTTTATGGAGCGTCAGATGAGAAAGATATCGAAAGAAGGATTAGAGCTTATCAAACAATGGGAAGGTTTACGTTTAGAGGCATATCGAGATACAGCATGTGTCTGGACGATTGGTTATGGCCACACCAGCAATGCGGGGCACCCCCTTGTCAAAAAAGGCATGTGTATTAGCCAAGAGCAAGCAGAAGAAATCCTTTGTGAAGACTTAAAGCAATT